>CAYNLV010000035.1:0-13807 GCA_964398175.1 uncultured Rhodospirillaceae bacterium
GCATGGCCGGGATTCAAAGCGCCGCAGGAGTCTCCGCCGGGATTATGATCTATGCGACCTTGAGTTTATGGAGCCTTAGCCTTGTTTTTGAACGTCTGGTCTGGCTGATGATGGCGGTCAAAATACTTGGCGGACTCTATCTCTGTTATTTAGGCGTAACGTTATGGCGTTCGACGTTCCGTGTTCATACCCCGGCACCTTCTGCCACATGTGAAAAATCCCTCCCTGCCCGCCGCAATGCTTTCATCACCGGCTTGCTGACCAACTTAGCCAATCCTAAAGCCATCGCGTTTTTTGCAAGCGTGTTCGCTCTTGCTTTAACGCCGAACACCAACACGCCGACAAAGATAGTTACGGCTTGCTGTGCTTTGTGACGGCCCTTATCTGGTTTGGGATCGTGACGCTCGTGCTATCCTCGCCGAAAGTTCGCGCACGTTATCAAAAGGTGAGTAAAATCATCGACCGCGTTGCCGGATCGCTTTTGTTGTTGTTTGGATTGAAGCTGGTTTTCTCGGACAGGAGTTAAGGCCAATTTAGTGAGGATCTGGCTCGTGTTCAACTCTCGTAAAATTTCTTTCAATAAAAGATTTTCCCGGACCAAGACGCAATTGAATTCTATTTATAGGATTTAGTTCGTACAATCGACGAGCCAAATTGCCTGCCCGTCTAAATGATTCAATAGCCTTTTTCTCTCTAGGATCAAGAGGCAATAAGGCCTTCGGTTTTTTTCTTTCAAGTAAATCTTTATGGCGTAACGGCATAAAAAAGCTCCTACCCGAGATTGTTCGCGGTTTTGGTAACGACATGCTTCAGTCCGCCCCAAAATCCTTTACGCCAGACTGAATTGACAGGTATTGATTTATCTTCAACAGGAATGTTTTCGCCCGCGAGAGGAACATATTTGTTAAACCACAAGCGATTTGTTGGGTAATAGAACTTCTCCATAACCGTCACCTGTCCGCCCGGAGGAACGGTTGAGGGATTGCCAAGACGCACAGCCTCGGAAACAAAACCCCGCCAAAATCCACCGCTGAAACTTTCCACCTTCAGTTCACCGGGCGGTATCTCCCCATCGCCTGCATTCTGGAAATGGATACGAATATAATTTCCCCCGTCGCGTGTGGGAATAATCTCACATTTCGTTATGTCGATTTTTTGAGACATGAAATATCCCTCTCGTCTAAATTATTGAAGTAATAAACAATATCTAAGTACTTTATATATTCATTACTGTCAAATTACTCACGCCCCAGCCACGCCGCGCCGCGAACGCCGCTTGTAGGGCCATGTTTGGCGGGAACGAATTTCGTCCTGATATCCGGCACCATCGTGTAACGGCCCCAGCGTTTCGGCACTTCTTCATACAATCCGGGCAACGAACACAAGCCGCCGCTCACGACAATAATTTCGGGATCAAACGCATGGATGACCGACACCATCGCCTTGGCCACAACATCGTAAAATCGTTCAAGAACGCGCAAGGCTTCTTGATCTTGCCGACGCGCCAGATCAGCAATCGTTTTGGCATCAGCTTCCTTGCCTGTCATCGCATGATAAAGTCGTGAGAGCGCGCCGCCGCTTATAGATTTGTCGAGACATCCTTTTTGTTTGCACCCGCAAGGTTCCAAAGGCCCGTCCGTATCTTCGCGACACGGCAAAGGCAAATGGCCGATTTCGCCCGCCAGACCGTTCGTGCCTTCAAGAAGCTGTCCCTTATAAACGAACCCGCCGCCAACCCCCGTACCGAGAATTAGGCCAAGGACACTGTTATAACCCGCCCCTGCTCCATCGACGGCTTCGGCCAACGCGATGCAGTCGGCATCATTCGCCAACCGCACTTTACGGCCCACGAGATCGCATAAGTCGTTCCGGAATGTCCTTCCATCAAGAAACGGAAGGTTAACGGCATGCACTTGCCCCAAATCCCGTTCCACACGCCCTGCCACGCCAACGCCGACCGAACAATTCGAAGCGCCCGCCACCGCGCTTAACAAGCGCACGAATTCATGGCAGCCCGTAAGAAAAGGATCGTATTCCATAGGCACCGGAACGATCATCTCGGTCAACAGCGAACCCTCGGACGTAATAATCCCGCCCGCGATCTTCGTGCCGCCGATATCAATGCCGATGTGGTGAGGCATGCCTTTTCGTACCCGTTGATGGGACGAACATACAGTTACGGCAGGAAATCGCCAATACATACGTGACGAAATTCCTCTAACGCGATATATTGGAAGGGTAATTTCTCTTGAAAACAGGAGGATAAATCATGTCTGATGAAAAACCAGTACCTCGGACTTCTATGGGGAGAGAACGTTGGTCAGACATAAAACGCTATGAAGGGCCACGGGGCGATTGTGATGTGGGTAATTGCGAGGCTTCGAGTTGTGAAATAGGCAGTGAACCGCACGTTCCGCTTGGTACACTTCTTGGACATGCTGCGAGATTTTATAAAAAAGGCAGCCGCTTTTTTGATCCGGATTGAAATTAAGTGATTATAGCCATTACAAATAAAAAATCAGCGTCATGCCCGCGCAGGCGGGCATCCATCTTGTTGATACAAAAATGGATTCCCGGCTCGCGCTACGCGCTCCCGGGAATGACGCAGTATGATAATTAATTGGAAAGACTATATTATTCCGTGCCCGTATCGAATTTAGGGGACGGCATTTCGTGATGCGGAACTTTTTTAACCGGTGTTTGTGGATGCGGCTCTGCAGCTTGCACACTGGCCGGGACAACGCCCAATTCAGTATCCAGCATTTTATGGTTGCCCATGCGCGGGGCCATGGCCGGAAGGAACGGATCGGCTTCTTTATTCTTTGCCGCCATCCCGGTTTCAGGCGCTGCCGTTGCCGCAATCGGTTTAGGCCCTTCTTCTTTTTCTTCGGGTTCTTCTTCCGTAACAAGCTGGGCTTGCTGTTCTGGAGCCGGTACAAGCGCCGCAACAGCTGCGGCCGCAACAAGTGGCGTTCCGGCTAATATTTCTTCTTCATGTTTTTCTTCCGGTTTCTTTTGGGTCGGTTCAGGTTTCTTGGCGGTTTCTTCTTTCGCGGCGAGTTTTTCCTCGGCTTTTTTAACCACCTTTTCTAACTGCTGTCGCAAAGCCGGCGTATTGGGGCTTGCCAACACGGCCTCAGTAACAACGCCCAATACATAAAGTTCAAGCAACCTTCCCAGTAGCTTTGGCACGGCCACGGCATCATCACGATCATCGGCATAGATCCCGGCTTGCTTCTCCGCTTCCTCGGGTTTTACGTTATGGTTAAGGGCCACTTCGATTTTTTCCGCTTTTTCGCGAAGAGTCCGCACCTGCTCAACAACCGACAAGTCAGACGCAAAACCGATGTTCCGGACCCCCCGAATCCGCAGCGATTCAAGTTTCGCATCCAGCTCCAACAGTTCTTCTTTCGGGATATTGCGAAGCGTTTTGTATTCCGGCGAATGGGGATTGTCATAATTCTTTATGGCATCCCGAATGCTGGTGATAGCGACTTCAACGTTCGATTTTCCGAGTCCTTTAATGCCAGTCATTTTTCTCAACCTTTTTCACTTTTATTCTTTTCCCCTTCTCAGACCCATTATACGCCTATCGCCCGAAAGGAAAAACAGCAATCGGCGTTAACAATGTTAATAAACTATTGTTCGTAAACCACGAATCGTGACAAACAGTGGCGACTTGCGATCAGCCTTAACCTTCCAAGTGCCTTTCTTACATCGCAGTTAACTTCGTAAACGGGGATTTCTTTGTTTAGCAACCTGTTGCCAAACAAGCACAAATTGAGGGGCAACCCGGCAAAAAATGCCCACTTGGTTAACACATTCTTCATGAATCGGGCGTTACTTCTGACTAATGTTAAGGACCGCTGTGGTTGCCAGCCGCTGCCGTCCTCATCTTGGGGAGCTATCGGACTGTGAACGCTTTTTTGCAAACCTTGCGTAATCTCGGGCCGCTGCGTCTAGCCGCGATTGCGATTGTCGCTTTTAGCTTGTTGGGCTTTTTCGGCTTCCTGACGACCCGCATTGCGTCATCACCGATGGCCCTCCTTTATAGCGAGCTCGATCAGCAGGATGCGGGAGCTATCGCGCAAAAGCTCGATGCCCTTAAAATTCCTTATGAAGTATCCCCCAGCGGCAACATGATCCGCGTGCGCTCCGAGCAAGTTGGCAAGGTCCGCATGATGATGGCGGCAGACGGCCTGCCGAAGGGCGGTTCGATCGGCTATGAAATTTTCGACCAGAAAGAAAGTTTTGGCACCACCAGCTTTGTTCAGAATGTCAACCACCTGCGCGCTTTGGAAGGCGAACTTGCCCGCACCATCAGCACGATGACGTCCATTCAATCGGCACGCGTACATCTGGTTCTGCCGCAACGCGAGCTTTTCAGCCACGGCACGCAACTGGCAACCGCGAGCGTCTTTCTCAAGACGCGCGGCGGCGTGACCCTGACAAGGGAACAAATAGCCTCCATTCAACATTTAATTGCGGCAGCCGTCCCGCAGTTGCAACCGACGCAAATCTCCATTGTTGACGACAAGGGAAGCCTACTGGCGCGACCCGCTACGACAGAAAACGGCACTTCCGGCAATCAGGACGACATGCGCGCGGCGTTTGAACAGGCTCAGGCGCGGAAAATTGAAGATTTGCTGTCGCAATCGCTGGGCTATGGGAAAGTACGGGCGCAAGTCTCGGCCGATCTCGATTTTGACCGGATAACGACCAATTCCGAAATTTTTGATCCTGAAAGTCAGGTTGTTCGCTCGACCCAAAGCACTACGGAGGACTCGACGTCTTCCGAAGGCTCCAGTGAAGCCGTGACCATGACCAATAACATGCCAAATCAGGCGGCATTGCCCGGCGGAGCTGGCGGCGGCGGAAATAAAAGCACAAAAGCCGAAGAAACAATTAATTATGAGATCAACAAAACAGTTCGCAGCCAGGTTCGTGAATCCGGACAGGTGAAGCGTCTCTCTGTTGCCGTCGTGGTCGATGGGTCTTACACGGCGGCCACTGACGGCACACAAACTTATCAGCCGCGCCCGGCCGAGGAACTGGAACAGATCAAACTTCTCGTTCGCTCGGCTGTGAATTTCGATGCGAACCGTGGCGACACGCTCGAAGTTGCCAACATGCGTTTTGTCCAAGCCGAAGCCGGGAAAAGCGAAGGCGGGCCTTCCGAAATGCTGATGGGTGTACCCAAAGCGGACCTATTGCGGATGATCGAAACGCTGGTTTTAGCTGTTATAGGGTTGCTCGTGGTTCTGCTGGTTGTGCGCCCGATCCTGCGGCGCATATTTGAATCCGCCGGAAGCATCGTCCCATCCGAACAGCAACAATCCCTGCTGACCTCCTCCGGCGCGTATAGCTCCGGCCCAACCGCTCAGCTTCCACCGCCCGGCAGCACTTTCAGCCGTGAAGCCCAGAATGAGGCCGAAGGCGAGTCCGAAATCGAAAAAATGATTGATATTTCCCGCGTCGAAGGACGCGTGAAAGCTTCATCGCTGCGGAAAGTCGGGGAAATTGTCGACAAGCACCCCGAAGAAGCTGTGTCGATATTGCGCAACTGGATTTATCAGGAAAACCGGTAAGGAATTGAACTATGGCTGGCGTCCGCGTTCGTGAAGATGTTCGCAGCCTCTCGGGGGCTGAAAAAGCAGCGGTATTGATCCTCTCGCTTGGCGAGGAAAGCGCTGCGCGCGTTTTTTCCCACATGAACGATGACGAAATCAAGGAACTGTCGCAAGTCATGGCGAATCTTGGCAACGTCAGTTCTAATCTTGTGGAGCGCCTTTTCGTTGAATTTGTCGAGCAGATGTCGTCAACGGGTTCGTTGGTAGGAACGCTGGAATCGACCGAGCGGTTGCTGATGAAAGTCCTCGATAAGACCCGCGTCGATAACATAATGGAAGATATCCGCGGTCCTGCCGGCCGGACGATGTGGGATAAATTGGCTAATGTCAATGAAGCCGTGCTCGCGAACTTCCTTAAAAACGAATATCCGCAGACCGTCGCCGTCGTCGTCTCCAAGATCAAGCCGGATCACGCCGCGCGGGTTCTTTCTCAACTTCCGGAAAGTTTTTCGATGGAAGTTGTAATGCGTATGCTCCGCATGGAGCCGGTGCAAAAAGATATTCTTGATGACATCGAGCGCACGCTCCGCAACGAATTCATGAGCAACCTTGCCCGCACGAACCGCCGTGACCCGCACGAAGCGATGGCCGAAATCTTTAACAATCTCGACCGCGCCAGCGAAAACAAGTTCATCTCGGCGCTCGAAGAACGCAACCGCGACTCCGCCGAAAAGATCAAGAGCCTGATGTTCACCTTCGAAGATCTCATCAAACTCGACAGCAAGGCTATTCAGGCCGTTCTCCGTTCGGTCGACAAGAGCAAGCTGCCCATTGCTTTGAAGGGCGCCTCGGACGCTATCAAGGATCTTTTCTTCTCGAATATGTCCGAACGCGCCGGCAAGTTGTTGAAGGAAGACATCGCGGCGCTTGGCCCGACACGCCTGCGCGATGTGGACGAAGCCCAAGGGATTATTGTGAATACGGCGAAGGATTTGGCAGGCCGTGGCGAAATCACGATCGCCAAAGAAAACGAGGAAGACGAACTTGTCTATTGATACGAGCACCATGAGCAAGGAAAGCAGCACACCTCCCGCCCGAAAATTTCTTTTCGAGCGCTCCTTTGAAGAAGATCTCGCGCTAAGCTTGGCGGGCCAGGAACGCACGCGTCAAGTTTTCACGCTTGAGCAGCTCGAAGCCGCCAAGCAGGAAGCGTATCAAAACGGCATGGCTGCCGGCCAAAAAGCGACCATGGAAACGCAACAGCAAGCTATGAACGCCTTGCTGAAACAAGTGGAGCAAAAACTCGGCAATCTCATCGACACCAGCGCCAAGCACTGGCAGCAGCAGCTCATGCAACTTCAGGAAGTCGGCCTCTCGATCGCGCGAAAAATTATGCCTTCGTATGCGGAAAAGCATGGCCTTGAAGAAATTGAGACGATTATCTCCCAAGTCATCACAGAAATGGGCCGCGAGCCGCGCCTGGTCGTTCGTATCGCCGAAGGACAGTTCGATGCCGTTAGCGATAAGATAAAGGAAATATCGGAGCGCAAGGCCTATACGGGCAAAGTTATCGTTCTTGCGGAACCTGAACTTGGTCCGGCCGATTGCCGCGTCGAATGGGCCGACGGCGGCATTGAACGCGACCTTAAAACGCTCTGGCAGGAAATCGACAAGATCATGGAGCGCGTCCAAACGCTATCCCCTCCCCCTTCACAACCGCTTGATGCTTCAGGAGAAAAATCATGAACGATGAGACACTCACACTTTCCGAACTGGAAAGCAGCAGCGGTGAAACGCCAATGGACAACTCGCCAGCGACGATCAACGATCTTGAGGCCGTCTATGGCATTCCGGTCGAGGTATCGGCCGTGCTTGGCAAGGCAACGATGCAAGTCAGCAGCCTGCTCAAACTAGGTCGAGGCGCCGTCATTGAACTCGATCGCAAGGTCGGCGAGGCGATTGACATCTATGTTAACAACCGCCTCGTCGCCCGCGGGGAAGTTGTGGTGGTGGAAGACCGTTTGGGCATCACGATGACGGAAATTATCAAGTCAGAAAGGAATTGACGATTTTCTTATTAAGCGAAGCAAATAACGAGGACATAAAATGAGACTGCTTATTATCGGCCAGCTCGAAGGTCATATTGCCACCGCGGGTCGTATTGCGACCCAGCGCGGCGCCAAAGTTGCGCATATCGACAGCATCGACGGCGCATTAAATGCTTTACGCAGCGGCCAGGGCGCGGACCTTGTGATGTGCGATGTCGTGATGGATATCGCTCGCTTGATCGAAAGCCTGAAATCCGAACGCATTATCGTCCCGGTCGTTGCCTGCGGTATCGGTACGGACGCGAACGCCGCCGTACGCGCTATACGAGCCGGGGCCAAGGAATACGTGCCTTTGCCGCCGGATGCGGAACTTATTGCGGCCGTCCTGCAAGCCGTCGCGGAAGAAGACGCCACTTTTATCGCGCGCGACCCGACAATGCAGCCGCTTATACAAATGGCAGAACGTTTTGCGAGTAGTGATGCATCAATTCTTATTACAGGCGAGTCCGGCACCGGTAAGGAAGTGATGGCACGCTTCATCCACCGGAAAAGCCGCCGCGCACAAGCGAACTTTGTCTCTCTCAACTGCGCCGCTATTCCTGATAATCTTCTTGAATCCGAACTTTTTGGCCATGAAAAAGGCTCGTTTACTGGAGCTGTCGCGCGACGCATCGGCAAATTCGAAGAGGCTAATGGGGGCACTCTTCTGCTCGACGAAATTAGCGAAATGGATCTGCGTCTTCAGGCCAAGCTGCTCCGCGCCATTCAGGAACGTGAAATCGATCGCGTCGGCGGCACGACGCCTATCAAAGTCGATATCCGCCTTCTTGCGACATCGAACCGTGACCTTGAATCTGAAGTCCGCGCCAAGCGTTTTCGCGAAGACCTGTATTACCGCTTGAACGTTGTCAACATCCATATCCCCCCTCTGCGCGAACGCATCGCCGACATCCAGCCTCTGGCGGAATATTTTGCGAAAAAGTACGCGGCGGCGAACGGAATTCCCGAGCGGTCAATTACGCCTGCCGCTTTCGGGGTTTTGCAATCCCACCATTGGCGCGGCAACGTGCGCGAGCTTGAAAACACAATGCACCGCGCTGTGCTTTTGGCACAAGGGCCACAGATTGACATCGATGCTATCATGTTATCTGGCCAGGGACTGGGTAATGACGGCATTACTGCAAGCGATATGGCTCCGTCATCAACTCAACTGAACATGGGTGGAATAGGCGTAATTCCAGGCTCGCTTGTTGGCCGTACGGTTGCCGATGTCGAACGCGACCTGATTATCGATACGCTCCAGCACTGCCTTGGCAACCGGACCCATGCCGCCAATATTCTTGGTATTTCCATTCGCACTTTACGCAACAAACTCAAGCTTTATAGCGAATCCGGCGTTCATGTGCCTCCGGCGGCCGGTGATGTTGAAAGGGCCGTGTCATAACGCGGGAACTAGACGCATGACTGACCAGGCCAACATAGCCCCCGTAGAAACCCCTGATGGTGAAGACCTTTTTACCGGTCTCTTCAAGCGCGGTGAGATATGGCTTGCTGTAGGCCTGATGATCATCCTGACGGTATTGGTTTTGCCAATACCGCCCTTAATGGTCGACTTCGGTCTTGCCATTTCCATAACTTTCTCAGTTGTCATTCTCATGACGGTACTGTTCATCGGCAAACCGCTTGATTTCAGCTCGTTCCCAACCGTCCTCCTGCTTTCGACCCTTCTGCGCCTCTCGATGAACCTGAGCACAACGCGTCTGATCCTCACACGCGGCAATGAAGGCGAGGAAGCTGCAGGTCAGGTCGTTCGCGCGTTTGCCAGCATGGTTATGGGCGGCGACTTCATCATCGGCGTGATCGTTTTCGCCATTTTGACAATCGTGAACTTCGTGGTCATCACGAAGGGATCAGGCCGTATCGCCGAAGTCGCGGCGCGTTTTACTTTGGACGCTATGCCCGGCAAACAGATGGCTATCGACGCAGATTTATCTTCGGGCCTTATCGATGAAAACGATGCGCGCCGCCGCCGTAAAGAGCTGGAAGACGAAAGCAACTTTTTCGGTTCGATGGATGGTGCGGCCAAGTTCGTACGCGGCGACGCTATCGCAGGCTTGGTGATAACGTTTATTAATATCATCGGCGGTATTACTATCGGCGCTTTCCGACATAATATGCCTGTCCTTGCTGCCGCAGACTCCTATGTCCGCCTGACGGTTGGTGACGGTCTTGTGACACAAATCCCGGCACTGCTCGTTTCTGTGGCAGCTGGTCTTCTTGTTTCAAAAACAAGTGTTGGCACCGGGTCAACCGACAAAGCCCTGTTTGGACAGCTTAGTGGTTACCCAAGCGCTTTAGGCCTTTCATCCGCTATGCTTTTGACGCTCGCAATCATACCGGGTATGCCCTTTTTCCCCTTCGCTGTACTTGGCGGTGTTTCCGGTTTTGCCGCCTACAACATGGCGCAAAATGTGCGCGCCAAAAGAGAAGCCCAGGCCGAAGCCGAAGCCGAAGCGGCTAAACCCGCGCCAGTCGCTGAAGAGCCTTTAAGCCGTGCCTTATCCATCGATCTTGTCCGCCTTGAACTGGGTTATGCACTTCTCGGCCTCATCAATAGCGAAGCCGGACAACGCCTGACGGATCAGATTAAGGGCCTGCGGCGTCAGTTGGCCGGCGATATGGGATTCATCATGCCGCCCGTGCGCATTCAGGATAACCTGCAATTACCCCCGAATACATACGTCATTCGGATCAAGGAAATAGAAGCCGGACGCGGCGAGTTGCGTCCCGGTATGCTTCTGGTCATGGACCCGAAAGGCGAACCTATTGCCCTGCCCGGCGAAGCGACGATTGAACCGACGTTCGGTCTTCCGGCCATGTGGGCGGACATCACTTATCGCGAAGAAGCATTATTTAAAGGCTATACGGTTGTCGATCCGCCAACGGTCATCACAACGCATTTGACGGAATTAATCAAAGACAACATGGCTGAATTGCTCTCTTACTCGGAGACGCAAAAGCTTCTGGATGAACTTAACAAGGATCAGCAAAAGCTTGTAGCCGACGTTGTGCCGAGCCAGATCGCGCTTAGCGGATTGCAACGAGTCCTTCAAAATCTGCTAGCTGAACGCGTTTCCGTGCGTGATCTTCCGACGATACTTGAAGGCATTGCCGAAGCGGCAACTATTACGCGAAACCTGTCCGCAATTTCCGAACATGTGCGCTCACGCCTCTCGCGTCAAATATCCGATGCCCATACAAATGAGATGGGTTATATCCCGCTCATCACGCTTTCGGCAGAGTGGGAGCAGATTTTTGCGGAATCGCTTGCTGGTGAAAATGACGACAGACGCCTTGCGATGCCCCCGACCAAGCTACAGCAATTTATCAATGCCGTCCGACAAGCCTATGATAAACTTGCAGCAATGGGGGAATCTCCCGTTCTTTTGACAACCCCGGGGATCCGGCCCTATGTCCGTTCGATTATGGAGCGTTTCCGTCCTTCAACAGTTGTCCTGTCACAAAACGAGATATACGCTAAGGCCAAAATAAAAACATTGGGGCATATCTAATATGCGTTTGAAATCATTTTACGGCCCGACACTTACTGAAGCGATGCGCCTCGTCCGCGATACGCTGGGCGACAACGCGATTATCGTTTCAACGCGCGATGATGAAATGGGCGGTATCCGGGTTACCGCGGCGATCGATGAAACACCCTCTCCATCCTCTCATGAACCTGAAACAGAAGTATCCTTTGAAGTAAACGGTTCTGAAGTGATTGAAATTATTGCCAGCACTCTTCTTCAGCATAACCTGCCGCCTTCTTTGGCCGAACGTTTGCTGGCTTCCGCTACACAATATGCGAACGACGATCCGGTTCTTTCGTTAGGCGCAGCTTTTGACGCGCATTTCCGGTTCCTCCCTATCGTTCAGGAAGATAACAGCAAACCGTTGATTTTCGTCGGACCGCCGGGCGCGGGCAAAACGCTTTGCACAGCCAAGTTTGCAACGCAGGCAACGCTCGCCAAAAGACCCGTGACGGTCATCAGCACCGATACGGAACGCGCTGGCGGCATGGAACAGCTCGCGGCATTCACGCGATTGTTGAAGGTTAATTTGGTTGAAATCGAAGATCCGCACGCGCTGCGCGATGCAATCGCCATTCAACCGCCAGGGACGACCATTCTCATTGATACGCCCGGACGTAATCCTTTTAATGCTGGCGAGCGGAAACAAGTATCATCGCTTGTTTCTGCCGCAGGTGGTGAAGCTGTTCTTGTGATGCAAGCCGATTTAGATTCCAACGAAGCCATCGATATCACGCAGGAATACCGCAATCTTGGCGCGACGCGCTTTCTTATAACGCGCCTCGACATTACACGGCGCTTGGGTAGCTTTATGCGGACGGTCTTTGAATCGCGCCTCCCTCTTGCCAATTTCAGCAGCACAACCAAAGTCACCGAAGCCCCCTTGCCGCTTAATCCGATCGCGCTGGCGCGGCTTGTTCTTCCTGAAACCGCTCAGGCTCAGGAGAAGGCAACGGGAACACATGATTAAGGTATCAGGAGTTCTGGCATGACTGACCCCATTCCTCTTCGCGCCGAAAACGCCGCCGTGCCGATCGAAGCGTTTCGTTGCGCGAACATGCTTGCCATTGCGAGTGGCAAAGGCGGCGTCGGCAAGACATGGTTTGCCGTAACGCTTTGCCAGGCGCTGGCCAGACGTGGCAAACGCGTTCTTCTGTTTGATGGCGATCTTGGCTTGGCGAATGTCGATATTCAATTAGGCCTGACGCCTGAAAAAGACCTCGGCAACGTCATGAGCGGCGAACTCACGCTGGCCGATGCCGTCATCCATTATAATGAAGGCAAGTACGACATTCTGGCGGGACGTTCCGGTTCAGGCAGTTTGGCGACCCTGCCGGCGCAAAAGCTGGCTGATCTACGCATGAATCTTATCGCCCTCGCCCGCGACTATGATTATGTCATCGTTGACTTGGGCGCCGGTGTTGACAGGGCCGTGCGGCAAATGGCGGGCCCTGCAGCCATTACCTATGTCGTTGTGACGGACGAACCAACATCGCTTACGGACGCTTACGCGTTTATCAAGCTGTCGCATGCAGCCAATCCCGAAGCCGATATCCGGGTTGTCGTCAATCTCGCAAACAGCGCGCAGGATGGCCGCAAGACATACGACACATTGCGCAAGGTCTGTAAAAGCTTCCTGCATATCACGCCTGCGTTGGCCGGGATCATCCGGCGCGATGCGAAAGTGCGTGAAGCAATAAGGGCGCAAACCCCTCTCCTGACCCGGTCCCCGGTCAGCGAGGCAGCCAGCGATGTCGAGGCCATCGCAGGCCATATCCTCAACAATAGTTGATGAAAAGGGGGGCAACCGATGGCTGACATCACCCCCCTGAACATAACCACAGCGATCGCGACAACGGCGCCGCCGGTACCTCCAGCCGAGCCGCCTGCGGCTATACCGGCTATTATCCAATCCCTTCCGCCAAAGCTTGAAGTGCTTACGCGGCAAGTTCAGGTCAACGGGCCAATCACGACCCTGCTCGATAATGGCTTTTTCACCCTTCGCACGCCTGCAGGCGATTTATCGCTAAAACTGGCGCCGCTTGCCGACGGTTCAAGAAATCCCGTCGCGGAATTACTGACGCCAATTGTGCAAAACCAGCGCTCGGTGAACGTGATTGTTCAGCCCGGCAGCCCACCGACACAAGCGTTAGTATTTTTACCGCCGCCAACATTGAGTTCCGCGCCTAATGCGGCAAGCGGAACTGGATTTCAAACGGCCGCGATTGTCTCCCAACCGATCGGTTCGTTGTCCTCAGGGCTGAATCTGTCCGCCGTCGTTCTACCTAGCTCGGTTGGCGAGCAGCTCATGCAGTCCACCAAGGTCTCTCCTGGCATCGTCACGCCATCTTCCCAAGCATCTCCCGCATCTCTCCCGTCACTTGCCACGGCTTCGCCCGCCCTTCTCTCGTCGCTCAAAAGTATATTTGCCGGCTCGATCCCCCCTCAAACAGGAACCACTGAAGCCGGTTCGCCTGCAACAACGGCCGCTTTCACGACAAAAATTCCTATTGAATCCAGCCTCTTGAAGCCCGGGGCCGAGCTGCTTCTGAAGATCAACACTATCCTTCCCCCCAACGCCTCGCCGCCGTCGGCCATA
>CAYNLV010000036.1:0-13726 GCA_964398175.1 uncultured Rhodospirillaceae bacterium
CCGGAGATACGCTCGATGTATGTGTGGAAGCGCTCAGCAAGGAAGATGACAAAAAAGCCATTACTTTCGGTTGCACGGTTACTAATCAGAACAAGGAAGAAGTCATCAAGGGTACCGCACGTGTGACTGCGCCGACGGAAAAAATCCATCGTCCGGCCGTGATGTTGCCAGACATCGAGCTTTTACATCGCGACAGGTTGAGCCAGTTGGTCGAAATGGCCAAAAAGTTGCCGCCTCAGCGAGCGGCTGTTGTTCATCCCTGCGACGAGGTTTCACTCCAAGGCATGAAGGCTGCCGCGGAAGAAGGGATTATTATTCCAGTTCTTGTGGGACCAGAAGCGAAGATTCGTGCGGCTTCGCAGGCCGCGAACATCGACCTGAAAAACTACGAAATTCTCAACACGCCCCACAGCCATGCCGCGGCCATAGAAGCCGTGAACATGGCGCGCAATGGCACGGTTACGGCCTTGATGAAAGGCAGCCTGCACACCGACGAGCTGATGTCGGCCGTCGTGCACCGCGAGCAAGGGTTGCGCACGGAACGTCGCATGAGCCATGTGTTCGTTATGGATGTGCCGACCTACAAATGGCCCCTCTTGATTACCGACGCCGCGCTGAACATAGTGCCTGACCTTCTTGTGAAGCGCGACATCTGCCAGAGCGCGATTTATCTGGCGAACGACCTCGGTATGACGAAACCGAAACTCGCCTTATTAGCGGCCACTGAAACTGTCAACACGAACATGCAGGCAACGCTGGATGCGGCGGCCTTGTGCAAAATGGCGGATCGCGGCCAGATTACAGGCGGCATCCTTGATGGGCCGCTGGCGTTCGATAACGCCATCAGCGCACGCGCGGCGAAGATCAAGCACATTGAATCGCCCGTGGCCGGACAAGCCGATATTCTCGTTGTGCCGAATATCGAAGCCGGCAATATGCTCGCGAAACAGCTCTACTATCTTGCTGCGGCGGAATCCGCGGGCATTGTGCTGGGCGCTCGCGTGCCGATCATTTTGACGAGCCGTGCCGACAATGCTCACGCCCGTCTTGCTTCCGCCGCGCTGGCCGTGTTGACAGCTGCTGGCGACAAAGCCCGTAAAGAAGCCGCCATTGCCTCAGGAAAGGGATAAGACAATGACAGCCGAATCCTACATTCTCGTTATGAACGGCGGCTCTTCGAGCTTGAAGTTCGCGCTTTTCGACTCTCAGGAAAAATGCGTGGGCCGGGGCATTATCAGCGAAATCGGCAAGAAGACGAAAATGACTGCCAAAGGCGAAGGTTTTGGCGACAAAGTGAACCAGTTACCAGACGTGGCGACGACATGCCGTACGCCCGGCAACGCGGCGGGTATATTGCTCGGCTGGCTGGATACATGTTTACCGCCCAATTCGCTGTTGGCCGTCGGTCACCGTGTGCTGCACGGCCGCGACCTAAAAAAGCATATGATCATCCGGCCGCATTTGATGGCCTATATGAAAGCGCTCATTCCGCTCGCACCTTTACACCAGCCGTTTAACGTGGAAATTATCGA
Source organism: uncultured Rhodospirillaceae bacterium (assembly GCA_964398175.1). Lineage (GTDB taxonomy): Bacteria > Pseudomonadota > Alphaproteobacteria > UBA9219 > UBA9219 > JAXGVG01. Next base: position 1,533 of record CAYNLV010000036.1, read on the forward strand.
ACAGGTGGCTAAGTTGTATCCGAAGGTGACGCAAGTGGCGTGCTTCGATACGGCTTTTCACACTACGATACCGCCGCTGCACCGACGTTACGCCATTCCGCGCGTTTGGCACGACAAGGGTGTTTGCCGCTACGGCTATCACGGCCTTTCCTATGACTACATCTCGAGCCGTTTAAAAGAAGTCGTGCCACACGGCTATGCGGGCAAAACCATCGTCTGCCATTTGGGTAATGGTTCAAGCTTATGCGCGATGGACGGCGGCAAAAGCTTCGACACGTCGATGGGCTTTACCGTTCTCGAGGGCTTGGTGATGGGCACGCGTCCCGGTAACCTCGACGCGGGCATCATGCTGTATTTCATGCGCGAGGCGAAGATGGACGAAAAAGCCATCGAACGCCTACTTTATCATGATTGCGGCCTTGCCGGCGTTTCGGGCATCAGCTCGAATATGGCCGATCTTCTGGCCAGCCACGAACCCGCGGCGCGCGAAGCGATCGATCTTTTCTGCCTGCGCGTGGTGCGCGAAGTCGGCGGGTTTATCAGCATGCTTGGTGGGCTCGACGCGCTCGTGTTTACGGGCGGCATTGGCGAACACGCGACGCCTGTGCGGGCGCAGATTATAGCGGCGTTGGACTGGAAAGGGCTGGTCCTGGATGAGGCGAAAAATGCCAGCGCCGACAACTGTGGCGAAGTCAAAATTTCCGCTCCGAACAGCTCGGCTGAAGTATGGTTAATTCCGACGAACGAAGAGCTGGTCATCGCGCGGCATACGCGCGAATTGGCTATGTCGCAGCACTAGCCGGAAAAACGCGTCGTTTTGATTGGATAAATTCCGGTTTGGTTTAGGAAAATTAACCAGACCGGAAAGATTGCATTTGTTTCATTTTATATTAAGTTTTTTCATAAATAATAGAAGCATTCGAAAGACGGTATTTTTTGAAGGAATACAACATGATGCTTTCAAAGGACGTTGTGAATGTCCTTGTTGATCTGATCGAAAACAAGCTTGGTGCGCTGCACATCGGCGATCGTGAAGACCTTCGCGAAATGATCGTATTGCAGCATTGCCTGGCTGAGTTGCGCGCTCTTAACGCGACGCAAACGGATGTCCTGAAAGAGTTCTGCGATCTGCCGCGCCGTGGCCGCCGCCGCAAAGTCGCCGATATCATCGAAGAAATGCGCGAACAGGCCTAAGATTTTTAGCCTATGGCCTCACGGCCGTGCTTCCACAAAAAAAGAAATTGGGCGCGGAAAGTTTGGACAACGTTAATGTTGCGAAGCACGATAACTTGACGTTTTTTCCATAAAACAAAAGCGATGCGATCGACATAAATGCCATAGGTAATTTTGCCGAGCATTTCTTTAGGCACAACACGGTAAAATTTTAATGGCGCATTGAAGGTTTTTTGGCCTTCGGGCACAAGGTACTTTGTGTTGATTTGCATGCGTTCACGCCATTCATAATATGTGCGGCTCGCCGCAGTTTTTGGCCATAATTCCTCACTAACCGAGGCCGTCAGCACTTCCTCGTGCGGATGACGCACAGCCGTATAAATATCTTCATTCCATTTTTGGATAAAATCAGGGCCGGAAAAGCGGATGACGGAAGTTATATCCTCAATCAGCTGCACACCGCCCGAAATCGGGAATGCGACACCATGGCTTTCAAAAGCGCCCTGAATGGCCGAAAGAGTGCGCGCGTGAACGCGCTTTTTTCCGCTTTCGAAATTCTTGATGGCGGTGAGTGACAAACCTGCTTGTTCGGCGAGCTCGCTTTGTTGCCAGTCGATAAGCCCGCGTGCGCCACGGGAGAGGGCTGGAGTTATAAAAAAGTCTTTCATAGCTTTAGTAATATAAGAATAAAGCTAATAAAGCTTTAATTAGATAAAAAACCAAATGCTTTCAAGACCGCCTGATATCCTTCTAAGGAACATAATAAGGAGAAGGATAATGAAACAAGGATTTTGGCAAAGCCTGATTGTATTGGCCGTTCTTATTGCAGGGCTCGCCCTCGTCAGAGGAAGTGGCCACCCGACAGTGCACTATGAAACGGCACTTGAGCGCATTAACCGGACAAACACCATCCGGTGCGGTTATGTTTTTTGGGCGCCGTATCTCTCGCTCGATCCAAAGACTGGAGCAAAATCAGGCGTTGCCTATGATTTTATGACGGCTTTGGGCGAAGAAATGGGCATCCGCGTTGAATGGGTTGAAGAAACAGGCTGGGGCAGTTTTCAGGAAGGCCTTAACGCGGGCCGTTATGATATGATGTGCTCACCTATTTGGGCATCAGGAAAACGCGCGCGAAGCGCGTTATTAATTGATCCGGTTTATACCATAGGCCTTTATGCTTATGCGCGTGCGGATGACCAGCGTTTTGATAAAGATTTGGAAAGCGTGAATAGCAGGAAGACAAAAATTGCCGTGATTGAGGGAGATGCCACCCAGGCTATGCGGCTGTTTCGTTTTCCAAACGCCGAAGAATTAGCCCTGTCATCCATGACGAATCCTGGCGAACTTATTTTGAGCGTCGCAGGGCGCAAGGCGGACATCGCTTTGGAAAACGCTTTTAGTGTTGAGCAATATAACAAAACCGCAGATATTAAAATGAAAACCGTCGGCAACAATCAGGCCGTGCGTTTTTTCGCATGCACATTTGCAGTTAAGTCAGGCGAAACGGATCTAGAATCGGCCCTTAATGCCTCCATAGCTGTCTTGTTCAGGAATGGCGTCGCCGGGAGGATTATTCAGAAATATCCGGGGATAGGATTTCCGAACGCAAGTTAGGTGATATCAGGCATAAATCAAATGATAATAACGTCGGCCATTGCGCGGAATGCCGCGAAGCTCGGCGGCCATTTCGGGGAAGGCAAGCGAAACATCTTGAAAAGGCGGGATAGTTCCTAGGCGTTTCTGCAGGATAGCGTTCACACTCGGCAAACCGGGGATAAGGCGATGTGTGAGATATTCAGGCATTTCCCGGAGAAGCATATGACCGATTGGCCGTTCATCGTCGAGGCGGCCTTTATACTGAGACATTTCCTGCCATGTCTTTAAAGGCATTTCGTGCATGGCGACGATGAAAGAACGAATTTTTTCTTTGGCGTCGCCATCAAGGCGCTTGTCGTACACCCTTAAAAAAGAACCTATATGGGCCGGGTCAAGAGTGAACATCTGCGGCAGCGACCCGAAATAGGGCCAAAAACTCAGGCCATCGTTGTAAACCAGATCAAGGACAAAATAGTTCTTCTTCCTCTCGAACAGCGAAGCAAAAGCGCATTTCATCGCCATCGCGCCAAAGTTTAAGCCCTGTTTTTTATAGGGAGCGTAAACGTCAAAGGCATTAATGCTCATGGACGTATGGCCGGCGTAATCGGCAAGCTGGAACGTGAGGATGCCCTTGCCCTTCGGCGTCTTAGCCTCGACGCGAAACCCGATGCCTGGATCTATCGTGATATAAGGGGAAGGAATGCCCGCCGCGCGCAAATGACGCTCGAGGTATCCCTTGACCTTCTGTTCGGAATCGACAAGTTCTTCTTTCCAATGCATGCGCGGAAAATAACACAGAAACACGAAAGCAATTCACGCTTTGTGCGCGGTTAACCATAATTTGAAGAAAAGGAGAATTAAGCCTTGAGCTTTTCCTTCAACAGCTCATTCAGCATCGCCGGATTAGCCTTGCCGCCGGTTGCTTTCATGACCTGGCCGACGAAGAAGCCGAAAAGCTTGTCCTTGCCGGACTTGTATTCAACGACCTTGTCGGCGTTCGCAGCCAATATTTTGTCGATCGCGGCAGAAATGGCGCCGGTGTCCGTTACCTGCTGAAGGCCTTTTTCCTTCACAATATCGGCGGCGGGTTTGCCCGTCTCCAGCATGATTTCAAAGACGTCCTTGGCGATACGGCCCGAGATGGTGTTGTTGCTGATAAGATCAACAAGTCCGCCCAGCGCGGACGCCGAGACCGGGCTGTTTCCAATATCCTTGCTGAGGCGGTTAAGGGCGCCAAACAATTCAACCGTAACCCAATTAGCCGCCAGCTTGCCGTCGCGGCCCTTGGCGACGGCTTCAAAGAAATCCGCGCTGGCCTTTTCGGCGACGAGCACGGACGCGTCATAGGGCTTTAACCCGTATTCGCTGATAAAGCGGGCTTTCTTTTCGTCCGGAAGTTCCGGCAGGGTTTTCGCGATATTGTCCACCCATGCCGCGTCGAGCTTGAGCGGCAAAAGATCGGGATCAGGAAAATACCGGTAATCATGGGCTTCCTCTTTCGAGCGCATGGAGCGCGTGACGCCCTTGCCCGTGTCCCACAGGCGCGTTTCCTGATCGATCGTGCCGCCGCTCTCCAGAACTTCCACCTGCCGCTGGGCTTCGTATTCGATGGCCTGCTGCACAAAGCGGATGGAATTGACGTTCTTGATTTCGCAGCGCGTGCCAAACGCCGTATCGCCCACGCGGCGCATGGATAGGTTGACATCGCAACGCATGGAGCCTTCCTCCATGTTGCCATCGCAGGTGCCGAGATAGCGCATGATCGCGCGCAGCTTTTTCAGGTAAGCCGTCGCTTCTTCCGAACTGCGCATATCGGGTTCCGACACAATTTCCATCAACGCGATGCCCGAGCGGTTCAGATCGACATAAGTTTCGTTCGGGCTCTGGTCGTGCAGGCTTTTGCCCGCATCCATTTCCAGATGCAGGCGCGTGATGCCAACCTTGCGTGAGGTTCCGTCCGGGAGATCGAGCAGGATTTCGCCCTTGCCAACGATAGGCTGCTTATACTGGCTGATCTGGTACCCGGCGGGCAGGTCGGCATAGAAGTAATTCTTGCGGTCGAAGACGGACGACAGGTTGATCTGCGCTTTCAGGCCAAGGCCTGTGCGCACCGCCTGTTCGATGCATTTTTCGTTGATGACGGGCAACATGCCGGGGAAGGCGGCGTCCACAAGGCTGACTTGCGCGTTAGGTTCGGCTCCGAATTCGGTCGAAGCGCCTGAAAAAAGCTTGGCGTTCGAAGTCACCTGCGCGTGAACCTCGAGTCCGATAACCATTTCCCATGTGCCTGTAGCACCCTTGACTGTCATCATATCTTGCACCTAACCTCAAATATCCCGAGAGGCCGCCATCATTATGGCCTGAACTCCGATTGTCAAATACTCTCCATGACCGACATTTTTGCCAATCTTGAAGCCGTAAAACACAGGATTTCCGTGGCGGCCCAAGCCGCAGGGCGCGATCCAGCCTCGATCAAGATGATCGCCGTAAGTAAATTTCAGCCTGCCGAAGCTGTGGAAATGGCGCTCGCCGCTGGGCAGGCGTTTTTTGGCGAGAATTATGTGCAAGAGGCCCGAAAGAAATTTGAAGGATTGCGCGCGGGCGGTACGGGCCTTGAGCTGCATTTGGTCGGGCCGTTGCAGACAAACAAGGTGGAAGAGGCCGTCGGCTTTTTTGACATTATCCAAACCCTTGATCGTCCCAAACTTGCCGAGGCCTTAGCGGCGGCGTGCCTCAAAGTCGGGCGCGTGCCGAAAATGTATATTGAAGTGAACATCGGACGCGAGCCGCAAAAGGCGGGCATTATGCCGGAAGTCCTAGATGTGTTTTTAAAACAATGCCAAGGAGAATATGGGCTGGATATAACGGGACTCATGTGCATTCCGCCGCTTAACGAGGATCCCGAGCCGCATTTCCGTCATCTGCGCAAGCTTGCTGATGAATGGAAGCTTAAAAACGTCAGCATGGGCATGAGCGCGGATTTTGAGACGGCTATCCGTTGCGGCGCGACGGAAATACGCATTGGGACGGCGATTTTCGGGGAACGACTTGAAAAAGAGCCTATTGGTTAGAGCGTCGTTATTGTTTCTTTGCCGGAGCAGTGCTGCCGCACTTGAGGCGTGAGCGCTCCTGATCGGTGCGCGAGCGTATAGTTTGCGGTGCGTTCGGATAGCTCTTCTTGAGTTCGTTCAAGGTTGTGCACGCGTCTTGCGTTTTTTCGATTGCGGCTAGGGACATCGCCATTTTCAACAAGCTGTCGGGCGCTTTGGCACCTTTTGGATTTTGTTGGAAAGCGTCGGCAAAGGCGACGGCGGCATCGTTAAACTTCGCGCGCACATAGAAAGTTTCAGCGTACCAGTACTTCGCGTTATCGACGAGATGGTCTTTCGGGTTTTTATCGATAAAGCCCTTGAAGGCTTTCTCGGCGTCTTCGTAATTGGCTTGACGCAAAAGTCCAAAGGCGCGGTCATATTGCTCCTGCGGCGTCAGGCCGTAATCCGGCGGCGTCTCGGGCAGGGGCGGAGACTTTGGATTCTTCACCGCGCCTGTGATTTTTTCACCCCGGACTTTGAGATCGCCCAGCGTGCCGCTGACAGACGATTCTGCGCCTGCCGTTTCAGCTTCCGCCTCTTCGGCGTTGCCTCCAGCTACCGTAGCGGCAGAAACCGATTGTGCGCGCGGCTGTTGGGCAGCCGCGGTTTGAGCAGGTACTGGTACCGGTGTGGCTTCAAGGCGTGCAAGGCGTTGCTCGGAGTCGGCTTGTTGGCGCTGAAGCGCAAGGTCGATGCGGCGCACGGCGTATTCGAGCTGTTCCAGTTTGCCGGTCAATGCGCGCATCTGGTCTTCGATGGCGTTCAGGCGCAGTTCATAATTCGTGCCTGTGCCGTTAGTAGGCGCGGCATAGTAAGTAGACTCCTGAGCCCATGAGGATCCAGCGGTTAGAACAAAAAGGGCGGCAATGGCTGCGCATATTTTTTTCATGGGCGATGCTCAAGCTAGGACAGAAACTGGAAAGTCATAATAGCAAGACAAAACCTAACAGAATATTGCGTCGAGACAATGGCCTCGCGAGTCGAAAACGCAAAAGAAAAGGCCGTGACCTAAGGGCCACGGCCTGGTTCTCTTCTTAAGCCGTAAGGCTTCGATTACTGCGCGGTAACCGTAACGGCGCGGCGGTTCTGAGCCCATGCGGTCTCATTGCTGCCGAGAACGGCGGGGCGTTCCTTGCCATAGCTGACGGTTTTCACACGGTCAGCGCCGATACCGGCGGCAACCAGGTAGTTCTTCGCAGCTGTGGCGCGACGCTCGCCGAGGGCGAGGTTGTATTCACGCGTGCCGCGTTCGTCGCAGTGGCCTTCCATGGTCACTTTGACGCTCGGATACTTCTTCAACCAGGAAGCCTGGCGATCCAGTGTCGCGCGAGCTTCGGCTGTCAGATCCGACTTGTCGAAACCGAAGAAAACGCGGTCGCCAACGTTGACAACCAGATCTTCTTGCGTTCCCGGACGGGCTGCGCCCATCCTGCCGGCTCCGCCAGCGCCGCCAGCGCCACCAGCGCCTTCCGCACTACCGGTCGTGTCGCAAGCGGCAACCAAAACAAGCGCCGCCATAAGGCACAAAAACTTCTTAAACATCGTAACCCCCTTCGTGAACCTCTGGCGGATCAAGCCGGACCAAAACAAAACTTTGTCCCCAGCCTTAGCCGAGATGTGTGATGACAAACGTTTGCCGCTCGCGACTTACATTTCTATAAACAGTTAAGAAATCGATAAGCCAGGACGCGGCACTCAGAAAAGCTTTTTACGCAATCGATACGAACACGGAAAGAAGGCCGGTATGCACCGAAAGAGAAAATTGCAAATCCAGTCATGAAAATAGACTGCATGACCCTATGAATCAAGTCCCGATAGACCGATTTTCCTAAGAATCAGAATCGATTAGGCGGGCGTGGCAAGATGGCAACAAAGCGGAAAAAGGAAAGGTATAAGGCAAAAAAAAGGCGTGAAGCCCGTTGCGCTTTGTCGCGTCCGTGAAGAAGACCGAATCAGCATGAAAGGATGAAAAAGCTTTTTCCGAGGCGCCAAAAGCGAAAATACGACAGGATTCCAACGATATAAAAAACCTTTTCAGCACATAAGCACTTCCGAATGAAAACAAGCAGAACGCGAAGATTCATAAATCAACCCCTTGATTCTGCTTGTTTCAAGAAAACAAACAGCGTTTCGGCGAATTCCGTGGCTGAACTACGGAATAAGCGGCGACCACGCCGGATCAGAGGCGTCCATCGGCGTCTGAATCTCGCGCTCATTGTACCCGGTCAGGTCGATCGAGTAGAGGCGCGCGGAACGCTGCTTGCCGCCGGAACCGGATGGCAGATCCTTGAAGTACATCAAGACGCGTCCGTTGGGCGACCATGTTGGGCCTTCGACGTGATACGCTTCCGTCAGCAAGCGTTCGCCGGAGCCGTCGGGGCGCATCACGCCAATATAAAAACGTCCGCTCGATTGCTTGGTGAACGCGATCAAATCGCCGCGCGGCGACCACACTGGCGTCGCGTAACGTCCGTCGCCGAAGCTGATGCGTTGCACGTCGCTGCCGCCCGAACTCATGACGTAGAGCTGCTGCGTGCCGCCGCGATCGGATTCAAAAACGATCCGCTTGCCGTCCGGTGCGAAGCTCGGCGCGGTGTTGATCGACGGATGGTTCGTCAGGTGCTGGGTGCGGCGCGTGCGGAGATCCATCGTATAGATGTCCGAGTTGCCGTTGTCCGACAAACTGAAAATGACCTTGTTGCCGTCGGGCGAGAAGCGCGGCGCGAACGTCATATTCGCGAAATCGCCCAAGACTTCCTGTCGTCCGGTGTCGATGTTGAACAGATAAACCCGCGGCTTGTTGTTGTAATAAGCCATGTAGGTGATTTCTTGCAGCGTCGGCGAGAACCGCGGCGTCAGCACAAGCGCGCGGCCATCCGAAAGCAGCCGGTGATTTTCGCCGTCCTGATCCATGATGGCGAGACGCTTGACGCGCGCAGTCGCCGGACCGCTTTCCGCCACGTAAACGATACGCGTGTCGAAATAGCCGTCTTCACCCGTGATGCGCTTGTAGATCGCGTCCGCGATAATGTGCGCCACGCGCCGCCAGTTATTCGGCACCGTGAAATAGGCAAGGCCCGTCATTTGCTGTTCGCCGAACACGTCCCATAGGCGGAACTCGACCTTCAGGCGGCCATCCGGTTGGGTTTCAATGCGGCCAACCACAAGCCCTTGGGCGTTCAGGACGCGCCAATCCGCAAAGCGCGGCGCGACCAGAAGCGAGTCCCGGTCCTGAATGAAAGAGTGCGGATCAACCGCCGAAAAAAGGCCCGAGCGCACAAGATCTTTGCTGACGACTTGCGCAATGTCGCGGCCGAACTGAACTTCGTTGCCGCTTGCGCCGTAAAAGGCCGGGATCGCGATAGGGATCGGCTCAACTACGCCGCGCGTGATGTCGATGCGGACTTCGGCGTGAGCCGAGGCTAGAGGCCAGAGGCTGAAGGCTAGCAGGAGAACAACAACTCCAACCAAGCGCGTCATGCCAGCGAAGGCTGGCATCCATCTTCCAGTGCGTCGATTAAGCGCGTCACGATGCGAAGATGCTCTGATGGCAAGGCCATGAGATGGATCCCCGCCTTCGCGGGGATGACACAGAAGGGCTGTGGAATTCAGACTTCTGATTTCTAATCCCTGTTCTCTGTTCATAGCATATCCCTCGGGTCAAAATTGAAACGAATGGTTTTCCACTGTTCATACTGATCGGCCGGTAATTCCAACGGGCTGCACTTGGGGTTTCTCAGCGCGCGCAAGGCGGCTTCGGCTGCGGCGCGGAAGTATGTGTCGGTTCCCAGACGCATTTGATCCACAACCTCAGCCGAACGCACAGTACGATCAGGATTCACTTCGATCAAGACCTCAACGACCAGATTTTCGGCGTTACGCGCCCCCACCGGCATGTTCCAGCACAGGCTGATCTGGCGGCGCAGCGCGTCCTCGGCGCTGATGGTCAGGCGGTCTGAAAGGGCGGGGCCGAAATTTCCCTTTGTTCCGTTGGGGGTATCCCCTTTGTCCACTGTTTTTGTCTCTTCGGATTTCGGCGCGGCGGGCTTGAGCTTAGCGACGTTTTTCAGGACGCTGGCCAGTTGATCCTGCTGTTGCGTTGCCGCTTTTGGCGGTTCGGGCGGCTTGGGTTTCGTCATCGGCTTGGGCAGCGCGGCTTCGTCCGGCGTCTCGACTTTGGGCTGCTCCGCAGGTTTCGCAATTTCCTGCGGCTTGATCTCTTCCTTGGCCGGGGGCAGAGGTTTTGGTTGCGGCGGCGGTGGTTTCGATTCCTCTTCCGGCGTGTTCTGAATGCGCGTGTTGGTTATGGCGCCGATTTCCACGATATCGACTGGGATAGGGCGCCACGGCGCAGGCAGGGGTTTAATGAAAACCGGAAGCCCGAAATACAGGAACAGCAAGGACCCGATATGCAAGCATGTCGAGACGATCAAACTGTTCCGAAGGCTACCGTCTTCTATGACCATGTTTTGCACCTCACCGGCGCACGCGTGTCCGGTCTGACGCCGGTTCTGGCCTCGGCAGTTCGGCGACAAGCGCGACCTTGTTGAAGCCGCCAGCGTTGATCGTACCCATAACTTCCATAATCCGTCCGTAGGGCACGCCGCGATCGCCCCGCACAAAAACGCGCGCATCAGGATTGGCGCCGGTTACGGACCGGAGTTTCGAGACTAAAGACTCCAGTTCGAGCATGCTTTGCTGGAGATAAACGTTGCCTTTGGCGTCGATACTCACCACAAGAGGCTCTTTGCTGTCCTGGCTGACCGAACGCGCCTGCGCGCGGGGCAAATCCACGGGCACGGCGGCAGTAAGCAGTGGCGCGGTCACCATGAAAACGACCAGCAGCACGAGCATCACGTCGACCAGCGGCGTGACGTTGATGTCGGCCATCGGGCGGTAGCCTGACCGCCGCCCGCGCCGGGGCGCTCCGCCTGAGCTCATGACAGGGCCGGACATCAGTGCTCTTCCATGTTGCGCGACAAGGTCGCGATAAAATCGTTGGCGAAGTTTTCAAGCCGCGCGCCGTAGCGCCCGATCTCAGTCGAGAATTTGTTGTAGGCGGCTGTAGCTGGAATGGCCGCGACAAGACCGACGGCCGTGGCCAAAAGCGCTTCGGCAATGCCGGGCGCGACGACCGCGAGGCTCGTGTTCTGGGCCTGCGCGATGCCGATAAAACTGCGCATGATGCCCCAGACCGTACCGAATAATCCGATAAATGGCGCGACGGAACTCACGGAAGCAAGGAAGGTCATCCACGTTTCGATCAGCGCCATCTCGCGGCCGATCGTGACTTGCAAAACGCGGTCGATACGCGCCTGAACCGTGGCGCGGCCTTGCGGCGTGGCGAGCATGCCCTTTTCGCTGGCGCTGCGCCATTCCTTCATGCCCGCGACGAACACGGCCTGCATGGGGTCGTTGGGGCGCTTGATCTTGTTATAGAGGATGTCGAGCGAACCGCTGGACCAGAAGCGTTCCTCGAAAAAACTGGCGCGGTTTTTCAGGCGCGAGATTTTGGAAATCTTGTCGAAGATCAGCGCCCACGTGAAAACGGAGATGATCAACAAGCCGATCATGACGCTTTTGGCGATCAGGTCCGAATGGCTGAACAGTCCGAAAACGGACATATCCATCGGCATAACGGAACCGGCGAGCTGGACTTGGGATACGGGATCAACGGCTTGAGCTTCCATAGGCATAGCGAACTTAACTCCTTGGTTTTTCTTCTAGATGCATTGAGCGCGCAAAACGTCGCGCCACTCTTTGGGCAAACGTAAAACTTTTCCTTCCGTCGAGATGGTCACAAGGGTGACGGTCATCACCGCGAGCGGTTTACCTTCATGGCGAATGATCTGGCGCATGTCTAGTGTCGCCGCGCCACAGGCCGTCACTTCCGTCTCAATCTCGAGTAAATCGTCCAATCTTGCGGGGGCCTGATAGTCAACCGTCAGCTTTTTTACCGCGAAAAGGAGGTTGTGATTGCTTTTCAAGTCGTGGTGATTCGCTCCAAGCTGCCGTAAAAGCTCCGTCCGTCCGCGTTCGGCAAATCTTAAATAATTGGCATAGTAAACAACGCCAGCCGCGTCAGTGTCTTCGTAGTAGACGCGGCAATTCAGGCAATGGGGCTCAGTTGAGCTGGGGCTTTGCCGGGAAATAGGATGAGCCATAATCTGTACCCAAGTTTGCGCGCAAAGCTCTTTCAACCACCCCGTTATCAATCAAGTTATGCAATGTTGCATTAATAACCGGCAGCAAGGTTTGTTCGCGTATGTCAACGCCAATAACGCTAGGGAAAAAGGCTAAAATGCGTTGAAACTCAACCTTACGCAGGGCCAT
>CAYNLV010000037.1:0-13145 GCA_964398175.1 uncultured Rhodospirillaceae bacterium
CAAGACCGGTGGCCCGGTAAAGCAGCCCGGTATCCAGATGCGCGAAATCCAGATGTGCCGCCAACATTCGCGCAAGCGTGCCTTTGCCGCTCGCCGACAGGCCGTCGATGGCGATGATAAAAGATGAAGAAGGTGAAACCATCATACCGCTCTTTATACGGCCGCCGCCAGAAAGGACAAGCGGAGAAAAATACAACTAAATATCCGTTATACTTGGCTCAAGCGCACGGATAGTCTGAGCGATCACATCGACGATGCGCAGTTCGAACTGAAGACCCACGCCTGTTCCCTGCAAATAGTCTTCGCGCTTCCACCACTCGTATTCAGGATATGGCACCGGAACATTCCCTATAAAAAGATCGTCAAAACAAGCCCCTTCCGACCTCAGGCTCACAAAACTTGGCGAGTTTTTGTTATGCCCCGTGCCCAAACATAAAACAGCCACCTTGCCTTGCGCTTCTTGTTTCAGCGCCGCATGTATCCTGTTAACCACGTCCATTTGCAGCTTGGAGGCCTCGTAAGGAACATGCATAAAAAAGAGAGCCGTTTTTTCTTCCTGGAAAACTTTGTAAAAATTATCGACACGACGGCGATAACGTTCTTTGAGTTTGCTAAAATTGTTTTCCCGCCAGCTTTCCCCTTTCTCGTGGTTCCACCAGATTTTTAATTCCCGGTGGAAGCAGGATTCCTTTTCCTGATCGTAATAAAGAAAACGATCATCAAGATATTCCGCGAAGCGCGTCTCCAATAATTGCCTAACGGAAGAAAGCCGGGCCACGGACAGGTCATAGGGATAACTCCGCTCGCCTAATGCGCGCGGCCTCTTAAAGCCCCATTTTGCCGGCAAGGCGCGCGGCAGACATGTTTCACCGAGCGGTACAATGTTAAACCGGTCATGCACCTGTTTCTGCAGAAGCATTTTTAAACGGAATTCGCCTATATAAAGAAGATAATATATCCAATATAAAGTTTCTTTATCAACGCCCTCCGCCAAGCGGTGCTTAATTACTCTTTTCATATCGTCAACATCTTCTTTTGAGAAAACCATTTGATGGATCGCGAAATAATGAGCGTAGAAGATATTAAAAACTCCCGGCCGTTGCGGCTTTTTCAACTCGCTCTCGGGAAGGTCGTGGAAACTTAGAATAATTTCTGGGGAATTTTCCACGCGCTCATAAAGCTGCTCAATCCTCGCCAAACGCCCATGAATATCGGCAATGACGTTAGAGGGATTAGTCATGGAAAACGAAGATTTTCATCGCGGCGTTTTTTAGCAGAAAAAACAAGCTCAAAGAACCCGCCTAACACGAGTCTGCATTATCAGGCAAATCTGTTAGTCGAAGCTTTGGCCTATTATCTCACATTATGGCGTCGGCCTTTTTCGGGTGAAGCAGCTTTCTCCCTAAATCCGCCCATGCAAATCGGCGCCTTTTTTATGAGACCACAACGGATTAAATTACGAAGCTTTCTTTTGGGCTTGCGCTTTTTGAATCTTCTTACGGGCCTTCAAGGCCTCCTCCGAAAGGCGGCTGGGACGCGTGCTCAGCAACCATGCATCTATTCCACCGTTGTGCTCAACTGTACGGATTCCATTAGCCGTCAAACGCAACGTGATCCGTTTGCCAAGGGTCTCGGACGGAAACGAGCATACTTGCAGGTTCGGCTGCCACCGGCGGCGTGTCTTGTTATTGGCATGGCTGACTTTATTACCGAAATGCGGCCTCTTGCCGGTTACATTGCATACACGAGCCATTTTTACCTCCACGGCACATCGCCGGGCCTTAGTGTGAGTGGTTTTTGTGAAGAACAGCTGGGTTCTTAACGTCCAAGCCGGGTTTTATAGGCAGCAGCTCCGCCGTAAGTCAAGGAATTCAACGGTTTTCATCCTTCGGTTTTAACAGCTGTCAGAAGATAGTTAACGCTCAGATTTTCTTTGCTTTTTTCGAATTTTCCGGTCAGCGGACTATACAGTATGCCCGTTAAATCGGTGGCCGTAATACCCAATACAGCCAGCATTCGCACCAGTTTCGAAGGCCGGATAAACTTTTCCCAGTCATGCGTGCCAACGGGCACCCACCTAAGAATGAACTCCGCCATGATAACGCCCATCAGGAAACTGCGCATTGTTCGGTTCAGCGTCGCCATAATCAGTAGGCCCTTCGGTTTAACAAGGGCGGCGAGTGACTTCAGAAACAGTTCCCGCGACGCGACATGCTCAATAACCTCCATGGCGATAACCGCATCGTAGTATTGCCTTTTTTTGGCAAGTGCCTCCACGCCGCCTTCAACATAATGAATCCGAATTCCCTCTTGCTTAGCGTGACGCTTTGCCTCGGCCAAAACTTCTGGCGATGCGTCCATACCTGTTACATCCGCACCCATCTTTGCAAGTGCTTCCGACATAAGACCGCCGCCGCAACCGATATCTAAAATTCTCAATCCTTGCAGGACGTTAGTTGCGGTCCATTTGCGGTTAAAGTGCGTACAAACTTGATCTCTTACATACTCAACACGAAGCGGGTTCATCTTGTGCAGAGCACGAAAGGCCCCATCCAACTCCCACCAGCTTTCGGCTTGGGAAGAAAAACGGGCAATCTCATCCTCGGCAATGCTTGTGTCAGAGTTTCGGTTCATGGGCTCAAACCTTGTGGATGAAATAAAAATCCAAAACTTGAGTGTTGGCGAAATGCATTATTACGCATAGCATGAGAAGTTCATTCGGTTAACATTTAAAAAAGGCTCGCAAAATTTTCGGCCCTTCCGTCAGCAAGGATACACTGTGTTATGGCGCTTCTCGTTGTAAAGTTCGGCGGCACATCCGTTGGAGATATCGAACGCATTAAAAACGCTGCCAGCAAAGTCGCTGCTGAAGTCAAGCTGGGCAATAAAATTGCTGTTGTCGTTTCGGCAATGTCTGGTGTTACGGACCAGCTCATCAACTACTGTCACAGCATATCGTCAACGCCAAGCCCACGTGAACATGACGCCGTTGTCGCGACTGGCGAACAAATCACGTCAGGTCTGATGGCTCTTGCGCTGCAACAACGCGGCTTGAATGCGCGGTCCTGGCAAGGCTGGCAGGTTCCCTTGCGCACGGATTCATCTCATAATAAAGCGCGCATCATTGACATCAATGCGGCTTCGCTGCGCCGGCATATCGATAACGGCGAAGTGGCGGTGCTCGCGGGATTTCAAGGCGTAACGGATGATGGCAGTATTACTACATTAGGACGCGGTGGATCTGACACATCGGCTGTAGCCCTCGCCGCCGCCCTCAAAGCGGATCGTTGTGATATATATACGGATGTCGACGGTGTCTACACATCTGACCCACGCATCGTGAGCAAAGCGCGGAAACTTGAACGCGTATCGTACGAAGAAATGCTTGAACTGGCCTCTCTTGGCGCAAAAGTGTTGCAGACCCGGTCTGTTGAAATGGCGTTGCGTTATCGCGTACCGGTTCAAGTCCTATCGACATTCAATAACGCCATCGGCACTGAGCTGCCGGGAACCCTAGTGACAGACGAGGAACAGAACATGGAACAGAAGACCGTAACCGGTGTCGCTCATTCGTTGAATGAAGCGAAGATCACGCTTATCAGCGTCGCGGATCGCCCCGGCGTCGCGGCTGTCGTCTTCGGGGCTTTGGCACGAGCAGGAATTAACGTCGATATGATCGTCCAGAGCTCTTCCGACGATGGTGAAACAACCGATATTACTTTTACCGTCGGCCGCGGAGACGTGGATCGCGCTTTGCAAATAATGGAAGACGAGCGCAAAACGGTTGGCTTCACGAATATCCTAACGGACAAAACCGTGGTCAAAATTTCGCTGGTCGGATTGGGGATGCGCAGCCATCCGGGCGTTGCAGCCATGATGTTCAAGACTCTCGCCGACAAGAAGATCAACATTCAGGCGATTGAAACATCTGAAATCAGCATCAGCGTGCTAATCGCCGAAGAGTATTTGGAGCTAGCGCTTCGCGCCCTCCACGCGGCGTATGATCTCGACGTAAAATAAGGCTGGCTAACCATATGCCAACAGTCCTGATTACGGGTGCCAATCGCGGAATCGGACTGGAGTTTGTGCGACAATACGCGGTAGAAGGATGGCAAGTCATCGCGACGTGCCGTGTGCCGCCGAGAGCCGACGCGCTCAACAAGCTGGCGCAAAAGAGCGAATTCATTCAAATCGAAACGCTTGACGTCAGTGACGGTAGCAGTATCGCCACCCTCGCCCAAAAACTTCGTGACACCGCCATTGATATTCTCATCAACAACGCGGGAATCCTGTCCGGTGTCGCTGAATCCCCTTATGTTGGTTTTGATGACGAAAGTCAGATTTTGGGGACAATCAATTCAGAGGCTTGGCAGAAGGTGCTCCACATAAACACCGTTGCACCTCTTATGGTTACTCAGGCTTTCCTGTCCCACGTCCGGCGTGGCAAGAATCGCAAGATCATCATGATTTCCAGTGAAGCGGGTTCCATCGAACGCGGCCATTCTGGCCTTATTGCCTATCGTTCGAGCAAAGCCGCCCTCAATTCCGCTATGCGTAATATAGCATTTACTCTCCAGCCTGAAAAAATTATGGTAGCAGGCCTTCACCCTGGCTGGGCACAAACCGATATGGGCGGCAGGCAAGCTGCTGTAACGATCGCAGAAAGCGTTCACGGCTTACGGAAAGTTATTGATGGCTTAACGATAGAACAGACAGGCTGTTTCTTGGATTATACAGGCAGAACGATAGCATGGTAAATATTTCCCCCCGTTTAGAGCAGCTTATGCAGCGCGGTACCGATTTCCTCGGCACCTCTCTTGCCATCATGGGCGGTGCGATGACCTGGATTAGCGAACGTAACCTTGTTGCAGCTATATCGAATGGCGGTGGGTTCGGCGTCCTTGCCTGCGGTTCCATGTCACCAGAGCAGCTTCGTCAGGAAATACAAGGAACGCGCGCGCTTACAAACAAGCCTTTCGGCGTCAACCTGATCACACTTCACCCCCAGCTTGACCCGCTTATCCAGGTCTGCCTTGACGAAAAAGTCAGCCATATCGTGCTTGCCGGGGGGCTTCCTTCCGCGCCAGCTGTCAAAAAAGCGAAAGACGGTGGCGCTAAACTTATATGCTTTGCGCCCGCCATCGCTATTGGCAAGCGCTTGGTCCGCATGGGCGCCGACGCTCTTGTTATTGAAGGCATGGAAGCGGGTGGCCATACCGGTCCTGTCAGCACCTCTGTGCTTGCACAAGAAATACTGCCTGCAATCACTGATACGCCTATCTTCGTGGCCGGCGGAATCGGACGTGGCGAAGCTATCCTGTCCTATCTGGAAATGGGAGCCGCTGGCGTTCAGCTAGGCACACGCTTTGTCTGCGCCAGCGAATGCGTGGCTCACCCAAACTTCAAACATGCCTTCATCCATGCGGCCGCGCGGGATGCCATATTGT
Organism: uncultured Rhodospirillaceae bacterium; assembly: GCA_964398175.1. Lineage (GTDB taxonomy): Bacteria > Pseudomonadota > Alphaproteobacteria > UBA9219 > UBA9219 > JAXGVG01. The sequence goes on from CAYNLV010000037.1 coordinate 5,448, forward strand.
CTATCCAAATCGATCCACGTTTTCCGGTCATTCCTGTGAGAGCCCTCGCCAACAGGGGATCCCGCCTTTTCCTCGAGAAGCAACGTGAAGTTATCTCGCGTTTTGACCGGGGAGAATTATCAAAGGAAGATGCGCAGCTGGAAATTGAGCATTTTTGGGCCGGCGCATTACGTCGAGCGGTGATTGAAGGAGACGTGGAAACCGGCTCGGTTATGGCAGGACAAAGCGTTGGCATGGTAACGGAAGAAAAACCGACAGCCGCAATTATTGAAGAGATGATCGCGCAAGCCGAACAAGCCTTGGAACAGCGCGCCTGAGTTTCAGTCCTTGCACAGCCGAATAATGATATTGATGCGTTTAATTTTTCGTCCACCGAATGTACGGGGTATGCGGGTTATGCGCACGAATTTTGCGGGAAAGTCCTGAACCTTGCCCGTCTTCTCATCATAAATGTGGTAGTGCGTGTCGATATTATTGTCAAAATAACTACGGCTTTTTCCAACGACAATTTCTCGTAATAGCCCTGCGCCCGTAAACTCACGCAGCGTATTATAAACCGTCGCGAGCGATACAGGAATGCGTTTTTTCCTTGCTGCCGCGTAAATCTCTTCGGCTGTCACATGTTTTTTCATGCCGTCAAAGAGAAGGGAAGCAAGAGCAACCCTTTGCCGGGTCGGGTGAACATCGGCATCGAGCAAAAGACAAAAAATACTGTCTTTGGTGATTTTTTTCTTCATGTTATTCTTATTAACTATTTTAAATTAAAAAGGAAGTTGTTTTATTGACCATCGAATCAACGTACCAGTGCAATCTCACAATGTCTTTTTCCCGCCCGACAGTTATTTTTGGAGGCAGTGGCTTTTTAGGTCATGCCCTTATGGCGCGTTTGGCCCAGCAAGGACGCATAATAAGAGTCCCCACACGTAATATGGACAAGGCGCGTTCGCTTAAGATTTCAGGATATGGCGGACAAATTGTACCTTTTTTAAACGCGCCGTGCAGTGATGCCTCCGTCGCGCATGCCGTTGCCAATGCCGATACGGTTATTAACCTTATTGGTGTTCTAAATGAAAGCAGAGGTAATTTTTACCAAAATATCCACGTTGAAATTCCAGCCCGTATCGCACGCATTGCCAAACAACAAGGTGTTAAAAACTTTATTCACGTCTCGTTCCTCGGCGCGAACAACCGGGCGAAATCAAAGCTTGCCCGGAGCAAGGCGGCAGGAGAAAAAGCCGTACTTGCTTTTTTCCCCGAAGCTACCATCTTCCGACCAAGCATAATCTTCGGTCCTCAAGACAGACTTTTCAATCGTCTTGCTGCGCGGGCACGATTTTTACCTGCGTTTCCGGTCATCGGCGGCGGACAAACCCGTTTTCAGCCTGTATATGTTGGCGATGTCGCACAAGCGATTATAATGGCTCTGCAAAAACCCAATAAGGCTCAAGGTAAAGTCTTCGAACTGGGAGGTCCAGACATCCTCAGCGTCCGCGAAATACTTCAAACTCTTTTTCGTGAAACGAAACACCCACGTCCACTAGTTAACATTCCCTTGGAGCTGGCAAAAGCACTGGCTCCCATTCTTGGGCTTTTGCCAAATCCCCTTTTGACGGCCGATTTGCTCAATCTTCTGGCGGAAGATAACATTGTCTGCGACACGACAGCCCTTACCTTCCGCGACCTTGGCCTTACCCCCACACCAGTGAAACAGATCCTGCCAACGTATCTTTATGGTCCTCCGGACCTTGAGGAACAGGGTACAGTTGATTGACTGATGGGAGGGACCTAACTCTTTAACAAGAAATGAAAATTGAAGGGCTAATGCCCGGTTTGGTCTTGCTTTTTTGATTTTCCTTATGTTTTTCCTTATTTATTTGTCTTAACCTATTGAACCACTTGCATTATCTTTACCGAATTGCAAGGATCGGGCAAAGGTTCCTTAAGCAATACAAGGCTATATAGAACGAATGTATATTGGCATCGATCTAGGCACATCCAACAGCGTTATAGCTGGCCTTATTGACGGCGAAGCACGAGTCTTCCGGCCAGCTGATGGTGGCGAGGTATTGCCTTCGGTTATTTTCGTCGACAAACGCGGACACCGCCTATATGGCCGACGGGCTTATGATCAGGGGCTTATTGCCCCGGAAAACGTCGCCGGAGGCTTTAAGCGCCTCATGGGTTCGTCCACGCCAATCGAAGTTAAAGGCGCTGGCCTGACGCTTACGCCCGAAGAATGCGCCGCTGAAATCATCCGCCAGCTTCTTGGCCAAGCCTCCACCGAAACCGGAGAAGAAGAATTTTCCGGCGCGATCATCACTGTTCCGGCCGCTTTCAACCAGATGCAATCCGAAGCCACTTTGCGTGCCGCAAAGTTGGCCGGGCTTGAAAACGTCGATTTGCTTCAGGAACCCATCGCCGCAGCCTTGGCATCAATGGCCGGCGCTAAACGCTCGGGTCAGTTCCTGATTTATGATTTGGGTGGCGGCACATTTGACGTTGCGCTCGCCGAAGCCATCAATGGCGAAGTCAGCATCACCGCTCAGCAAGGCATCAACATGCTTGGCGGCCGTGATTTCGACCGCAAGATCGTCCAAGAAATCATCCGTCCTTGGCTTGTCGCCAATTTTGACTTACCGGACAACTTTATGCGCGATCCGGCTTATCGCCGGTTGATCCGCATTGCGCATTTCGCCGCGGAAAAAGCGAAAATAGACCTATCGACGTTGGAGGAAGCTTCCATTTTCGCTTCCGACGACGAAGTACGCATGACGGACCAAAGCGAAACGGAAATTTTCCTCGATGCGCCCATCACGCGGGCCCAGTTCGAAGAGCTCATCCGCGAACCGGTCATGCAAACGATCAATCTCATTCGAAACATGCTGGAAGAACATAATATCAGCCGGGAAGATATTGACCGGATTGTGTTCATCGGCGGCCCCAGCCGTACGCCCCTCATCCGCCAGATGGTATCCGATGAACTCGGGATCACGGCCGATCTGAAAACGGACCCGATGACGGCCGTGGCCACGGGCGCGGCCTATTACTGCGAGAGCCGCCGTTGGGATCTTATCGGTATGGGGCCCGACACGGTGGGCGGCAGTGTGCCAAAGCCCGTTCAGGTCACAACCCCGGCACCAGACGAACCAGCCTTAACCTTCGATTACGCCCAGCGCACCGCAGATGAAAAAACGGTTATTACGCTACGTTTAGCCAAGCCGCTTGATGTGCAACGTCAACTTCGCATGATGTCGGGCGACTGGGACTCCGGCGTTCTTCCGTTGACCGATGGCTTAACTATCATGGTGCCGTTGAAAGCGATGGGACCAAATCGTTTCGACGTTCAGGTATTGGACGAAATCGGCACACACCTGCCCCGGCACGACCATGCGCTGACCATTACCCGGGTCGTCGCCACGCCAGGAAGCATCCCGGCCGCGCAAACTATAGCTGTAAAGGCGCTGGAACATGCCGACGCGGATGAAAACATTCTTCTCCCGCTCATCGAAAAAGGCACGCCATTACCGGCCAATGGCCAAACCCAATTCAAAAGCGGCCGCGACCTGAAATCTGGCGGCGTTGGCTCAATAAGCTTTGAGCTGTTTCAGGTGGAATATCCTGAGCGTATCGACCTGAATCTTTGCGTCGGTCTGTTCCGCATCGAGGGGAGCGATTTGCCCTCCGGCCATGTCATTCGCGCCGGCGATCCGATTATTTTTGACTGGCGCATGAGCGATGGCGGCATCTTGCAGGCGACCGTCAAACTCCCTGCGAACGCTCTGGAACTGCGCGTACCTCGTTTCTATGCGCCGCAGGCAGGCCAACTGACCTTCGACGAAGCCAGCGGCACGCCCTTGGCGCGCGTTGTTCTCACGCGCGGGACCGAAGAATGGGGCGATTTAGCTGCAGCGCTTGGCCCCGATGGCGGACCGGAAGTTCAGCTTCTCAAGGTGCGCCTTGATGAACAGCGCGAAATGCTGGATGACGCGGCCGGCGACGCCGACACTATTCGCCGCGTCATGGAAGAAGCCCGATTTATCCGTCAGGACATCGTCCGCCTCGGCAAGAAATACAGCAACCCGATGCTGCAACGGCGTCTCGGCAAAATGATCGCCGTTTTCAACCGCGTCGTTCGTGCGCAAGCCAAACCGGACGAAAACAAGCGTTACGACGACTATGCTCAAAAGGTGCAAAAGATCATCGACGAAGGCAGCCAAGGCGACACAGACAAGGCGGCGTTCTTCCTGAACGAAATGCGCACTTTGTTCTTCAGCATCGCCTGGCGAGACCCGGATTATGTCCTGACATGGTTCCGCCGTCTTTCGAAGGAGCCTTTCCTTTTCCCGGATCAGAACGAGTTCCGGCTGATGGTTGCCGAAGGCGAAAAGCATCGCGCGGAGGGCGATAATGACGGCTTGCGTCAATTGGTTGTTCGTATGCTGGACTCCCGGGTTGCTCTTGGGGCCAGTGATATTGCCAGCGAATTGGCGACGATTGTGAAGACCTGATGACATCAGCCCAACAATTAGCTAGTTTCCCCCGCACGGCATAAGGACCCTTAGGGAGTTTACAGTAATGATTGACTTGGATTTTAAAGCGCTCAGCCCTGATGAAGCCCGCGATTTTCTGGCAACGATCTCCACAGATATATCGCCGGTAACCTTGCCTGCCGATAAAACGCTCGTGCAAGTGGCTTCTCTTCCCTTTTATGAGGATTATAAGTTTTACGCGCTGACGGACATGTCGCTGCCGCCGCCGAACGTGCGCTATCTTTTGTACAAGCCCGGCGATGTGAGCGTAATGAACTGGACGAACGAGCCGATTTACAGCATCAACGAACGCGCGCCGATCAAGCTGGATAAAAAAACGCTTGTCCCATACGCCAAGTTTTTCTTCCATTACGTGCGCGGCCAGCTGGGCCGTTTCATCATCGTGGAAAAGCCCGAAGAGGTCGTCTGGCTGCCGAAAGCCAACGCCAAGGAAAAAGCCGATGTCGCCGCCAAGCTTATGCCGGTGACCTATAAGGGCATTGGCCGTGATAACCTCTTCACGCTCACCTGCACGGTCGTCTTCAAGAACGCGCTGTTCAAGACCGACATCAAGGTCGCGCCCTATGAAATGGATGTGTATGACCCGGAAGCAGGCGCGCCGGAACATTTCACCATCGGCCAGATGAAGCTCACGAACGAAGAGCTTTTGCTCGAGGAACTCAACGTTCCCATCGATCCCCCGCCGGGTGAGTTTGGTTAATAAACCAATTTATTCTTTCCTTCCGGTTGCTTGCGGCATGGCGCTTTTGTGCCACGTTTTCGTGTGATATATTTCTTCAATATTTCAAGAAGGCATATAGAGAGGAATAAAATGTTTGCCAGCGAAGGCGAAAACGATTTTGCGAACGCGACGCCGACCGAGCTTATTGAGGAAATCCTCAAAAAAGCCAAAACGAAGGCGGTTTATGATCCGGCCGACCCGCTGTTAAGCCTGCTCCGCGAGCGGTTTACGGAAATGCTGCTGGTGCGCGGCAAGGAACCAACGCCGCTGCAGGATTTGACGGAAGCCATCCATGTCTTTTTAGGCGAAGCCGGAAATGATGAGCGCGTAAGCGCGAAAAGCCGAAGCAGGGTTAGCTATATGCTGGGCGCTTTTATCGAAATATCCACGCTCTTCCGCCAAGCCCGCCTGACCGAACTGCTGAAAAACGAGCCGCACGCGTTGGTCAGAATGCTCAACCGGACACGCAACCATCGGCTTAAAGAAACGTTTCAAGCTATCTTGGTTAAAGGGACGTTCGATCTGTCCGCTCAGGAAATTGAAAACATTTTCGGCCCCACCTTTTCCGAGGAACGCGCCATGAAGTTTGTGGGGCGCCTGGTGCAAAGCGGCCTTATTAAAATGACGCCGCCATGCCGCTATGAAGTCACGGCGCTTGGCGAAATGGTCGCGCGTTTTGACAACGATCTGAAAAAACTTTTGCCTAAGCCGCGCGGTCCTCAAACAACGCCGCGAGCTGGCCGGTCATCGTGCCGCCGAGCTGCTCCACGTCCGAAATAGTCACGGCGCGGCGGTAATAGCGCGTCACGTCGTGGCCGATGCCGATGGCCACAAGTTCCACGTCGGACTTTTTCTCGATCCACGCGATCACGGCCCGCAGATGCTGTTCGAGATAATGGCTTGAATTGACGGAAAGCGTGGAGTCATCCACCGGCGCGCCGTCGGAAATCACCATCAATATCCTTCGCTGTTCGGGCCGCGCCAGAAGCCGCGCATGCGCCCAGAGCAGCGCCTCGCCGTCGATATTTTCCTTCAGCAACCCTTCGCGCAGCATCAGACCCAGGTTCTTCCGCGCACGGCGCCACGGCGCGTCCGCCGCCTTGTAAATAATGTGCCGCAAATCGTTGAGCCGTCCGGGCTGGGCCGGTTTTCGCGCCTTCACCCACGCCTCGCGCGACGAGCCGCCTTTCCACGCGCGCGTCGTGAAGCCGAGGATCTCCACCTTCACGCCGCAACGTTCCAGCGTTCGCGCCAGAATATCGGCACTGATAGCCGCCAGCGTAATCGGCCGCCCGCGCATGGAGCCGGAATTGTCGAGGAGCAGGGTCACGACCGTATCGCGGAACTCGGTCTCTTTCTCAATCTTGAACGACAGCGGCTGCATGGGATTGACGATAATCCGCGCAAGCCGTCCCGCGTCGAGCAACCCTTCTTCCTGATCGAATTCCCACGCCCGCACCTGCTGCGCCATCAGGCGGCGCTGCAAACGGTTCGCAAGGCGCACAATCACGCTTTGCAGGGGGCGCAATTGCTTGTCCAAAAGCGCGCGCAGGCGCGCGAGTTCCATCGGCTGGCAAAGGTTTTCCGCGAGGATCGTTTCGTCAAACTCTGTCGTAAAGGCCCGGTAATTCGTGCGCGGGCCCATTTTGAACTTCCATTCTTCGACCGCGCCGCCGGGACTGTCCGCGTCATCGCCCTCGTCGCGCTGGCCCGTATCGTTCTGGCCGAGCATGCCCGTCGCGGTTTCCTGATCTTCCTCTGTGTCATCCTCGGCAATACCGGCCTTGGCTTTCGTCTCCGCTTTTTCTTCCTTGGCCTCGGCAGGTTCGGATTGCGCTTCCAAAGGCGCTTGCTTCTCCTTGGCCGGATCGGAAACCGCATCAAGCTCCAGCGCCGCAATCAACCGCCGCGCTTCTTCGCCGAACGCTTGCTGATCATCAAGAAAAGAACACAGTGCCGCCAGCGAAGGCCCTGCTTTTCCTTCGATGACTGAACGCCACAAGTTCACGGCCCTTGCGCCGGATTCAGGAACCGGCAAACCGCTCAACATCTCGCGCCCCAAAAGCCCCAGCGCCTCGGCCAAAGGCACATCCGTTTTATCCGCCGCTTCCGCAAAATGTTGTTGCTTGCACCGCGCCTCGACGAACGACGCGATATTGTGCCCGATGCCCGTCATCCGCCGCGCGCCCCGCGCTTCGCAACGCGCCTGTTCCAGCGCTTCGAAAAGCGCGCGCGGACCGAAATCCGCCGGAGCCTGTTGATTGAAAAGAACCGGATCGTGATAACGCAAGCGCAGCGCCGCCGCATCCGCCGCGCCTCTTACCAATTTAACATCATCTGCAGGCAGTTCGACGTTTGGTAACGGAACTTTTACGCGCTTGCCCTCAATGCCGGAAACCTCGCCGGTAAAAGCGACTTCCAGCTCCG
>CAYNLV010000038.1:0-13028 GCA_964398175.1 uncultured Rhodospirillaceae bacterium
CTGCTGATGATGTTTTGAAACCGCCAAGAGACTAGAATTATATAAAATAGCCACAATATTAACCAAAAGATAATAAAGATAACGAAGACTTTTGTGTTCAAGTTGGCTATTATTGGCCAACTAAACATTAAACCAAGATAGGTTTCGCTATGCCTATTATTATGCCCAAACACCAAATCCCGCAACGTAGCATGTTCCGGGATACACGGCCGGCTTCAGTACGGTTTTTTACCTACTTTAGCCAGATGGATGTTGTGGGAACTATTTCTTTTGTTGCAGCTTTTGCTATTGTCGTTGCTCCTCATTTTTCTTTATTTGCAGATATCACAGCGTTTCTGATTTTTTTGTATGGCCGATGGGCCCTTAACCGTTCTTTTAACCTGCCTTTCAAGATGCCGAAGTTTGCCAATATGGCTGACCCCAATAACCCACCGCCGGGAAAACCTGGGCCAGGAAAATCTGATGGCATTCTTTTTATTGGCAACGTGTGTGATCCCGGTGAGCCTGCCTTTAACCAGGAACTGTGGTTAACCAATACAGATGCCCGCACGCATATTTTGTACCTTGGAACGACGGGCGCCGGAAAAACGGAAGGCTTAAAGTCCATGGTGACTAATGCTCTAACGTGGGGCTCTGGCTTTGTCTATGTCGACGGCAAGGCTGATACAGACCTTTGGGCCTCATTGTATTCGTTAGCGCGGCGGTTCGGGCGTGACGACGATTTATTAGTGTTGAACTATATGACGGCGAACTCGGATGAGGGCGCTACGTCCAATACCATGAATCCATTCTCAAACGGCTCAGCATCATATCTTTCAAATATGATCATCAGTCTTATGCCGGATGCGGGCGGCGATAACGCGATGTGGAAAGAACGTGCCGTTGCCTTGATGTTTGCCTTGATGCCTGCTTTGACATGGAAGCGTGAAAAGCAGGGGCTCCTTTTGGATGTCGGTGTATTGCGCGAATATATTGAATTGCCCGCAATCATTCGTCTATCACGCGACCCGAATTTGCCGGAACGCATTCTTCGCGGTCTGCAAGGTTATTTGAATACATTGCCCGGTTACGTGGATGCAGCTTTTGATGACGAAGGAAATGAACGTCCACCATCACCGGATCAACCTATGTATGACTTGCAAGTTGCCCGCCAGCAGCACGGATACCTATCCATGCAATTCACCCGTTCTTTACAATCACTAGCGGATGAATATGGATATATTTTTAAGGTTCAACTTGCTGATATTGATGTTCTCGACGTTGTGCTAAACCGGCGCATTCTTGTCGCCCTTATTCCAGCTTTGGAAAAGTCCGGAGACGAGGCGGCAAACCTTGGTAAAATCATTGCTGCTAGCCTGAAAGGTATGATGGGAGCGACACTCGGCAACACGGTTGAAGGATCTTGGGAAGAGGCTATTGGCAGCAAACAGACCCGTTCGAATTCGTCGTTTATGACCGTTTTTGACGAAGTCGGCTACTATACGGCACAAGGCATGGCTGTTATGGCAGCCCAGGCACGCTCTTTAGGTTTTTCACTTGTATTTGCAGCGCAGGATATTCCATCCATGGAGAAACGCGTTAAACAAGAAGCCCAATCTATTCTTGGTAACTGCAACCTCAAAATTTTCGGCAAAATCGAAGACCCGACGGAAACTAAAGATTTCCTTGAGAAACACGGAGGTGACGTGTGGGTCAATGAAAGTACAGGCATGTCCGCGCCGACGAATACTGTAGCGAGCCTTTTCTTTACGACGCCATTCTACGATGATCGAAAATCGTCAGGCCTCGTATTGCGTAAGCGCGTGGCTTATGACCACTTGCGGGGACAGCGCGAGGGCGAGGCCCATATTCTTTTTGGCGATTGGGCATTCCGCTCACAGATGTTCCACGCTGTGCCTGATAAGGTTAGGGCGCTGCGTGTTCACAAGCTTTTGCCGGTACCGGCGAGCACAACAGCCACGGCAGCGCGTGAACGCGCCATGAATGAACTGGCCGCGCGTCTGAAGAATCCGGAATGGACAGCTGCGGCGGTTGCCCCGGAGGCCAAGGAATCTCCTGAAATTTCCGCTCTGGCCAAAAATTGGCAAATATTTGCCAAAACAGGCCATACATCACTTGAAACAGGAGCAGCTGTCATTGCAGGGCTTGCGAAGACGGCAGGACTGCAGCCAAAAGCAAAAACATCAGAAGTTCCTACTTCAGCTACGCCGCGTTTTGCTTCTGGTACACGAGTTACGTCGCCAACTATTGAATCAGGTGCTGAAATTCCTATGATTAATATTGCCCCATTATCAGCGGCTCCTATTCAGGAACGCACGGGGCAGCCGTTGCTGCAAGAAGGAGATGAATTTGCCTTTATGGAACTTGAATCTTCAGCTTTGCCTGGAATGGAAATTTCTGAGACTAGGGAAAAAGGATATGTGCCTACGGATTTGGACTTGGATGTTGTGACGCGTCCGGGCGGAGCAGCCGAAGAAATCGACATAATGGGCGTTAAATTACCCGAAGGAATAACAAACCTTCTCGAGCGAGTGGCTTCCAAGCTTAATCGCGGTCTTGGCGGCGACAAGCAGCGCACAGAAAAAACCGACTAAATAAGTTTTGGGGCATGAAAATCCTTCATATTATGGCCGGTCGCGGCCTCGGTGGCGCTGAAACCTATGCGACGGACATTATGTTGAGCTTGCACACGGCAAGTGTTGACCAGTGCGCTGTGGTATCAGCAAAGGCTCCGCGATATCAAGAACTTGTTGAAGCAGGAATCCATACTAAGCCACAAGTTCTTTCTTTTCCTTTACGGCCACTGCAAAAAATGCTGCTGCGTCGTTTGTTGAGGTGCGAAAAGCCCGATCTTGTGCACTGTTGGATGCGACGTGCGGCCTCGTTAATGCCGCCATGGGAAGCTTGTCCTGTCATAGGCTGGTTCGGCGGTTATTATGACCCCCAGCGCTTCGCACGGTGTGGGGAGTTCGTCGGTGTGACGAAGGATATCGTCGCGCACATGGTTAAAAGCGGCGTTCCGGCCGAAAAGGCGCATTTTATACCGACTTTTCCGGATGTAAGAGAAGAACCGCTGGCCGATCGCACGTCGCTGGCCACGCCGCCTGACGCGAAGGTAGTTTTGGCTCTCTCGCGCCTGCATCCCAAAAAGGGGTTGGATACGCTTCTGCAGGCCGCCCAGAGGCTTCCGGAGACCGTTTTCTGGCTGGCGGGAGAAGGACCGCTCAGGCGCGAATTAGAGAGGCTGGCGAAGGACTTGGGCGTAGCGGACAGGGTACGTTTCCTGGGCTGGAGGACGGACCGCGGGGCGCTTTTGCGAGCGGCGGACGTATGTGTACTCCCCTCGCGCTACGAGCCGTTCGGAACGGTGATTTTGGAGGCGTGGGCGGCAAAAACGCCGTTCGTGGCCGCGCGGAGCGCAGGCCCGGCGGCGCATGTGAGGGACGGCGTGGATGGCCTTTTGGTGCCCATAGACGACCCGGAGGCGTTGGCAGCGGCGCTTAAAAGAGCCTTGGAAGACAAGGGCTTGCGCGAGCGTCTTATCGCGGAAGGTTACGCGGTCTATAGCCAGAATTACACCCGCGAGGTCGTGACCCGCCAGATGATCGGGCTGTATGAAAAGCTGATTGCCAAACACGGTTAGGGGCCCATTCGTCGCGCACGGGGAACCTGTCTCGTCCGGGCAGCGGAACCGTTCGGCACCCGTTTGGTGGGGTTGCGTTACATAAAAAGGCGGGCTTGCCTTGCAACCATCACCCCGGACATCCCGTCTTTGCAAATTCGCGATCGATGTAAGGCGTGTCGACCTTCATGTCGATCAGCAGTTTCTGGAAGCAGGGATGCTGGCGCAATAAAAGCTGCCCCACTTCCTTGACCGTTTCATGGTCTTCGGCGCTGATCGTCCATGAGGTCGGGATCGCCTTCGCCTTGTCGCGCAGCGCCCGCTGATAATCGTCCCACCCGCGCAACTGATCCATGTCGATCTGAATGTTGTAGACTTTCATGCCTGCGAACCTGGCGCCTCTTGCGCCGCCGTTCGCGGCTTTTTTGATCTCGGCCAGCAAGTTGCCCATCTGCGCGCTGACGCTGGCGGACGTCGAGCTGATCGGCACGGAGGCCACGCTGCCGATCATGGATAAAACCCCCGGCCTCTCCGGCGATTCATAGTTCGCGTTCAGCTTGTTCTGTTTGGCGTTGACGACGATCACGGCGAGTTTCCGGATTTCGCCGTCATTGATAAGCCGGAGAATGTCGCCCGAGCCGCGCGGCGAGGAAAGGGCGCCGAGAAGACTGTGCATGCCGAGATTGTCGGCGAGCCCCCCATCGACGAGATAGAGATATTGGATATCCCTGAAGTTCAGGGGCCCGTGGCGCAAATCGTTCGTGTAACGCGCGTCCTTGTATGCCTCGACGTTGAGATAGGGTTCGTATTTCCCGTTCAGCGCAACCTCGACCCAGCGCGGCAGCGGCCTTCCCGCGCAATGCGTGGCCGCGTAATTTTGAAAAGCGACGGGCGAAAGCACGACGGGCACAGCAGAGGAGGCGGCAACACCTGCGGCGATCGGCAATTTGTCGTAAGCCGAGCAAATATCGTCGAAACGACCGGGCGTAAGCGAGAAAATCTCGCCCGAGGCCATATCCGTTGTGTTGAGAACGATAAAGGGCCTCCCCGGCTGGTTCAGTTCGCCGAACGTGCGGCCATGAAACAGGCGTTCGTCGAACATGTCCTTGATGAGTTCAGAGCGTCCCGCGCCGTCAAGCGCAAGATCAAACCATGTGACCGGGCTGGCCGCGTCGTAGAAAAGGAATTTCATGTTGTCGCGGACAAGAAAGTCCGGCTCGAAAGTATCAAGGCCTTCCGCCCCGTAAAGCCCGTAATAAGCCGCAATGACGCTGCCGCCGGACACGGAAGAGACCATGGCGATGTCGTCGATGAGACGGCGCGGTTGCCCATGCTCCATGTATTGCGTCTTACGGAGTTCCTGCAAAATGACCCAGCCGAAATCGGCCGCGCGCACGCCGCCGCCCGAAAGCGCCACGAGGATTACGGGCCGGTCCTTGTGGCTTACGTCGACATAGCGCTGTTCGTTGTTCGTCTCGCCTTGGGCGAGCGGGACGTTTTCGAATTGCGCCGCGCAACCCGCGAGGACGGCAAGGAAAGCGATAAGGAAAGTCTTCCGGAATATTATTTTCATCAGTCCCCAAACGGATCGCGCATGAGGATGGTGTCGTCGCGTTCGGGACTGGTTGACAGCAAAGTGACAGGGCATTCGATCATTTCTTCCAGACGCCGGATGTACTTGATCGCTTGCGCGGGTAAATCCGCCCATTTGCGCGCGCCGCGCGTGCTTTCAGACCAGCCTTCGCAGGTATCGTAAACCGGCTCCACATTTGCTTGGGCAGTCGGGCTTGCGGGAAGGTAGTCGATGATTTTGCCGCCCAGCTTGTAAGCCCGCGCGATCTTCAATTCTTTCAAATCGTCCAACACATCAAGTTTGGTGAGCGCAATCCCGTCGATGCCGCCGAATTTCACCGCCTGACGCACCAGCACGGCGTCGAACCAGCCGCAGCGCCGCTTGCGCCCTGTGACGGTGCCGAATTCCTTGCCGCGTGTGCCAAGGTGCTCGCCCGCCGCGCCCTTGTCTTCGGTGGGGAAAGGGCCTGCGCCGACGCGTGTCGTGTAGGCCTTGCAAATGCCCAGCACGCGGCCCAGCATTTTGGGCCCGACGCCCGAACCCGTCGCGGCGTGCGCTGCGATGGAGTTGCTCGACGTCACGAACGGATACGTGCCGTGGTCGATGTCGAGCATCGCGCCTTGCGCGCCTTCGAACAGCACCAGTTTGCCCTCGCGGCGGATTTCTTCCAGCCGCTGCCACACGACCTTGGCGAAAGGCAGCACATGCGGCGCGAGATCGAGCAGATCAAGATAAAGCTTGTTGCCATCAACCGCGTCCGTGCCGAGGCTTTGCAACAAGGCGTTGTGATGCAAAAGCAGTTTTTCGATTTTGTTTTTGAGCAAATCAGGTTCCGCCAGGTCGCAGAGACGGATCGCGCGGCGCCCCACCTTATCTTCGTAAGCAGGGCCGATGCCGCGCCCCGTCGTGCCGATTTTGTTCGTGCCGCTCGCGGCTTCGCGCGCGCGGTCAAGGCAGCCGTGCAACGGCAGGATAAGCGCGCAGTTTTCGGCGATGATCAGGTTTTCCGGCGTCACGGTGACGCCTTGCTTGCGGATGTTGTCGATTTCCTCGAGCAGCGCCCACGGATCGACTACGACGCCGTTACCGATGACCGACAGCTTGCCGCCGCGTACAATGCCGGACGGGAGAAGCTTGAGTTTGTATTCCGTGCCGTCGATGACAAGCGTGTGGCCCGCGTTGTGTCCGCCGGAAAAACGCACCACGACGTCCGCGCGGTTCGACAGCCAGTCGACAATCTTTCCCTTGCCCTCGTCGCCCCACTGGGCGCCGACAACCACGACATTTTTCATGTCTTAACAGTCCTTTGTTGGTGGATACGAGCCATCTAAGCATACTTGCGCTTGGGGGAAAAGGCTTCTAGAGAGGGATCAGCATTCAGGGGGCAGGGATCAGCATTTAAGGATGCTGAGAAACCTGCCCTCTCCTCCTTATGGAGGAGAGGAAGCAAAAACTTGCCGTTACGAAGTAACGGCTTAGTTTTTGCCGGTGAGGTGGTGGATTAGTTTTCCGGATTCCCCCTCACCAACGAAAACCAATGACTTGCGATGCAAGTCGAGGTTTTCGTGTCCTCTCCCCCTATCGGGGTAGAGGGAAATTTATCTGATCTCTGAATGCTGACCCCTAAACCTTAAACCTTAAACCTTAAAACCTAACCCCGAACCCCGAACCCCGAACCTCTATGTCCCCCATCCGCTCCATGTATGACTGGACGCTCCGGCAGGCCGAAGGGCCGATTGCCCGGCGCGTGCTGTTTATCATCGCGTTTGCCGAAAGCTCGTTTTTTCCCATTCCGCCCGACGTCATGCTTTTGCCCATGGCGATTGCGAACCGCGAACGCGCCTATCATTACGCGTTTATATGCACGCTGGGCTCGGTGCTGGGCGGGCTGCTGGGCTACGCGATCGGCGCGTTTCTGTACGAGAGCGTCGGGCAGTGGATCATCAACACCTATCATTTGCAGGAAGGCTTCCAGCGCTTTCACGACGAGTTCAACGAATGGGGCGTGTGGATCATTCTCGTGAAGGGGCTCACGCCCATTCCGTTCAAGCTGGTGACAATTGCCAGCGGCGTGGCGAAGCTTAATCTTGTGTCGTTTGTGCTCGCGTGCATTGGCACGCGCGCGATGCGTTTTTACCTTGTGGCGTGGCTTGTGAAACGCTTCGGCGCGCCCATCAAGGAGTTCGTGGAAAAGTACCTCACGTGGGTGACGATGGGGTTTCTGGCGGCTATTGTGTTCGGGTTTTGGCTGGTGTTGGGATAGAGCGTTGGAATTGTCATTCCCGCGAAAGCGGGAATCCAGCGCGAGCGATTGCGAGCACATGACTCATACGGCGCACGGACGTGCGCCGCTGGATCCCCGTTTACACCGGGATGACTCTTTTTTCCAGATTATTCCCTAACTCGCTGAAGACAACGCTTCCAGCACAAACGGCACCGTGATTTTCCGTTTTTTCTCCAGCGCTTTTTGATCCAGAAGCTCCACGGCATCCCGTATCGCGCAGCCCGAGCGCTCTAGGCGCTGGGCGAGATATTCAATCACATCTTCCTCGACAAGCAATTGCCGATCGCTGAATTGCTTGAGAAGCATGCTGCGCATAAGCATGTCGTCGGGCTGTTTCAAGGCGATGGCCGGGCAGCTTTTCAGGCGGGATTCGATATCCTTAAGCTTCATGCCCCATTCGGCGGGCGCTTTTGTTGCCGTCAGAAGCAGGGGAAGGCGCGTGGCCTGCGTGACGTTATAGACGTGCTGCATCCATTCTTCGTGCGCGGCGTTGCCGCCAATGCGGTCCGCGTCGTCGAGCGCAAGGCCTTTGTATAAAACGCATCCGCCCTGAATCTCGTCCATGATGTCTTCGCCCAAGCCAAGGGATCGTGCGTCGTGTTTTTCTTTCCAGATCGAAAGCAAATGCGTTTTGCCGCAGCCGTTGGGGCCGTAAAGGATCAGGCAATGCGCGGGCCATGACGCCGGAGCGCACTCGACCAGCCAGCCGGCGGCCTCGCGGTTGCTGTCGGTGACCATAAAGTCATCCGCCGTCATCTTGTCGGTTTGCGGCAAGGGCAGGTGGTATTGCCGGATCATCGGGAGCCTACCGGGAGCCTTTGTACATCGAACTGTTTTTGTAGTGCCGGATCGCGAGGCGAATCAGGACGCCGGCAACGGCCGCGACGGGCACGGCGATCAAAACGCCCACAAAGCCCAGCAAAGCGCCGCCCGCGAACAAAGCGAACAAAATCCATACCGGGTGCAAGCCAACCCGTCCGCCCACCAGCTTGGGTGTGAGCACGTAACTTTCAAGGCTTTGGCCTACGAGAAAGACGAGGAGCACAAGAGCAATATGTTGCCAGTCGCCGTACTGCACAAACGCGAGCGCAAGGCTGGTCACGCCGCAGAAGGTCGAGCCGACGTAAGGGATGAACGAAAGAACGCCCGCGATGATGCCGATCGTCGCGCCGTACTTGATGCCCACGAGCGACAAGCCGACGCTGTAAATGATGCCGAGGCACAAGCAAACGAGGGCTTGGCCGCGCAGAAAGCCGGACAGGGTGCGGTCGATTTCACGGAGGGCATCCCGAATCATGTCGTGGTGCTTACGCGGCAAGAGGGAGTCGATAGTCACGGTCAGTTTACGCCAGTCCCGGAGCAGGTAAAAAGCCACAACCGGGGTGATGACAATCAGGGCCAGAATATCGAACAGGGCAAAGCCTTCGCTGATGATGTTTTTCAGCAACTGTCCGGCCCAACCCATTGCGCTTCCAGCATATTGTCCTGCCGCTTCACGTAAGTTCGCAACATCCTCGGACGACAGGTGGGCCATCCAAGCCTCAGCCCACGGCATGATTTTGTCCTTAACCGTCGTGACGTAGCCGGGCAGGGCCTTGATAAGGGCCCCGATCTGGTTTTGCAGAAGGGGTAAAAGAAGAAGCAGGAGAAGGACCACAAAAAGCACAAAACCAAGAAGAACCAACAGGGTTCCAAGCGCGCGTGGCACCCGCCAGCGGGCTAGCTTTTCGACAACCGGATCGAGGAAATAGGCAAGCACAAGCCCGGCCACGAAAGGCAGGAGCATGGGTTTCAGCGCCCACACCACAACAGCGAAAACGCCGAAGCCTATCAGCCAAATACGGGTATGCAAATTTTGAGCAGACACGGCAGTTGTCCTTTCGTCTTAAGGGGAGGCAGACGCTCCCGGAGCCAGCATCCATCCACCCATGCTGGCGGTTTGATCCAAAATTAGGCCTTGCTCCGTCAGCGCGGCTTGCAACTGGGAAATTTCACCGCGAAACTCAAGATCAATATCGGCGGCGTTACGGGTCAACGCGATAACATTCACGCGCGCGACATTCGGCACGTTCCCTAACTTTGCCTTGATCTGCGCCCAATCCGCGAGCGAGCTGATCGGCACCGAGATGGAGAGATGTCCAACCGGGCCTTTCGGAAGTTTTGTCGATTGTTTCCAGCCTGCTTCAAGTTCGTTCCGTACTTGCTTGACGCCTTCGGCCAGCGTGACCGGGACGGCTTTCGCATCAACCGGCGCAGGCAACGACAAGTGAATGGGATCGGTTGCCTTACCCATGGAATCATAGCGCCGTGCATCGACGCGCAGTTCCTTTTTCGAATCCAGCTTCTCAAGGTCGCCTTCCAGCACCGCGACAACGGCCCCTCCCGCCTGGTATTTGCGCATGATGTTTTGCAGCGATTCCGGCTTGCCGTTTACGGCTTCGGGCGTGCTGATCACCGCGATGTCATCCAGATCGCCTGCGGGCACGATAAGCGGCACCAGCCCCGATCCGCGCACCCCGCCTTCCCAAGCCATGCGCCACGGCGTCTGGTCTTCCCATAAAATCGCGTGCCCGTTGTTCATCGTGACGGGGAGGATCACAACAGGCCGGCTGCGGGCTTCGCTAAAGTTGCTGCCATTCCTGTGGAGGAAAGTGCGGACGGCGTTCGGTTTGAATTGAACCGTGAATGTGCCCATGTAGCGCACGGAAGAGGTGCGTTCCTGCTGGACTTCGAAAGCCTGAACCAGTGCCGCGATGGTGTTGTCGTCCTGACGCGTGGCCATGGAACTGTCGGTCCCGAGGCGGGTCAGCAATTGTTCGAAAGCAGTCCGTTGAGCTTGTGTTATGGCCTGCTCGCGGGCCTCGGCCGCGTTGCTGGCCGTTATATCCACGGCCACATCCGTGATTTGATAAACCGTGGCGTCGTCATTGTTATCCTGAGCCTGCGCGGGCAGGGCAAGCAGGGCTATCGCCGCTAAAATCAAGAGTACTTGTCGCATTATCGACCTGCGTGTTAAGAGCATTCGGGGACCGTTCCTCAAGATATAGCCTACCCTTCAGGAGGAAGCCATAACCACCAATTCTGTCGTTTCCAAGGCTCGTGGGGCTTATGCCGAAGCCGGCGTCGATATCGATGCCGGAAACGCGCTTGTGGAAGCTATTAAGCCCTTAGCCAAGGCCACGGCTCGTCCCGGCGCCGAAGGCGGCATCGGGGGATTCGGCGCTTTTTTTGATCTGAAGGCTGCCGGGTATCGCGATCCGATTCTGGTCAGCACAACGGACGGTGTCGGCACCAAGCTGCGCATCGCTATCGAAACAGGAAGGCACGACTCGGTCGGAATCGACCTTGTCGCCATGTGCGTTAACGACCTTATCGTACAGGGTGCTGAGCCGCTGCTGTTCCTCGATTACTTTGCGTCGGGAAAGCTCGAGGTCGGTACCGCAAAGCGTGTCGTCGCTGGTATTGCGGAAGGTTGCAAGATTGCCGGATGCGCCCTCGTCGGCGGGGAAACTGCCGAGATGCCGGGCATGTACGAAGGCAAGGATTATGATCTTGCGGGTTTCGCCATCGGCGCGGTCGAACGCGAAAATATCTTGCCCCGCGCGGATATCAAGGAAGGCGATACGGTTCTCGGCCTCGCGTCGAGCGGGGTGCACAGCAACGGCTTTTCGCTTGTGCGCAAAATCGTCGCCAAGGAAAACCTGACTTACGACGCGCCTGCGCCGTTCGACCATTCGTGTTCATTGGGCGAAGCGCTTTTGGAACCCACGCGCATTTATGTGAAGCCTGCGCTGCACGCCGTGCGCACGGGAAAAGTTAAGGCAATGGCGCATATCACTGGCGGCGGGTTGCTGGAAAACATTCCGCGCGTGTTGCCGGATGATTTTGGCGTGTGGCTAAGCGTCAGCACGTGGCAAGTTCCGCCGGTGTTCAAATGGCTGGCGCAAGCGTCGCGGATTGATGGCACCGAAATGGCGCGCACGTTTAATTGTGGCATCGGCCTTATGCTTGTTGTCGCGCGGGAAGACGCGGATGCGATGATCAAACTGCTTATCGCTGAAGGCGAAAAAGTCTACCGCATCGGCGAAGTCGAAAAGACACGCTCGACGCATCGCGTGACCTTGCAGGGCATGGGATCGACCTGGCCGTGTTAACTCAGAGGAGGCATTTATGCTAAGAGTCGGTATCCTTATCTCGGGCCGCGGCAGCAACATGCAAGCTCTCGTCAACGCCGCAAAAACGCCCGGTTTTCCTGCAGAAGTCGCGTGCGTGATTTCGAACGAACCGGATGCCAAAGGTCTGGATTTTGCGCGCGCCGAAGGCATTCCAACGGCGGTCGTTAATCACCGCGATTTCAAGGGCGACCGGCAAGCGTTCGAGGAAGTTTTGGACGCTAAATTGCGCGAATATGGCGTGGAGCTTGTTTGCCTCGCCGGTTTTATGCGTCTCGTGACGGGGTGGTTTGTCGATCAGTGGATGGACAAGCTCGTTAATATCCATCCGTCGTTGTTACCCGCTTTTCCGGGTATTCATGTGCATGAAAAAGTTATCGAATACGGCGCGAAGTTTTCCGGCTGCACCATACACTATGTGCGCGCGGAGATGGATCACGGTCCGATCATCATTCAGGCGGCCGTGCCGGTGCACCCGGACGACGACGCGGACAAACTGGCGGCGCGCATTCTTGAATCCGAGCACAAGATTTATCCGCTCGCCGTGCGCATGATCGCCGAAGGACGCGTGAACGTTTACGAGGAGCGCGTATTTGCGACCGGTGCGGAGCCGCTGGAGATGTCTGTCTTAAATCCGGTAAGGATTAAGTAGAAATTATCCCACAATCTCGCATTGGCTGAAGAAGTAGGCGACTTCGATTGCCGCATTCTCGAGGCTGTCCGAGCCGTGCACGGAATTGGCCTGAAGGCTTTCCGCGAATTCCTTACGAATGGTGCCGGGGGCTGCGTTGGCCGGGTTCGTCGCGCCCATTACGTCGCGGTTGCGCTGGACAGCGCTTTCGCCCTCCAGGACTTGCACGACAACGGGGCCTGAGATCATGAAATCGCAAAGGTCGTTGAAGAAGGGCCGTTCCTTGTGCACGGCATAGAAACCTTCGGCCTGCGCGCGGGTGAGGCGGATTCGCTTCTGCGCGACAATGCGCAGCCCGGCCTCTTCCAGTTTAGCGTTAATCTTGCCGGTTAGGTTACGCTTTGTGGCGTCGGGTTTAATGATCGAGAGTGTGCGTTCGATGGCCATAACATGCTCCTAAAGAATACAAAGAAAGTGGCGGGTTTATAGACGGCAGAGCCATGAATAGCAAGGGCCCTAAGGGGCTGGAGGCACAAGATAAGCTGGCATTGGAACGGATTTGGTTTTTAGTTCTTTCGGCGTGAAGAAATGCCCGATTTCGCGACTGGCGCTTTTGGGACCGTCCGAGCTGTGAACGCTGTTCGCGCCTTTGTCTTCGCCAAAGAGTGCGCGAATGGATTTGGGCGCTTTTTCCCTAGCTTCGGCAGGATCAGTCGGGCCCGCGAGCGTACGATGGAGCCGTAGAT
>CAYNLV010000039.1:0-12788 GCA_964398175.1 uncultured Rhodospirillaceae bacterium
GGCAGCAACAAAAGCCACGTCCCGGCTGGCCGATCAAGACGCATCAATCGGGCATAAGGCCGCGCCCAAAGGGGCAACTGGCGATCGACCCAGTCATTGGAAGGAATATCCGTGTGAACAGGCGGCAAATTGTTCATGGCATGAATATACTTCGCCTTTTCCTAACGTTCTACAACCGCTATCATCCGATTCATGTACGCTTATATCATCCGTCGCCTGTTGCTTATGATTCCGACATTATTCGGAATTATGGTGCTGAATTTCCTGATCATACAGGCCGCGCCCGGCGGCCCTATTGAGCAAATTGTCGCCAAGCTTCAAGGCAATGCCGTTGAGGCCACCGCTCGCGTTTCGGGAAGCGCTGGCGGCGATATAGCTGGACCCGGACAGGCCACGCGGGAAAATAGCAGCACCGGAAGCGCCTCTCGTTACCCCGGCGCGCAAGGCGTCGATCCTGAAATAATCAAAGAGCTTGAGCGCCAATTCGGTTTCGACCAGCCTTTGCATACCCGCTTCTTGAAAATGATAGGCAGTTATTTGCGTTTCGATTTTGGCAAATCCTATTTGCGGGACGAACGCGTTGTCGATCTGGTCGTCAGCAAAATGCCTGTATCGATCTCTCTTGGACTCTGGACGACTCTAATTGTTTATCTCGTTTCTATACCTCTTGGCATACGTAAAGCCGTAAAGGATGGCACCCCGTTCGATGTATGGTCGAGCGCGGCCATCATCGCCGGTTATGCCATCCCCAGTTTCTTATTCGCTGTATTGCTTATAGTTCTCTTTGCAGGCGGGCGTTACTTTGACTGGTTCCCCTTACGCGGCCTTATATCAAATGATTGGGGCGATCTGAGCTGGTTTGACCAGATTAAGGATTACTTCTGGCACATTACATTACCCATCACAGCGCTGGTTATCGGCGGCTTTGCTAGCCTCACTATGTTAACGAAGAACTCGTTTCTTGATGAGATCAATAAGCAGTATGTTCTTACGGCACGTGCCAAAGGTCTAACAGAAAAACGGGTGCTTTACGGGCATGTGTTCCGAAATGCGATGTTGCTAGTCGTTGCAGGGTTTCCTTCGGCATTCATCGGCATCCTGTTTACGGGCGCGCTTTTGATTGAGGTGATCTTTTCGCTTGACGGCATGGGTCTTCTGGGTTTTGAGGCCGTTATTCACCGTGATTATCCAGTCATGTTCGGCACCTTATATTTCTTCACGCTGCTCGGGCTTATACTGAACCTGATCGGCGATTTGATGTACGTTGCCATTGATCCGCGTATTGATTTCGAATCGAGGGGAACGTGAACCTTTTTCCCCAGAAGTGGTCGCCTCTAAATCAACGGCGTTGGACTAATTTTAAAGCCAATAAACGCGGATTTTGGTCGTTTTGGCTTTTCCTCTTATTATTTTTCGTGACTTTAGGCGCGGAATTCATTGCCAATGACAAGCCTCTCTTGATTCATGCCAACGGTCATTATTATTTTCCCGTTTTGGCCAGCTATCCTGAAACGGTCTTCGGCGGCGATTTTGAGACCGAGACGCGTTACCGCGATCCTTATGTAAAGAAATTGATTGAAACAAAAGGCGGTTGGATGGTCTGGCCGCTCATTCCATATTCCTACAATACAATAAATTATGAATTACAAGGTCCTGCCCCTTCACCGCCATCAATTGACAACTGGTTCGGCACAGATGACCAAGGACGCGATGTTCTCGCGCGTATGATTTATGGTTTCCGCATATCGGTATTGTTCGGCCTTACGTTGACCTTTTTTTCGTCCTTGATTGGCGTTTTTGCCGGTGCATTACAGGGCTTTTTTGGGGGATTAACCGACCTTTTGATGCAACGTTTTATGGAAATATGGAACGGCATGCCTGTTCTCTTTTTGCTTATTATTATGGCCTCTCTTGTTCAGCCGAATTTTTGGTGGCTTTTAGCGTTGATGCTTCTGTTTTCGTGGATGTCGCTTGTACATGTCGTGCGCGCCGAGTTTCTGCGTGCGCGCAATCTTGATTACGTCCGCGCCGCCAGAGCTCTCGGCGCTTCAAACATTATGATCATGTTTAAACATATGCTTCCTAACGCCATGGTCGCGACGCTTACTTTTCTGCCGTTTGTTCTGAACCACTCAATCACCACGCTAACGGCCCTTGATTTTCTTGGTTTCGGCCTGCCGCCGGGATCGCCGTCGCTTGGGGAACTTCTCAATCAAGGCAAAAATAATCTTCAAGCGCCTTGGCTTGGATTAAGCGCCTTTGGCATCCTGTCTATCATGTTGACAATGTTGATCTTTATTGGCGAGGCTGTGCGCGATGCCTTCGATCCCCGCAAAGTTTACGGGGATCACCGATGAACTTGCTCGAAATTGAGAACCTGAGCGTTACATTCGGACATGGCGATAAAGCCGTTTCAGCCGTTTGTGGCGTTTCCTTCAATATCCAGCATGGCGAGGCTGTAGCCTTGGTTGGTGAATCCGGTTCAGGCAAATCGGTAACGGCTTTATCAATCTTACAGTTACTCCCTTACCCCAACGCATGGCATCCATCTGGCAAAATTGTGTTTGATGGGGTTGAAATCAACTCGCCTGAGGCAGCAATACCGCTTCGTGGCAATCGCATTGCCATGATTTTTCAGGAGCCAATGACATCGCTTAACCCGCTTCATACGATTGAAAAACAGATCAGCGAAGTTTTGTTTCTGCACAAGGGCTTGAATGGCGCTGCAGCGCGCGCGAGGACTTTGGAATTATTGAATCTTGTTTCTTTGCCCAACCCTGAGCAACGCCTCGCGGCTTATCCTCATGAACTGTCTGGCGGACAACGCCAGCGCGTCATGATTGCCATGGCCTTGGCGAATGATCCCGACTTATTGATTGCCGATGAACCGACAACGGCTTTGGATGTAACCATTCAGGCACAAATTCTGGCTTTATTAAAAGACTTGCAAAAAAAACTTGGCATGGCCTTGTTGTTAATCACACACGATCTTGGCATTGTCCGTAAGGTCGCGGACAGAGTCTGTGTCATGAAAAATGGCGAGATTGTCGAACAAGGCCCGGCAAAAACCATTTTTACCACCCCCAAACATCCCTATACGCAAATGCTTTTGGCAGCCGAGCCGAAAGGTCACGCTCTTGCCGTTGCGGCCAACGCACCGGAAGTTTTATGCAGCAACGATATAAAGGTTTATTTCCCTATCAAGAAAGGCGTTTTACGCCGTACAGTCGATTACATACGAGCCGTAGACGGCGTTTCATTTAGCGTGCGCGAGGGTGAAACAGTTGGCGTTGTCGGAGAATCCGGGTCCGGTAAAACAACGCTTGGAATGGCGCTGTTGCGGCTTACCGGTTCAAAAGGCGGGATTGTCTTTCAAAATCATGATCTTCGGGCTTTAAGCGCCAATGAAATGCGTCCGCTGCGCAGTTCAATGCAAATCGTCTTTCAAGATCCTTATGGCAGCCTCAGTCCGCGAATGACTATTGAAGAGATAGTCGCCGAAGGTCTCGACATCCATGGCATAACCAAAACCAGAGCTGAACGCGACGAGCGGGTCACTACAGTTTTACAGGAAGTTGGTCTTGATCCTTCCATGCGTGAACGTTACCCCCATGAATTTTCCGGGGGACAACGGCAACGGATCGCTATTGCCCGCGCAATGATACTGAATCCCAAGTTCGTTGTTCTGGATGAGCCGACGTCTGCGCTTGATATGTCAGTACAGGCGCAAATCGTCGACTTATTACGCAATCTGCAGCAACGGCATGGTCTTGCTTATTTATTTATTAGCCATGATTTACGCGTCGTCAAAGCGCTAGCGAACCATGTGATTGTTATGAAAAATGGCCAGGTTGTTGAACAAGGCAGCACTCCAAATGTCTTTGCGTTCCCGAAACAGGAATACACTCAAACTTTACTTCAAGCCGCTTTTTCTTAAACAAATACTAAATTTTGCGGTATTGCTTTGATGCACAGAATGATCTGAGCTTCTTTAAATAACTTCAAAACATAAATAGCTTTTTGCTGCGCCTCATAATTTTTAACACTAATCATTTTAACCTAAAATTTTCATTCGAAAATTATTTATTCTAATTCTAAATTGTAGTATTATGATACTAATATAGTATATTATAATAATTTATAATATTCTAAATTGTTTTAATCAACTAGCCTTGTGGATCAGCAACCTTTGGTAGAAATTCCCAAAGAAGTTTTTCTTATGTATTTTGACTTGGGCCCATGGCAACGGCAGCCAGTCTTCCGCATCTTGCTTCCAAATATCCGGCGCAAAAGGCTCAAGAAATGCCAGAAATGGCAGCCATAAGTATTTTAATGGATGCCACCATTTTGGTTTATCAAACTCCACGACCAGTAAAGAACCACCTGGTTTTAGAACACGCCAAGCCTCAGCAAACGTCTTCTCTCTTACAACCAGTGGCTGTTCATGAGGCAGAAAGAAAAGGATGACACGGTCATAGCTGATATCAGGCAACATTAAATCCACGGCATTGCGATGCATAATTCTAGTCGAAGTACCCTCAGGCAGTTTACGCTCCAAGTTCCGAAGTTGCGCAGGAGAGACGTCTATGACATCAAGTTGCCCTCCTCCAGCCTTCACACGTTCTTCCAAACGAGGCGTAAAGGTACCGTAACAACAAGAAATTTGAAGTGTACGCCCTGAAACAGTCTCCCCTAGAGCCTCAAGCGCAGCATCACGAAGTGGCTTATACCATCCCCAAAGAATGAGATTAACGAGCCATTCGCGCTCGAAAGTCCAGACAGCCCATGGGCGGACATAAGCCCACCAATAATATTTCTCTAAATAATCCGGAATGGGGATGTTGTCGTTTTCAAACGACGGCTCAGCCGAAGGCTTTGCCGAAAGGCTAATGTCTGTAGGCATTTTATTGTCCGGTATTGAATACTTACGACTTCTTGCTTTCCTTAATCTTGCCTTCCTTGAAGACAACATGCTTGCGCACGCGCGGATCGTACTTCTTAAGCTCAAGCTTTTTAGTGATTTTGGGGTTCTTTTTCGTCACATAGAACACGCCTGTGCCCGCCGAGCTCACCAGTTTGATATCGTTTTTCGTCTTAGCCATAGCCGCAACCTGCCTTTTTAGCCTTCGTTGGGGCTTTGCCCCCGTCTGCAAGGCGCGCAATGTCAGGTAAACGGACCTTTTTGTCAAGTTTCCTGCGCCAAAGGCCAAAAACAGCCAAAAACGTGACATAAGCTTCCGGATCGGCTAAACCAAAAACGAAATTAACCATTTTGTCCGGAGCTCCGCGTGAAAAAAATATTGGTGCGCATTTTTGCCGTCATTGGCCTGATCGTAACGATTTCATTCATTATCGGCGCCGTTTCAACTTGGCTTTTCTTTACAAGCCCGGCCCCCGAACAGGAAGCGCCTAAAAATATCGTTCTGCAGCTCGATTTAACCATCCCAATCGTCGAAAAGACGCCGGATATGTCGTTTTCGCTCGCCTCACTGCTGGAAGCGGAAGAAGAAATGTCACTTCTCGATATTATCCGGTCCCTTGATCGCGCGAAGGAAGATCCCCATGTGAAGGGCGTTGTCGCGCGGTTTGGTCCACTGCAGCCCAGCTTTGTCCACGCGCAGGAAATCCGCGCCGCCCTAGAGCGTTTCAAAAAAAGCGGCAAGTTCAGCTACGTCTATGCGGCGAATTATGGCAGTTTCGGCCAAGGAAACCGTACCTATTACCTTGCCAGCTCATTTGAAAACATCTGGCTCCAGCCTGTAGGCACTGTAGGGTTAACGGGTCTTGGCGTCGAAGCGCCTTTCGGTAAAACAGCGTTAAGTAGCATTGGGATTAGCGCCGATTTCCTGCGCCGCGAAGAATACAAGTCGGTCATGGAAAACATTTCGCGCGATGATTTTTCCCCGCCTGTGCGAGCGAATATGGAAAGCATGCTGAAAAGCCTTATGGAACAAGAAGTTACCGGTCTTTCCGAAAACCTCAAGATCGACGCCGAAAAAGTGCGCACACTCATGGCTAACGGTCCCTATACGGCGTCCGAAGCGTTGCGTTTGGGGCTCATAACGCGCATCGGATACGCGGATGAGATGCTTAATGTCGCCAAATTACGCGCAACCGAGATTGAAAATACAATAGATTGCCGCTCGGATTCGGGGTTAACCCCCACGCTGGCAACACCCTCCATGTACTTGTCCTACAGCCGAAAGATGCCGGAAACGAAGGCTACCGTTGCTTTAATCGACGGCGCGGGATTGATCGCCGACATGCCAGCGCGCGGGCCTTCAGGCTTTACGAGTGAACATGTGATTAACATCGATCAGGTTGTCCAGGCCTTTGCCGACGCCGCAGCGGATGACGAAGTTAAGGCTATTTTGTTCCGTGTAGACAGCCCCGGGGGCGCACCGGACGCATCGGAAACCATCCGCCATGCCCTTGTAAAAGCTAAAAAAGCGAAAAAACCCGTGTTCGTGTCGATGGGCGAAGTAGCCGCATCCGGCGGTTACTGGATATCGATGAATGCCGATCACATCGTCGCGGAACCGGCAACTATTACAGGCTCGATCGGCGTCGTCGCTGGTAAGTTCGTGCTCGGCGGACTGTGGAAAAAGCTTGGGATTCAATGGGATGGCATGCAGACAAGCGAGAACGCAGCGATGTGGTCATCCCGCGCGCCGTTCACCGAAAAAGGCCGCGAGCGCATGAATGCGCTGCTTGATGAAACCTATAAGGCGTTCACGGATAATGTCGCCGCCGCGCGTAAAATACCGCCCGAGAAAATGCCGGAGATCGCAAAGGGTCGTGTCTGGACGGGCGAACAAGCACTAAAGGTTGGGCTTGTGGACGAGTTGGGAGGTTTTCAAACGACGGTGATGGCCATCAAGAAGAAGCTGGGGCTTGAGCCCACCGATCCCATCGCGCTCAAGCCCTTCCCGGCCCCGGAAACGCCTATCACATTCGTTCTTAACATATTGAAAAACCTAGGCATCGAGAGTGCCATGGTCCGCAGTGCGCTGGGATCGTTACAGCGCGTAAAAAGCGCCATCGGACCCGTTCTGGAAGGCCTTGAGGATACCGGCCCGGTCGCTGTCCGCGTGCCTCCGGAAATTTTGCGCATGGTCAAGTAGTGTACCTATTCGTTCCGCACGGCGTACCTGTCGCGTCCGAGCTGCGGGATCGTTCGTCATAGGTTTTACGGCGTTGCGTACCTGTCCGGCGCGGTTTTTTTCTTGGTTAAACCCGCACATCGAAGCATCGTTAAGGTTACCATGCGATTTGCATTTGCAACAAACACTCTTTAAGAGAATAGGAAAAATCCCAAGCTCGTTTTCAATGGAGATATTGATGGAATTCGATACGACGCAGATTACGAATAAAACAAAGGGCGTCTCCCTTACCGTGAATATCGCGCACGGATTCCCGATGATGATGGGAATTGGCGAGAGCTATAGGAATATCGAGGTAAGATTTGTTCGAAAAAAGTATGGAAGAAAATGGGGAGAATCCCATTTCGATTCAGATTCTGAAACGGGAGAAACATTCATCGGCATTACAACGCCGGACGATCCGACCGGAGATATTGCTTCATTCAGGAAAGACTTTTTTTCAGGAGGGGGTTTTGATCCAGGTTACAACGCAGGCCATGCTATACGTGGCGTCCTGGGGCTTGCGTCAAGCAAAGGTTACAGCAAGGCCATTTTCATTTTAACGGGCATCGATATGGCCATGATAACTTCTTTCAAAAAATTGAGGGAAGGACTTGCGCTGCATTTGGGGGAAACGAAGGATTATATCGAAGAGGCTTTTTTCCTTGTCGAACCATCAAGCAGCGGCAACAACCCAAGATACGGCGAGCTTTTAAGGGCTTT
The DNA here is from genome assembly GCA_964398175.1 of uncultured Rhodospirillaceae bacterium. GTDB lineage: Bacteria > Pseudomonadota > Alphaproteobacteria > UBA9219 > UBA9219 > JAXGVG01. Next base: position 7,866 of record CAYNLV010000039.1, read on the forward strand.
CGGAATAACACCCGCGCAAGCGACAGCTCAGGCAAATGCCGGAGCCAACCGTCCCAAGAAACATCACAAAAAAGCGAAACCCCGGCAACCGGGGATGGTTGGTTAGATTAGGGGAGGATAATCGCAAACGTCGCGAAAGTTAGGCGCATATATCCCTCTCCTATTCATAGGAGAGGGAGGGGCCCCACCGATCACCTTGGTGAACGGTGGGGAGGGTGAGGTTTGTTGAGCTTAAGAAGGATCGTTTCCAGAACGCCTTCTATGTTGATCAAAATATCCGTGTTCCAAAAGCGCAAGACTTTCCAACCTTGCTCTTCCAGCCATTTTGTTCGTCCAAGATCTTTGGCGTTATCGGCGTGCTGCCCGCCATCGGCTTCGATAATAAGACGGCAGCGAGGGCAGACAAAGTCAACGATGTATTTGCCGATGGGTCGCTGACGGTAAAACTTATAACCTCCCAGCTGACGGTTTTTTAGAACTGACCAAATTTTTTGTTCAGCGTCCGTAGAATCCCGGCGAAGACCGCGGGCGCGATGGTGAGCCGATCTAACCATGGGATAATGGCCATGTTTCAGTTTTCTTCACATGTAGTTACCTCACCCTCCCCATCACGCTCAAGAGCGTGATGGGTCCCCTCCCTCTCCTGTAAACAGGAGAGGGATTCTAGCGCTTAGGTTTCTCGAGCCTACCCCTGTAAATGCTTTTCGCTAGCGCGCCAATAATCGTAGCCGGTGATGACGGTCAGGCTGCCCGCGATCCAGAGAAGCAGATCGCCGATAAAGATGGTCGGGATGGAATCCGGGCCGTATTTCCCGACAATAAGAAAACCGAGCGCGATCATTTGAATGGTCGTTTTCCATTTGGCAAGCTTACTGACCGGAACGCTGACCTGAAGCCCCGCGAGATATTCGCGCAAGCCCGACACAGCCACTTCGCGCAGCAGGATAATAATGGCAGGCAAGATGCTGAGACCACTGATGTGGCCGTTATAAACAAGAAGCAGGATAACGGACGCCACCAGAAGCTTGTCCGCAATGGGATCAAGAAACTCGCCAATTTTTGTCACCTGTTTGTCGCGGCGCGCCATATAACCGTCGAGCCAATCCGTCAGACCTGCGATTGTGAACAAGATCATCGCAAGCCATGCCGTAAACCAGTGCGGAATAACGATGAAAAGCAGAATGACGGGAATCGCGGCAATGCGCGAAAGCGTAAGTTTGTTGGCGAGGGATTTGAACATGGCAACCGAGATAAATACGTATTTTTTCGGATTTCTTATCCTAACGCCCTTCATGAAAATAGTCATAAACTTTTTTCGCCGCGGCGACACTGATGCCCGGTACGCGGGCCAAGTCCTCTACCCCTGCCCCGGCCACGGCTTTGGCCGAGCCGAAATGGTGCAATAACGCGCGCTTACGCACGGCCCCGATGCCCGGTACCTCTTCCAGCCCGGATTGACCTAAGGCCTTGGCCCGCTTGGCCCGGTGCGTGCCAATGGCAAAGCGGTGAGCCTCGTCCCTAAGCCTTTGAAGGTAATAAAGGACAGGGTCGTCGGGTGGCAGCGTTGCCGGGGCGCTGTTTGGCGTGAAAAACCGCTCTCGGCCAGCGTTACGATCAGGTCCTTTGGCAATCCCAACCACGGCGACGTCGGTTATCCCCAGTTCGCCCAGAACGGCCAGAGCCTTGTTCAACTGCCCCTGCCCGCCGTCGATCAGGACAAGATCGGGCCATAAGCCGGACGCGCGTTCGGGATCTTCATCGACAAGACGGCGAAAACGGCGCGTCAGCACTTCCTTCATCATGCCGGTGTCATCGCCCGCCTTGGCTTCGCGAATGTTGAACTTGCGGTAGGTTTTTTTCAGGAAACCTTCCGGCCCGGCAGCAATCATCGCGCCCACGGCATAGCGCCCGGAGATATGCGAATTGTCGTAAACTTCGATGCGGCGCGGACTTTCGGGCAAATTGAAAAATTCGGCAACGCGCGCGAGAAGTTTTGCCTGTTCCGATCCCTCGGATAGTTTACGGCCCAAGGCCTGTTTCGCGTTTTGCCGTGCGTGATTGACCAAACGACGGCGTTCGCCCCGGCTGGGCATGACGATACTCACTTTATTTATTAAGTTATGATTGCCCCCAAGTTTAAAAATTTTATCACTGTCATTTCCATTAGTGTCATCCCCGTGCAAACGGGGATCCAGTTTATCCGCCGAAGCCTTGGCGAAGGCGGACGGCGAGCCCCGGCCTTCGCCGGGGCAGGCTATGCGAGCCGTGTGACTCATATGTCGCGTAGACACACGACGCTGGATTCCCGCTTTCGCGGGAATGACTACCGTGGATTCTTTTCGTTCACCTAAAGCCTTCACCAACAGCGCGGCGTCATCCGGCATATGGCTTACCAGCAAAAGCGGCGGCACGGGCTTTCCGGCGTAAAACTGGCCGATGAAGGACGCGAGAATTTCGCCCAATGCCGTTTTCTTTTCATGCACGGGAAACAAAACGCGCGTGCCGTAATTGCGCCCGGCGCGGAAAAAGAAAACCTGTATCGCCGTGCGGCCCGCTTCCTGATGCGCGGCGATAACGTCCGCATCGCCAATGCCCTTCGCGAAAATATCCTGACGTTGCTGGATGCTCGTTAAAACGCGAATGCGGTCGCGCAAAAGGGCCGCGTGTTCATAATTCATCGCGTCGCTGGCGGTTTTCATTTCGGCGGCAAGCCGCTTCTGGATTTCCCGGCTGCGGCCACGGAGAAAGTCGCGCGCTTCCTCGACTTGCCGCGCGTATTCGGTTTCCGTCACTTTTTGAACGCAGGGCGCCGTGCAGCGCTTGATGTGATACTGCAAACAGGGGCGCGCGCGCCCGTCAAAAAAGCTGTTCGAACAGTTGCGCAACATAAAGCCACGTTGGAGCAGCACGAGCGTTTCGTCCACCGCCGCCGAAGACGCGAACGGCCCGAAATACCAGCCCTTGCGCGCATGGGAACCGCGATGTTTCAGGAGCTGCGGAAACGCGTGATCGCGCGTGATGAGGATGTAGGGATAGCTTTTGTCATCGCGGAAAAGAATGTTGAAGGGCGGCTCAAAGCGCTGAATGAGATTGGCCTCGAGCAAAAGCGCCTCGGTCTCGGTATGCGTGACGACGATTTCCATGTTGCGCGTTTGCGCGACCATGCGTTGAATGCGGTGCGGCAGGCGCGCATGCTGCGTGTAGGAAGCCACCCGCTTTTTCAGGTTCTTCGCCTTGCCGACGTAAAGAACCGCGCCCTTTTCATCCAGCATCCGGTACACGCCCGGCTGTTGCGGCATCGTTTTCACATGCGCACGCAACACCTCCGCGCCCGTGTGGAAGCTGGTGCGGCAACGGAGGGGATGGGGGGGTGAAGCTATCATAATAGACAGTTTAGTTGCTAATTGGTTCTCTTAACAAGCAGCGCAATGCCAAATAAAAGAAGCAGCGTTTTCCACAGATTCTCCATAAACTCTATCTTTCTCGTTTTTCAGTTCTATAATATCCCGACTCTACGCAACAGGAGGTCATGATGAAAAGTTACGTTCTTTTTCTCCCCGCTCTTTTGATCGCCGTCTGTCTCGCCAGCAGCCCGGCGCTGGCCAAAGCGCCCGACTTTACACGCGGGCACTGGAATCCCGATAAGGAAGCGAATGTGAACACGGCTCCTCAAGAAGAGAAAGCCGTTATTGCAAAAGACAAGGCTGCAAAACCGAAGCTCGTCGGCCTTGCGTTCACGGAAAACGAAAAAGCTACCATCCGCAATTACCTGCGTTCCGATTTCCAGCGCAACTGCCCGCCCGGACTAGCCAAAAAGAAGAAAGCCTGTCTGCCGCCCGGACAGGCCAAGAAATACGGCATCGGCGATCCGCTTCCGTTCGGCTATGCCTCGCTCCCGAGGGCTTTGGCTGACGTGCTCGGCCCGCCGCCCGCCGGGGTTATTTATGGCATGATCGACAAGGACGTCGTTCTGGCAACCGAGGGAAGCAAGAAAATCCTCGACGCCGTGACGCTGTTTTCGGCGATAAAGTAAATCGTCATTGTTGGGTTTGCCTTCGCCACTATCGTCTTCGGATGGCTGCGCCACCCGAAGCCGAAAGCGAAGGATTTTCGCAGCGTTTAAAAATGCCGCTTGGCGAAAGTACGGCCAGAGCAAGTTTTGAGATAGGTTTCGAACTTATCCGCTTTTTTATGATCGGAAAATGCGATGTATTCGATGAGTTCCCAAGGAGTAAATTTCTTCGTATGAATTGACTCGCCCTTGTTATGTTGGTCTAGGCGTTCTTTAAGATTGACGGTACAGCCTGTGTAGTATCGATCAGGAAATGAGCTGCTCCGTAGGACATAGACATACTTCATTAAGTCCGCCTTCGTTACACTACGGCGTGACATCCGCTTCTCTAACACTTCGCCGTGACAAGTCACGCCGAAGCGTAAGCGAAGGCGGATGGTCGGGGCGCCGAGATTCGAACTCGGGACCTCTAGTACCCAAAACTAGCGCGCTGCCAGACTGCGCTACGCCCCGTGCCTTTAGTATATCCGGGCATCGTTTCTTATTGGTTAGCGCCCGGATTTTCCTCTCCCCCTGAGGGCACCCTACGCCAAGGCTTCGGGTGCCTTTGTGACCGCTCGCCTGCCGAAGCTTTAGCGTAGGCAGGAGAGGAAGCAAAAACTTGCCGTTACTGAGTAACGGCTTAGTTTTTGCGGGTGAGGGGTCAGCTTTTTTACATACCCCTCCCCTAACCCCTTCCTCAAGGGGAGGGGGACTTACTCCTACCTGATACCTTATTTAAGTTCAAATTTTACCATATTTGGCTGGTTTAAGGTATGCTCCACCGCCATTACCAACGGGTTTCCGCCATGTTTCGCACGCTTTTCACGGCTTTTTTGGCCCTTCTTGTGCCCTTTTGCGCCCTTGCCGCG
>CAYNLV010000040.1:0-12515 GCA_964398175.1 uncultured Rhodospirillaceae bacterium
ACATGATCGGCACGGTGGGCAGTACGGGAGGCGTCTCAACGCCGCAATTGCACTTTGAGACCCGTCTTGACGGCAAACCGGTCGATCCCGAGACGGTAGTTAAGAAATCAAGCTAAACGCGCCGGAACTCAGGCACCAATTCTTCCAGTCGTGCGATAACGGCGCTTTCGGCCATTCCGGCTTGAAGCATGGTTGCAAAGTTGGCCAATGCCTGCTGGAGCTGCGTTAACTCGACGGTCGGCGATTTGGCGATGCGCACGCCGTCGGCTGCGGAAGGCACAAGCTCTTCGTGCGGCGAGAACAGCTCTTCATGAAGCTTTTCGCCGGGGCGCAAGCCAGTGTACGTGATTTGAATATCTTCGCCGGGTTTTAACCCCGCCAGCCGGATTATTTGCCGCGCAAGATCGGCGATTTTAACAGGCTGGCCCATATCGAGCACCAAAACGCGGCCGCGCTGATCGCTGGGTTGCACCCCAAGCGCCGAAGCCTGCAAAACAAGCTCCACTGCCTCGCGGATTGTCATGAAATAGCGCGTGATGTCAGGATGCGTGACGGTTAGTGGCCCGCCTTTTGCCAACTGTTCCTGAAAACGCGGCACGACCGATCCCGTGGAGCCCAACACATTACCGAAGCGCACCGTGATAAAGCGCGTCATCGTGGATGATAGGTCAAGCGATTGGCAATACATCTCCGCCAGCCGTTTGGTTGCCCCCATGACGTTGGCGGGGTAAACGGCTTTGTCCGTGGAAATAAGTACCATCGCGGATACGCCCGATTTGGCAGCGCAATCCGCGACAAGTCGCGTGCCAATAACATTGGTTAATAATGCTTCACGGGCGTTGGTTTCGGCTAAAGGCACGTGTTTGATAGCGGCGGCATGGAAAACTAAATCCGGCTTTTCATCGCGAAAAATCTGAGTAAGCCGGGCCATATCGCGGACATCGGCGATGAAGGCATGAGTCGAAAGGTCAGGGAAACTGTCGCGGGTTTCAAGCTCGATCTTGTAGAGGTTAAATTCGCTGAGGTCGAGGAGAGTCATGTGCTCAGGCTTTAAAGCGGCGATTTGCCTCACAAGTTCCGAACCAATCGAACCGCCTGCGCCCGTGACCAGAATACGATGGTCCTTAACGAGAGAAAGAATAGCCTCGCGGTTAAGAACGGTTTCGGGGCGGCCCAGCAAGTCTTCAAGAGCAATGGGTTGATCGCGGACAGCAAGCGAAGATTCTACATCGTCGCGGAGTTCTGTCAGTACGGGCAGGCGGGATAAGCTCAGTCCTAATGCGCTGCAGCTTTCCAATAAGTCAGCAACCAAAGCGCCATTTAAACGCGTTAATGAACGGGTCAAGATCAAACGGCTGGGCGCATGATCGCGGGCGCGTAGTTTTTCAACGATTTCACGAAGATTGTCCGTCGTTCCCAACACTTCAACGCCATGAATCCAACGGCCGACGCGTTTATTGTTTTCACCGACTACGCCGACAACTTTAAATGGCGCTTGGGGGTTACTGCTAATAGCCCGGATGAACAGGTCGGCTTCGTCACCGGCGCCCACGATCAGAACATTTACCCGGCCGCCACCCGATCTTTCCCATAAGGCACTTAATCTGCGTTCGCGCAACAGGCGGAAGGCCAAACGTGACCCACCAACGCCTGCCAGCAAGATGAACCACGTCATGAAAGGCACGGTACGCGGCACGCCTTCAAGGCGCGTCACGAGGAATCCGGCAAGAGCATATACCGCTATGGCGATCGAAACCGCACGGAGAATTTGAGCAAGATCGCGGACTGAGGCGAAAGCCCAAACACCGCGGTAAAGGCCGCTGGTCCAAAATACGACGGCACATGTTAAGGTAAAGGTACTGACGGCTGAAAATACCAATCCGAACGGCATATGGAACAAGCCTTCACCGAGACGCAGATAAAGCGCTAAGGCAAAGGCAATAGCCGCCATGGCAACATCATGGATGAAGGCCATCGCGCGCGGGCTGGGGCGGTAAGAAAAACGTTTCATTGTGAGGCCACTTTATGCATCTTCCGCAGCAGAAGCGCAACGATGACAAAGGCCAGCAAACTTGCGATAGAAGGAGTCAGAAAAGCCAGCAGGGCGGCAATAATCAGTCCCAGGTTGGCATAAAGAATCCAATAGACCACAACATCATGCCGTCCGGCTTTAAGTGTAGCGCGTTGGTAAAAATGCTGACGATGGGCCTGCCAAAATTTTTCGCGGCGCAAGATGCGTCGCCCCAGTGTAATACCGCTGTCCGCGAGGTAATACAAAGGCAATATGAGCGCAGGAACCGGTAGATTGTTAAGCGCAAGGGTCAGAAGAAGAAACCCGGTTAAATAACCAAGCGGGACGCTGCCGACATCACCCAAAAAAATCTGAGCTGGGTGCCAATTCAGAACAAGAAAACCCCCAGAAGCACCCATCAAGAGCGCGATTAGCGCATAATGGAAAGAACCCCCGGCTTCGGAAAAGGCAAATAGGAGAGCAGCGCCAATGACGAGACAGGTCGTTTCGATGCCCGTAATGCCGTCGATTCCATCCATGAAGTTGTAGAGATTCATGAACCACGCCCAAAGAATGATGAGCACGGCCCGATCTGCCCACAAGGGCAAAAGCTCCTCAAACAGCATTTGATTTGGCGCGAATGCGAGGCTTCCGGCCGCCGCGGCAAGAATATGCACGCTCAAGCGAATGGCAGAGCCTACGCCGTGGAGATCGTCCAACCATGACACGAGAATGAGCAGAACTGTCCCCAACAACAGCCACACGTATGGTGAAAAAGCGCCATCCGGCGCCAAGGTCATAACAAGGCCAACTAAGATAACGAAAATAACAGCCAAACCGCCACCGCGCGGCACGGGTTCCTTATGTGAACTCCGTTCGTTGGGTCGATCAAGAACGGCATCCTTGATCAATTTACGGCGCAAAAGCCATGTCAAAAACAACGTGGCCGAAAAGGTGGCGAACGTTACAAGAAACAGGATCAACAGCGTGTTAGTCATCAGGGATCAGGACGCTTCAACAAGGTGTTCGAGATACTGCGCATAAGGCGTTTTGCCGCTTTCGCTGGCTATTTTCAGGACCTGATCGGCGCTGATGTAGCCAAGGTTATACGCGATTTCTTCGGGACAGCCGATTTTGACGTACTGGCGCTGTTCGATGATGCGCACGAACTCAGTAGCGTTGGCGAGCGACTCATGTGTCCCGGTGTCGAGCCAGGCGTTGCCGCGACCGAGGCGTATAACATCCAACCGGTTTTGCTCCAGATACGTGCGGTTAACATCTGTGATTTCCAATTCCCCGCGCGCGGAAGGCTTCAGGTTTTTCGCAATGCTGACAACCTGATTATCGTAAAAATAAAGCCCGGTCACAGCCCAAAGGGAAGGCGGTTTCTTGGGCTTTTCGATAATATCGATGGGACGCTCTTTTTTATCATAAGCAATCACGCCATAGCGTTCCGGGTTTGCAACGCGGTAACCGAAAACGGTTGCGCCCTCCTTTTTCGACACTGCTTTCTGCAATAGAGCCTGTAGGCCTTGCCCGTAATACAGGTTGTCACCAAGAATCATGCCAACATTGTCTTTGCCAATAAAAGAACGGCCGATAATAAAGGCTTCCGCCAGTCCACGGGGGGAGGATTGCTCGGCATAGTCGAGGCTAATACCCCACTGGTTGCCGTTCCCCAGCAAGTGGCGGAACAAGGGCAGGTCATGCGGTGTGCTGATGATCAGAAATTCCCGGATACCCGAAAGCATCATGGTACACATCGGGTAATAAACCATGGGTTTATCGTATACAGGCATAAGCTGTTTACTGAACGCGCGCGTGGCGGGATATAGGCGCGTGCCGTTGCCACCCGCGAGAATGATGGCTTTTTTCGTTGTCATGCGGGGGAGCTCCTTTGGGACATTAGTTGTTGGATAGCCTTAATAAGGCTTTCGCGCCAAGGGCGTTGTTTAATGCCATAAATGGCCTCGGTTTTGCCGCAGTCGAGCACGGAATAGGAAGGGCGCGGCGCAAAAGACGCAAACTCAGCGCTAACCGTCGGGGTGATCTTGGGGCGGCGGCTTGTGTGTGGCGCATATGCTTGCATGATGGCTTCGGTAAGTTCATAACGCGTGCAAGGCGGCGAACCGCAATAATGAAACGTGCCGAAACCGCCTGATTTTCCGGCAAGTAAGGCCTTTGCAATAGTTATAATTGCGACGGCAACATCAGGAGCATATGTCGGGCCGCCCATCTGATCCGTCACCATGCGCAACTCGTCCCGCTCATCAATCATCTTCAGGGTGCTTTTCAGGATGTTGTTGCCGAACGCGCTGAAGACCCACGAAATGCGCAAAATAACATGCCATGCCAACTCATGCCGGATGGCTTCCTCGCCCATCATTTTGCTTTGGCCATAGACGTTAAGCGGATTCATCGTGTCTTCGGGCAAATAGGGCGTATCGCACCGGCCGTCGAATACGTAATCCGTCGAGAGATGAATAAGCGGAATATCACGCGTCGAACATTGTGCCGCCAGTATCGCGGGCCCCTCGAAGTTGACCGCACGCGCGTTGTCCGGTTCTTTTTCGGCCTTGTCCACGGCGGTCATTGCGGCGGCATTGACGATAATGTCCGGCCTGAAACCTTCCACGGCATCGCGCATGGCCGATGTGTTTGTGATGTCGAGACGGGTGTGATCATAGAGCCCAAGCTCCCAGCCCTCCGGCAGCGGCTGATGCTGGAGGGCTTGTCCGACTTGGCCGTTCGCCCCCAAGAGCATAAGGTGATGCCCGGTGCTCATGGCGCTTTTCCTGCCGTGGCGATCTGTCCCAGCCGTTCGCCTTTGTACTTGCGGGCGCGAATAGCGTCGCACCATGCGCGGTTATCGAGATACCAGCGCACTGTTTTGCGCAAGCCTTCCTTCAGCGGCGTGCGGGGCGTCCACCCGGTCTCGCGGTTGAGCTTGCTGAAGTCCATGGCGTAGCGCTCGTCATGCCCCGGCCTGTCGGCGACGAAAGAGATAAGTTTATTATGAGGTTTATGGGTTGAGGCTGGCAGCAAAGCATCCAACTCGACGCAGAGATCCTGAATCAAATTAATATTCCGTCGCTCGGCATTACCGCCGACGTTGTATTTCTCGCCAACGCGGCCCTTGGCGAAGATGGTATAAAGTGCTTCCGCATGATCCTCGACGAACAGCCAATCGCGGACGTTAAGACCCTTTCCGTAAATAGGCAGGGGCTCACCGTTCAGGGCCTTCATGATGCTAAGCGGGATCAATTTTTCCGGGAACTGGAATGGGCCATAGTTGTTCGAACAATTGCTGATGAGTACCGGCAATCCATACGTTTTGTGCCATGCGCGCGCGAGATGATCGGCGCTTGCTTTGCTGGCCGCGTAAGGTGAATTAGGCGCATAGGACGTTGTTTCCAAGAAAGCGCCGGAAGCGCTAAGAGAGCCATAAACTTCATCGGTCGAAACATGCAAAAAACGAAAAGAGTCCTTTTTTTCCGTCCTTTGATCAAGATAGCGCCGCGCACACTCTAAGAGCGTATATGACCCGACAATATTGGTTTGGATAAAATCGGCAGGCTGGTCGATCGAACGATCCACGTGCGTTTCGGCCGCAAGGTGAAATATGCCATCCGGCTGTGTCTCGGCCATCAGCATGGTCATGGCGAGGCTGTCGCAAATATCTTTTTCTACAAGCTGAAAGGAGTCATCTCCTGTTAATGCAGCCAAAGCCTCGCGGCTTGCTGCGTAGGTCATTTTATCAAGGCCAACAACGCGGGCGATGTTGTTGGCGCGAAGGTAACGGCACAAGGCCGAGCCGATAAACCCGGCCGCGCCTGTGACAATGAAAGTTGTCATCCCGTTCACCACGCAATTGGCGGCAATTCTTTAAAGAACGGAAGCTTCTCGTCCTTACCGGAAAGAATAGCTTTGCTTGGATCGATGGGCCACGCGATGCCCAGATCGGGATCGTTCCATTTAATGCCGCCTTCGCTGCCGGGCGCGTAAAAGGACGACATCTTGTAAAGAATAACGGTGTTGTCAGTCATCGTGCAAAAGCCGTGCGCGAAGCCTTGCGGAATGAAAAGCTGCACGATTTCATCTTCCGATAGAGTAACGCCGATGTGTTTTCCATATGTCGGCGAGTTCGGGCGGACATCTACGGCTACGTCGAAAATTTTACCGCGAAGAACGCGAATAAACTTGGCTTGGGCATACGGTGGTTTTTGAAAATGCAGGCCGCGCACTGTGCCGGACGTGCACGACAAGGACTGGTTTTCCTGAACGAACCGAATCGGCAAGCCCAACTCTTCCATTTCCCTTTCGTGCGCAATTTCAGTGACATAGCCTCGATCATCCTTGTGGACTTTAGGACGAAGAAGCTTTACCTCGGGGATGGCTAATTCTTGAACGGAGATCATTTGTCTGGCATTTGTCTAGGGTAGAAACCGAACGAAGACTAGCAGAGAGAAGGGTAACCCTGTCAATGTCGCCGCCGCTAACTTCCGTAATTATGGTGAGTTATTACACCGGTCCGGTCCTGGATCAGGCCATGGCTGCCGTTTTGGCGCAAACGGCGCCAGTCGAGCTCATATTGGTTAACAACGGCAATCCGCCGGAAGTTGAAGCTCGATTGGATGCAAAGGCAAAAAACGAGCCGCGCCTTCAATTTATATCAGGGCACGGCAATGTCGGATTCAGCAAAGGCTGTAATCTAGGCGCGCGCGCGGCAAAAGGGGAGTTTCTCCTCTTTCTCAATCCGGACAGTGTTTTGCAACCGGATACGATTGAACGCCTTCATTGTCATGCTGAAAAATTAAAACGCCCCTTTATGTTGGGTGCGCGGTTGCTTGACGAAAGGGGCAAGGACCAGCGCGGTTGCCGCCGCGCGATTTTGACGCCGAAGACGGCCTTTATCGAGGCTCTGCATCTTGAAAAATATTTTCGCAAGCACCGTCTGAATTTCCATGAAGAACCAGTCCCTGCGGAAATAACGCCGATGCCTGCCATCAGTGGGGCCTTCATGTTCCTGCACAAGGATGATTTCTGGCGGATCAAGGGATTTGATGAAGGCTACTTCCTGCATGTCGAAGACATGGATCTTTGCCTGCGTTTCCGCCGCGCTGAAGGCGAGATTTATTTTGTGCCGGATGTTGTGGTGACACATATCGGGGCCACAAGCAAAGTCACATCTCTGTTTCTTGAGAAGAATAAGGCGCGCGGGTTCGTTCGCTATTTTCATGAGAATTTTGGCCATGCCTATCCCCAGTTTATTCTGTGGGCGCTGGACGCCGCCATTCTGGGTCGGCTTTGGCTGAAACAGGCCTTGGCGTGGAACGAAGCTCGCCAGAAGGCCAAGAAGTAGCGGTATTATTATACCGCATGCCAAATTTTGGCTTTTTCCCTTATTTTTTATTGACTCATTCCCTTCCTGTTCGTAGAAAGCCCCACCCCTCGGGGGTATCATATATAGGTGAAAACATGGCTGGAAAAATTCGACTAACCAAACGAAGCGTTCAAACGAAAAGCTTCGCCCTTAAAGTGGCCGACGTTAAAAAGACGTGGGTTCTGTTTGATGCCGAAGGCGTCATTCTGGGCCGTCTCGCGGCGGCCATTGCGCTTCGTTTGCGCGGCAAGCACCGCCCGACCTTTACGCCATCCGTGGATTGCGGCGATAACGTCATCGTCATCAACGCGGAAAAGGTTCGGCTGACGGGCAACAAGGCCCGCGACAGGGAGTTTCATTATCACACGGGCTATCCGGGCGGCATCAAATCGCGCACGCCGGCCCAGATATTGTCCGGCCGTTTTCCGGAGCGCGTGATCGAAAAGGCGGTCGAGCGCATGATGCCGCGCGGTCCCCTTGGCCGTCGGCAGATGACAAACCTTTGGGTTTACAAAGGCGCTGCGCATCCGCACGAAGCGCAAAAACCGCAGATGATCGATTTTGCTGCCGTTAATCCCAAGAACAAAAGGGTGAACTAATATGGCTACGCGTAAGAAACCCGAAGGCGAAAAAAAGGAAAAGACCGTTGTTGTAAAAAAAGCGCCGTCGCGCAAAACGGCGTTGTCCGGCATTAAAACGGCCGTGAAAGAAGCCAAAGCTGCAGTGCCGGCTGCGGCGCCGGCTGCGGTGCCGGTTATGGCCGCCGTTGAGGTTACGAAAGAAGCGCTGAAGCATGAGCGCAAGGTCGATGATCGCGGCCGCGCTTACGCGACGGGCCGCCGAAAGAACGCCGTCGCGCGGGTCTGGATCAAACCGGGCAAGGGCACAATCACCGTGAATGGCCGGGACGTGAAGGTTTATTTCGCGCGTCCTGTGCTGCAAATGGTCGTTAACCAGCCATTCGACGTCGCCAACCGCACGAACCAGTTCGATGTGGAATGCTTGGTGGATGGCGGCGGTTTGTCGGGTCAGGCCGGCGCTGTCAAGCACGGCATCTCGCGCGCTCTGACGTATTTCGAGCCTGAGCTGCGCAAACCGCTTAAGGTTGCGAAATTCCTGCGCCGCGACGCGCGCGTCGTCGAGCGTAAGAAGTATGGGCGCGTCAAAGCCCGCCGTCGCTTCCAGTACAGCAAGCGTTAAAATAAGCATTCGGCATTCAGGAAAACTCGAAGAATGTCGTTTAAGACTATCTTGCCCGGCAGCACGTGGCGAGAAGCCCGCCTTTATACATGCCTCCATCGTTGATGTAGACGCTGCAAGTCTTTCTATCGGTGGACCAACCTGCGGGGCCGGAGCCCGTGTATTCTGCGCCCCCATTGTTATCCATAAACACGAAATCACACGCGGTTCCATAATAACTGTCAGGGCAAGTGGCCGTATACGTCGTATGGTTGGTAATGTTGCCAAGGCGTATCGTGGGATTGCCAAGAGAAGCGTTATAGGCATCGACGCACTCGACCGTGCCCGATATCGACGTGGTCATCGCTTTCCAGACTTTCCCGCTCATGCTGCTGTCTTTGTATAAACAAGCGATAATATTAGTCTGATCGGAGTCGAGTTTTGTTTCGCCTATAACAGCACATTCTTTGTCCAAACAGATTTTTGTTGGGTCCTTGAAGTCGGGAGAGCAAATCGCCGCTAAAGCGGTTGCGGCATTCATAATAAAACAAGCTATAAGTAAAATAGAGACACTTTTCATATAGCTCTCCGCATTGAGATGTATAAATAATCGGCGATAATTCTACTCGTAGACGTGTTAAAAATTAATTAAGTTATGAACCTATAAAAGAAGACGGCATCCCGGCTCGCGTGTGTCACTGACGTTCAGCACTTCACTAGGATGGCACCCTGTTAATGAATCTAAACCCTCGAGGAGGGATATTTAATCGAAACGGTTATTGTTCTAGTCTTTCCGTCATGAGCCAACCTTCCCCCCTTATCCTTCCCTATCGCGGTGTTGTGCCGCGCATTGATCCGTCGGCGTTTATTGCCCCCAATGCGACGATCGTCGGCGATGTGGAAATTGGTGCGGAAAGTTCCGTTTGGTTTGGTTGCGTCATTCGCGCAGATATCAACCGCATTCGGATCGGCGCGCGCACGAACATTCAGGACAATGCTGTCATTCATGTCGACGACAAAGGCGAAGGCACAATTGTCGGTAACGACGCAACCGTGGGCCATATGGCGTTGCTGCACGGCTGCCATGTGCACGATTGCGCTTTCATCGGCATGAAGGCCGTCGTGATGGATGATGCCGTGGTCGAAGGCTATGGCGTGCTGGCGGCAGGGGCGCAACTCACGCCCGGCAAAACGTTACCCTCGGGCCAGCTTTGGGCGGGCAACCCGGCCCGTTTTGTGCGTGACCTGACGCCGGAAGAGCGTGATCAATTCGTCGGCCGCTCGGGCGAATACGCCGCGTTAGCTGCAACGTATAAAATAGACCGAAATGTCGGTTAAAAATTTTTGCTTAACCAAAAAACAAGGTTAATCAAACTCTCGGCGATCTGTTTTAAACAGGCACGCAACCCGCACAAATATGCAACGAATGGTGCCGCTGTCCGGACGAGACAGGTTCGCGGCGCGTGACAAATGGGAACGCACGCACAACCAAAGGTTGCAAAAGCGAATTTGGGAAAACAGGTTCCTTAAATAGCCCGAACGCGCACGTAACTGCCGGGCGCATCCTCAAGCGCGATGCCATCCGCGCCGGGTTGGCGCGCCGGGACCATCTCGCCCGCGTACGGTTCAAGCCATTCCATCCAATAGGGCCACCACGAACCGTCATGCGGCTTGGCATCCTTCAGCCAATCGTCCGGATGCGGCGGGCACTTCGGATTTGTGTAATAGCCATATTTGTTATTGGCTGGATGGTTGACGACACCCGCGATGTGGCCGGATTTTGCCAGCACAAACGTTACGGGGCCTTTGTAAAGCTGCGTTGCCGCGTAGGTGGACTTCCACGGCGCGATGTGATCTTCCTGCGCAGAAATGAGGAAGCTCGGCGTGGTAATGTCGCGCAAATCGATGGGCACGCCTTTCATGGAAATGCCGCCTGGCTGCACCAGTTTGTTTTCCATATACAGCTTGCGCAGGTAGAAGCTGTGCATTGTCGCGGGAATATTGGTCGAATCCGCGTTCCAGCTGAGGAGATCGAATGGGAAAGGTTCTTTGCCCAACAGGTAGTTGTTGACCACAAACGACCAAATTAAATCATTAGCGCGGAGCAGGTTGAAAGTCGTGTGCAAGGCTTTCGCGTCGAGATAGCCGCCATTTTTCGCCATCTTGTCTTCGAGCGCAGAAACTTGCGCTTCGTCGATAAACACGCTGACCTCGCCGGGATCGGTAAAATCCGTCAGGGTGACGAAATAAGTCGCGCTTGTAATCGTCGGCAAGCCTTTTGGCGCTTTGCTGCCTAATGCTTTGAGGTATGCCAACGCGCCGGCGAGAAGCGTGCCACCGATGCAATAGCCAACGACATTGACAAAATCCTCGCCCGTGGCGCGCTTGATTTCCTTGATTACGGCAAGGAGTCCAAGCGACATGTAATCGTCGAAGTTGATATGGGAAAGGCGCGCGTCGGGGTTGGCCCATGAGATGCAGAAAACGGTATGGCCCTGCTGGACGAGCCAGCGGATCATCGAGTTTTTCTCTCTTAAATCAAGGATATAGTATTTGTTGATCCATGGCGGGAAGATAAGCAGGGGCGTTTTGTGGACCTGCTCGGTCAGGGGGGCGTACTGGATGAGCTGGAGCAACTCGTTCTGGAAAACGACCTTGCCTTTGGTCGTTGCGATGTTGTCGCCGTAATGGAACGAGCCGCGATGCGCCATATCAATCAATAGATCGCCCTTGCCATGCTCAAGGTCGGCCAGCAAATGCTCCAATCCTTTGATCAGGTTTTCGCCGCCCGTTTCCATTGTGGCCCGCATCACCTCGGGGTTGGTCAGCCAGAAATTGCTCGGGGCAATGGCGTCCACCATTTGACGTGTGTAAAAATCCACCTTGCGCGCGGTCTTGGGGTCAAGTCCGTCCGCCATTTTCACAAGGTCCTGTGCCCAGCGGGCCGTAAGTAAATAGGACTGTTTGATATAATCGAAAATCCATATGTTCTGCCACGCATCATCCTTAAATCTCTTATCCCCGGAAGGCGGCTGGACGACCGGTTGGGCGGGTTGCCCGGACATCTTCGTGAGGGTGGACTGCCACAGCTGGACATAGTCCTGCCACAGCGACATTTGTGCCCTGATCAGCTTCTGAGGCGTATTCAGGAGGTTTCCCGTAAGCTCCATAAAGGCTTGCCCGATATGGGCCGGGTCGGGGTTCAGGATTTGGCTGGGGGTGGCCCTGTTATGTTCCAGAAAATTCTGCATTAATTTCTGGCTGTGATCCGCAATTTTGAGCAAAAGAGCCGTACATTCGGTCGGGTCTGGCCAACGGACACTGCAAGGAACAGGGGTGTTTGCGGCTGAGCCGTTTTGGGCTTTGGGGGCTTCTTTAATGACAGCTTTAGGATCGCTCATAGCAATTTTTGCCTTTGTTTTTGCTTTAATTGTTGTTTTCATTTCAGCCTTAAGCGCAGCCAAGGCATCCTCAGGATTGCCGGACTTTTTTCGGGCTTTGGGCTTGTTATTCGTTCGTGGTGGAGCCATGATATCGACGAGGAAACGCCGGAGAAGCTTGGCTTATAACATGGAATATCCCCCAAAATCACCCAGAATTTTCAACATCGCAACGACTGTGTGCGCTGCAACACCACGGTGGCGAGTTGGCATCTTTTTTGCGTGGGCGCTCATTGGTCTTGCGGGATGTGCCGATACGGCATGGCCGACGTGGCTGACCGGCGAGCCTGACGAGACCATTCTACACGCTCCCCGTGTCGTTGGGACGCCGTCCGGCCGCAATGACGAAACTTGGCCCAATTTAGGGAACGTCCCCTCCAAACCCAAAGACTTTTCAGTGGAAACGGAACGCCAGAAACAAATTCGCAAGTTGGAAAAAGCCAGGGCTGAAGCGGAAGCTATTAAAGAACGCGTGGATCAAACGCCAATGCCACCGACGTTG
>CAYNLV010000041.1:0-12456 GCA_964398175.1 uncultured Rhodospirillaceae bacterium
CGATGGCGGTCGGTCTCGTAATCCTGATAATTGCCTTGGAACCACACGACTTGGCTATCGCCTTCGAACGCCAGAATGTGCGTCGCGATACGGTCGAGGAACCAGCGGTCGTGGCTGATGACGGCAACGCACCCGGGGAAGTCGATGATTGCGTCTTCCAGCGCCCGCAACGTATCGACATCCAAATCGTTGCCTGGTTCGTCAAGCAGCAGAACGTTCGCGCCGGACTTCAGCATTTTGGCCATGTGCACGCGGTTGCGCTCGCCGCCGGAAAGTAAGCCGACTTTCTTCTGCTGATCCGGTCCCTTGAATCCGAACGAGGCGACGTAGGCGCGGCTGGGGATCGTGCGCTTGCCAAGATCGATCACATCCAGCCCGTCCGAGATTTCCTCCCAAACCGTCTTATCGCCGCGGAGTGTTTCGCGGCTTTGATCGACGTAGCCGAGCTTGACCGTATCGCCAACGCGGAAATCGCCGCTGTCCGGTTTTTCCGCGCCCGTGATCATGCGGAAGAGGGTGGTTTTGCCTGCGCCGTTCGCGCCGACAATGCCGATGATGCCGCCGGGAGGAAGTTTAAAGGAAAGATCGTCGATCAACAGGCGGTCGCCGTAACCTTTCCGGATGTTCTCGGCCTCCACCACAAGCGAGCCCAAACGCGGCGGCGCGGGAATGACGATTTGCGCCGTATCAAGCGACTTATCGCCGCTTTGCGCCAAAAGGCTGTCATAGGCGGTGATGCGCGCCTTGCTTTTCGCCTGCCGCGCTTTGGGCGACGTGCGTATCCATTCAAGCTCGCGGGCGAGGGTGCGCTGGCGCGCGGTTTCGTCGCGCGATTCCTGCTCAAGCCGTTTTTGCTTTTGCTCAAGCCATGCGGAATAGTTGCCCTCATAAGGGATGCCGTTGCCGCGATCCAGTTCCAGAATCCAGCCCGTCACGTTGTCGAGGAAATAGCGGTCGTGCGTCACGAGAATGACCGCGCCCGGATATTCGACAAGATGTTTCTGGAGCCAAGCGACAGATTCCGCGTCGAGATGGTTTGTCGGTTCGTCGAGAAGCAACAAGTTCGGTTTTTGTAGCAGTAAACGGCACAATGCGACGCGACGTCGCTCACCGCCTGAAAGTTTGTTCACGTCTGCATCGCCCGGAGGGCAACGGAGAGCGTCGAGCGCAACTTCGATGGTGCGGCTTAAATCCCATGCGCCGGCGGCGTCTATTTTTTCCTGAAGTTCGGCTTGCTCGTCGATGAGTTTTTGCATCT
Source organism: uncultured Rhodospirillaceae bacterium (assembly GCA_964398175.1). GTDB lineage: Bacteria > Pseudomonadota > Alphaproteobacteria > UBA9219 > UBA9219 > JAXGVG01. Next base: position 1,259 of record CAYNLV010000041.1, read on the forward strand.
CGTCCGGGTCTTTAACTTCGCCAAGCTTTGTGCTGACGGCCTCAAAGCGGTCGAGAAGGGCCTTGGTTTCCGCAAGTCCCGCGAGCACGTTCTGCTCGACATTCAACTTGGGGTCGAGTTCCGGCTCCTGCGGCAGATACCCCACGGTTGCTCCTTCGGCCACCCAGGCCTCGCCGCCGAAGTCCTTATCAAGGCCTGCCATAATCTTCATAAGCGTGGATTTGCCGGAGCCGTTGGGGCCCAGCACGCCAATTTTGGCGTCGGGATAGAAAGAAAGGCTAATGTCCTTCAAGACCTTCTTCCCGCCGGGGAAGGTCTTGGTTAAGCCGTTCATGACGTAGATGTATTGATAGGAAGCCATGTCCCGCTGCATAGCACAGCGGGGCTTAAAAACCAAAAAGCGTTTATAAAGGCTATGGAAGGGGGGAAATTTCTTTTATAAAAGAATAATTGGAAACTTGGGTTCGAAAGGGACTCCATTCATTGTTTGTAGAAGATTTAATTCTCTCCACGAATTTTTCAATTTGCTCTTTCTTTATAAGAGCTTCTTCGCGAAGGGCAGTAGTGGGGGCGAATTTTGCAACAGTGCAAACGGCTTCATATGCTACTGAAGGATTGCTTAAGGCAACAAAATAGGCATTTGATAAGATTCGGCGGGATCTGATATCGTTAGGGGGAGAGAAACACGTTCTCTCCAATTTTCCAGAATCATATTTTAAACGCTCAGCGATTCTATTAGATTTTTGAAAAAAACTTTCTCCCACGGCAAAACACCTTTCAAAGTAAAATGAATTTATAAAGCGGTATAAATATTAAGTACCGGATTGTTTAGAAAAAATCAACAGAAGTAAGTGTTTTTCTCAACAACGAAGTTGGATTATTATTCAGTAAAAACAATGTGCTAAACCAGCTAATTACCCATATCTTGCCATAATCAAACGCCTTTAGTATAAGACCTCTCCGCTTCGGCCATGAGGGCCGGGCGGCATTAACCAAAAACGCACGCGCGTTTTGGCTTTGGCGGTCAATCCCGCCGATAGCCTTCCGGTGTTGCTTTTAGGCAGTCGCGGCTGCCGGGCAACTCTACGACGCGCGGTGGCTTAACCGGAGAAGGAAGAAAACCATGGCAATGCCTGTCGTGACGTTGCGGCAATTGTTCGAGGCCGGAGTTCATTTCGGCCATAACACCCGTCGCTGGAACCCCAAAATGCAGTCCTACCTCTTTGGCGTGCGCAATAACGTGCACATCATTGACCTTGAGCAAACGGTGCCGTTGATGCAGCGCGCGTTGCAGCAGTTGCGCGACGCGGCAGCCGACGGCGGGCGTGTGCTGTTCGTTGGTACGAAACGGCAGGCGCAGGACAAAATCGCCGAAGCAGCCAAGCGTTGCGGCCAGTATTACGTTAACCATCGCTGGCTTGGCGGCATGCTGACCAACTGGAAAACTATTTCGCAGTCGATCAAGCGTCTGCGCGACCTGACCGATAAGCTGGAAACCCAGGCGGCCAAGTTCACGAAGAAAGAAACGCTGCAAATGACCCGCGAGCGCGACAAGCTAGAGCGCGCGCTGGGCGGCATTAAGGATATGGGGGGACTGCCGGATATCCTTTTCGTGATCGACACGTTGAAGGAAGATCTGGCAATTGAAGAAGCGACGAAGCTGGGCCTCCCGGTCGTCGCAATCGTTGATAGTAACTCGGATCCCACGCACATAACGTTCCCGATCCCGGGCAACGACGATGCTTCGCGCGCAATCGATTTGTACTGCGATATGGCGATGCAGGCTGTTCTCGACGGTATCGAAGCCGAGGTCATGGCGAGCGGCAAAGATGTGGGCGCATCTGCGGAAGTGCCGAAAGGCGAGACAACAGTTGCTGTGGAAGAAACGCCTAGGGCTGATGCCTAATCCCTTGATATTACGGAGATAAAAATGGCTGAGATCACAGCATCCTTGGTTAAGGAACTGCGCGAAAAGACAGGCGCGGGCATGATGGACTGCAAAAAGGCGCTGACGGAAACGAAAGGAGACCTTGAAGCAGGGGTGGACTGGCTCCGCAAGAAAGGCCTGTCGGCCGCGGCGAAGAAGGCGGGACGGGTAGCGGCCGAAGGTCTTGTGGCCGTTATGTCGGCAGGCAATGAGGCGACGATGGTTGAGGTGAACGCCGAAACCGATTTCGTCGCGCGGAATGAATCGTTCCAGGCGTTTGCGGCCCAGGTTGCGAAGATTGCGCTGGAGACGGGCGCCGATCTTGATGCATTGAAATCAAAGCCTTATCCAGGCACGGGGCGCAATATACAGGATGAAATGACGCAACTTATTGCAACTGTTGGGGAAAATATGAACTTGCGCCGCGTGACGCACCTCAGCGTAAGGCAGGGGGCGATAGCGACGTATGTTCACAATGCCCTGACCCCGACGCTGGGTAAGATCGGCGTTCTGGTGGCGCTGGAGTCCACGGGCGATTCCGCAAAAGTGCAGGCGCTGGGTAAGCAGTTGGCGATGCATGTAGCCGCCGCGCGTCCGGAAGCGCTAACGATTCATGATATAGATTCCAAGGCTTTAGAGCGCGAACGTAATATTTTAGCTGAACAAGCGCGGGCCTCGGGCAAGCCGGAAGAAATCATTAATAAGATGGTCGAAGGGCGGCTGCGCAAGTACTACGAGGAAGTCGTGCTGACCGAGCAGGTTTATGTTGTGGACGGGGAGACGCGGGTCGGAAAGGTCGTGGAAAACGCGGCGAAGGCCATCGGCGCGCCAGTTAAAGTGGCCGCGTTTGCGCGTTTTCAGTTGGGAGAAGGCATCGAGAAGAAGGAAGATGACTTCGCGGCGGAAGTGGCGAAGATGGCCGGATAAGCCCCCTTAAAGCTTGTTTTATATGCCTTTTATGCGCTTTGGCGCACGTTTGACGCAGGGTTCAAGCTGACTCAAAACAGGTTCAAAGCGCGTTCAGAACAGGTTCAGAACGGCTTCAGAGCAGGTTCAGGGATGGTTCAGAAGGGGTATAAACGCGGGTGCGGAGCGGAAACAGAATTTACATACCCCGCCCCTAACCCCTCCCCAAGGGGAGGGGAATTTTTTTGTCGAATTCCACTTACGTACCTATTCCTTCCGAGCCGCGTACCTGTCTCGTCCGGGCAGCGGGCTCATTCGAACCCTGTTTGCGCGGGTTGCGTGCCATTAGTTTTGCTTCCCGCTAATTATGACCCCTCCCCGAAAACGCGATGCGTTTTCGACCCTCCCGCATCCCCCTTCGCCAAGGCATTAGGGGACATGAGGGGGGCTAATGGCGTAATATTGAGCCGTATTCCCGTTTTGCGAAAAGTAGGCTATTCCTGATCCACGATTCTCGTCCCCTGTTCCCCGGTATCTCCCTATGACGAAGAAAAAAAGCGCAAAGAAGACTTCCGAAAAACCGTTTTACAAACGCGTGCTGCTCAAGCTGTCGGGCGAGGCCCTGATGGGAAAGAGGGATTACGGGCTTGAACCTGAAACCGTCGATCGCGTGGCCGCCGAAATCAAAACGGTCGCGGCGATGGGCATTGAGGTGTGTATCGTCATCGGCGGCGGCAACATCTTTCGTGGCGTTTCCGGCGCGGCGCATGGCGTCGATCGCGCGACAGGCGATTACATGGGCATGCTCGGCACGGTCATCAACGCGATGGCGATGCAGAACGCGTTGGAGAAAATCGGCGTGCAAACGCGCGTGCTTTCCGCCATCCCAATGGCCTCCTTATGCGAGCCTTATATCCGCCGCCGCGCCATCCGGCATATGGAAAAAGGCCGCGTCGTGATTTTCGCGGCAGGCACAGGCAATCCCTTCTTCACGACGGACTCTGCCGCCGCGTTGCGCGCGTCGGAAATGCAGTGCGACGCGCTGCTTAAAGGCACGAAGGTTGACGGCGTGTACAGCGCCGATCCGACAAAGGTTAAATCCGCGAAACGTTACGAGCGCCTCCGTTATCTTGATGTTCTTTCGAAAGACTTGCAGGTGATGGACACGTCCGCGATTTCGCTCGCGCGGCAAAGTAAAATCCCGATCCTCGTTTTCTCCATCTTCACGCACGGCGCGTTTGCCGAAGTGGTGCAGGGAAAGGGACGTTTTACGATCATCACGGACATCAAGGGGGGCAACCGATGAACCTCGATCAAACCAAACAACGCATGGAAGGGGCTTTTGAGAACCTGCGCAAGGAATTTGCGGGCCTTCGCACCGGGCGCGCGTCGGCAGGGATGCTGGATCCCATACAGGTTGACGCTTACGGCAGCATGATGCCGATCAACCAAGTCGGCAATATCACCGTGCCGGAGCCGCGTTTGCTGACGGTACAAGTATGGGACAAGGGCGTGGTGAAAGCGGTTGAAAAAGCCATCCGTGAAGCAGGCCTTGGCCTGAACCCGCAACCCGATGGTGCGCTGATCCGCGTACCCATTCCCGAGCTGAGCTCGGAACGTCGGCAGGAACTTGTCAAGATTTGCGGCAAATACACGGAGCAGGCGCGCGTGGCCGTGCGCAGCGTCCGCCGTGACGCGATGGACGAATTGAAGAAACAGGAAAAGGAAAAGAAGATTTCGAAAGACGAGCTCGAAACCCAGAGCGACAAGGTTCAGCAGCTGACGGACCAGACGATCAAGAAGATCGACGAGGCGCTGTCCCATAAAGAAAAAGAGATTATGACGGTGTGAGCTTATACCCTCCCCCTTGAGGGGAGGGATAGGGAGGGGGGCGAGCGGCTTGGTGCGGAGTTCGACAATTCAATACTCATTTCGAGCGGAACGCCCCCTCCCCAGACCCCTCCCTTCCGTCTACGCTGCTGCGCAGCTTCGCCGGACTTGATGCCAGACCCGCCGAAGCCTTGGCGTAGGTGGGCGAGAGGAGGGGCTTGTTGCTTTCATGACGGTGAAGGTATGATAAGGTGTAATAAAATCTCTCGTTTAGGATGAAGCCGTTCATGCACATCAAGCAACTCAAATCGAAAATACATCGCGCGCGGCTGACGAAGGTCGATATCGACTATGAAGGCAGCATTTCGATCGACACGGATTTGATGGAGGCGGGCCGCCTTGAACCCTTTGAGTCCGTTCATGTCTGGAACGTGAGCACGGGTGCAAGGCTGGAAACTTATGTCATCGAAGCCCCGGCCGGTTCGGGCGAGGTTGGCTTGAACGGCGCGGCGGCGCGTGGCGCAGCGCTAGGTGATGTAATGATCATTGCGTCATGGTGCTGGCATGACACGGACGAGAAAATGGAACCCGCCATTATTCTTGTCGATGAAGAAAACCGGATGAAAAAATGAATAGTGTAAATGGTTTTTCCATCCGTCCGGCGCGGGATGATGAATACGATGCTATAGTTTCCATTAAAATGGAATCCTGTCGTCGTTTTGATGAAGAATATGTTGCGTTGCCTTTCGGGCGAGAGGAATTTGCTCGGCATATCGCCCAAGGCGATGTCACTGTTGCGGTTGACGGCCATTCCATACCGTGTGGTTACAGCACAGCTTATACGATTGAGAGCGATCTTTTTCTTTATCATTTGTTTGTCTCAACAGCACGAGGGCAACAAGGGCTTGGGACTTTTTTATTGCGCTCGGTGATGGAAAGGGCCAGGGCGGAAAATCGACGCGCCATAACCTTGTGCACGGCGGGAAATATTCCCTGGAATGCGCCATATTACAGCCGCCATGGATTTGTTATTCTGAAAGACGAAGAAATGCCGTCTTACCTATTGAAATTCCTTAATGAAGACCGGGAGCATTTTACTCCACAAAACTTTCCCTTGGTGATACAACGTCCCGAGCTTTTACCTCGGGTCGCCATGGAAAGATTGATGTTGTGAACCCTAACGTTCTCGCTTCTTCCAAACTCCACATCGCCATTATCATGGACGGTAATGGACGTTGGGCTGCCGCCCGGGGATTGCCGCGCACGATGGGGCACAAGGCGGGGATCGAAGCGGTTCAGCGTACGCTGAAGGCCGCGCGGGATCTGCCCATCAGCCATCTGACGCTTTACAGCTTTTCCGCCGAGAATTGGCGCCGTCCGGTTGTGGAGATCAATGAGCTGATGCAGCTGCTCCGCTATTACTTGCGCAGTGAGCTGGCCACCATGCATAAGGAAGGCGTGTGCATTAAGGTTATCGGTGAACGTCAACAACTGCCCCCCGATATTATCGAGCTTATTACGAATGCCGAAGACCAGACGAAGGACAACACGGCGCTAACGCTGGTGATCGCGCTAAGTTACGGCGGACGGCAGGAAATCACGGCGGCGGCGCAGGGCATTGCCAAGGCCGTCGAGAAGGGCGAACTGAAGGCCGATGCCGTTGACGAGCAAACGTTGGAATCCTATCTATTTACGGCGGGGATTCCCGATCCCGATCTCGTCATCCGCACCAGCGGCGAAAAGCGAATCTCCAATTTCCTTCTATGGCAATCGGCCTATGCCGAGTATGTTTTCCTCGATGTTCTCTGGCCGGATTTTACCGGCGAGCATCTGGCGGACGCGATAGCCGAATTCCGTAGCCGCGAACGCCGTTATGGAGATACCGTTAGCCATGCCTGATTTCCTGGCGCGCTTGAAAAGCAAATTCGATTCAACCAATTTCCGGTTGCGCGTTCTCTCGATGGTTATCGGCGCGCCGTTGGCGTTGGGATGCGTTTATGTTGGCGGGTGGATTTACAGTCTTGTCGTTATGCTGTTTATGGCGGTCGCTCTTCATGAATGGGTGAGGGTCGTCAGTCCTGCCGCGTCATGGCGTGTGAAAGTCGCGGCACAGGCGGCGCTTGCGATAACTTTCGGCGTAGGATTTGTTGTCAGCTTTCTGGTTGGCATGAACGTTTTATGTTTTATTGGCTGCGATCGGGAAGCACTCGCGGTTCAGAAGGCTGTTTGCGTTTTCATCGAACTTGTCTCCTTGGCCATTGTGTATGGCGTTGCGTGGCTGGATGACAAGAAAAGCGCCCGATGGGTCGTTTTGGGCATCCCCTACATTGGCTTTGGGGGGTTCGCGCTCTTATATATGCGTTTTTTCTTTGGGTTAGCGCCGACGGTGTACCTCTTTTTGACGGTTTGGGGCACGGATATCGGGGCTTATCTGGCCGGATTAACGATTGGAGGACCAAAACTGGCCCCCAAAGTAAGCCCAAAGAAAACATGGGCGGGCCTTATCGGCGGCATGGCTTTCGCCGCGTTCTTTGGCTATCTTGTCGCGTCCGGATTCGGGTACAGCGAACAAGCCCGTATGGCCGCGAAGCTAAGTCTGGTTCTGGCGGTCGTGGCGCAAGCCGGCGACTTGTTCGAGTCTTACCTAAAGCGCCGTTCAGGCGTGAAGGAAAGCGGCGGATTAATCCCCGGTCACGGCGGGGTGTTGGATCGCATCGATGGTTTGCTTTTCGCGGCTGTGTTCTTTGTCCTGACTATGTTGGCAACCAATAATGGCCAAGCGTGGTTATAGAATTTTTAAATAGGTGCCTGTCATGAGTATGGTTTCCGTCAAGACGAAGAGATTCCTTTCCCTTCAGGCCGATCAAAGACGGCGGGTGACTATTTTAGGGTCAACGGGATCGGTGGGTTGCCAGACGGTTGACCTGATCGAGCGCGCACCGGAGAAGTATGAAGTCGTGGCGCTTACCGCGCGCAAGAATGTGGAAAAACTTGCCGAACAAGCGCGTAAGTTGAGGCCGGAAGTCGCTGTCATTGCGGACGAAACCAAGTATCAGGAATTGAAAACCGCGCTTCTCGGCACACACGTGAAAGCGGCGGCCGGCGCGGCGGCCGTTGCGGCTGCCGCCGAGATGGAGAGCGATTGGGTCATGGTCGCAATCGTCGGCGCGGCGGGTCTGCCGGGCACGCTGGCGGCCGCGCGGCGCGGCGCCATGGTTGCTTTCGCGAACAAGGAGACCCTTGTTTGCGCCGGGCCGCTGGTGATGAAGCTTGTGGCCGAGGCGGGCGCGCAGCTTTTGCCGGTGGACAGCGAGCACAACGCCATCTGGCAGGTTTTCGATTTCGACAAGCGCGACGCTATTTCGCGTCTGATCCTGACCGCCTCGGGTGGGCCTTTCCGCACGCTGAGCCGCGAACAGATGGCGACGATGACGCCGGAACAGGCAATCAAGCATCCCGTGTGGAGCATGGGGTCGAAGATTTCCATCGACAGCGCGACCCTTATGAACAAGGCGCTGGAAGTCATCGAGGCGTATTACCTTTTCCAGATGCCGGACGAAAAAATCGACGTCGTCGTGCATCCACAGTCGATCATTCACAGCATGGTCGAGTACACCGACGGTTCGATCCTCGCGCAGCTCGGGTCGCCCGACATGCGCACGCCGATCGGTTACACGCTGGCGTGGCCGCAGCGCATGGCGACACCGGCGGCCAAGCTCGATTTGGCCAAACTGAGCCAGCTTACGTTCGAAGCGCCGGATCCCGTGAAGTTCCCGGCGCTCCGCTTGGGCCGGGAAGCGATGAAGCTGGGCGGGACGGCGCCCGCGCTTTTGAACGCAGCGAACGAAGTGGCCGTGCAGGCTTTCCTCGACAAGCGCATCAAGTTTCTTGATATCGAAGCCGTTAATGAAAACACATTGAACCATGGGCCTGTCGCGCCGCTCACGGACCTCGAAGTCCTGCGCGAAGCGGACAGCGCCGCGCGGCGCTACGCCGAAGAACAAGTGCTTCGCTTGTCGGATGGATAAAAGGGGAAATATATGGATTTTATGATAGCCTTTGCGGCTTTTATCGTTGTTTTGAGCATCGTCGTTTTTGTGCACGAGTTCGGCCACTTTTGGGTCGCGCGGCGCTGCGGCGTGCGGGTGGAAAGTTTCTCCATCGGTTTCGGCCGCGAGATTTGGGGCTGGAACGATAAGCTTGGCACGCGGTGGAAGGTCGCTTGGCTGCCGCTGGGCGGTTACGTCAAGATGTTCGGGGACAGCGATCCCGCGAGCGCGCTCCCGGACGCAAAAGTCAAGGACATCACCGAGGACGAAAAGAAGGTTGCTTTCTTTTCCCAGCCTGTCCGCAAGCGGTTCGCGATTGTCGCGGCAGGTCCGGCAAGCAATTACGTTTTCGCCGTTCTGGTTCTGGCGATCCTGTTTATGTTCAATGGCCAGCCCTATACGTCGCCCGTCGTCAACGAAGTTCTGGAAAATAGTGCGGCGATGCAAGTTGGAATTAAGCCCGGCGATCGCATCTTGAGCATTGACGGCGAGGTTACCGAAAGCTTTGAGGATATCCGGCGCATCGTCATGATGAACACCGGCACGCCAGTGGACATTGCTTTGGAGCGTGAGGGAAAGCGGCAGGTGATTCAGGCTACCCCCGAGGTTCAGCCCATCACGGACCGTTTGGGCATGGAGCACAAGCTGGGCCGGTTGGGCATATTATCGAACATAGTCGAGTTCCGGGCGCTTTCTCCCTTGGGGGCCGTGCAGCAGGCTTTTGTCGAGACCTGGAACCTGACGTCCAGCACCCTGAAAGCCGTTTGTCAGATGATTATCGGCGTCCGCGGCGCGGATGGATTGAGTGGGCCGCTCCGGATCGCCGAAATGTCCGGGAAGATCGTCCGGGAAGGGGTGGCTAATTTTGTTCTCTTTTTGGCCCATATTTCAATCAGTTTGGGCCTGTTAAATCTTTTCCCCATCCCCTTGCTTGATGGTGGCCATCTGGTATTTTACACCGTCGAAAAGATCCGGGGCCGTCCCCTGAGCGAAAAGGCGCAGGAGGTCGGGTCATGGATCGGTTTGACGCTGGTTGTGCTGCTGATGCTGTTCGCGACGTGGAACGACCTCGTGCATTTGCGTGTCATTTCTTTTCTCCGTGGTCTGTTCCCTTGAACTGGATGAAATCAACCCGCTCAGGTTTTAAAGCCGCCGGAAAGTTCACCGGCATCGGGGTGTCGGCTCTTGTCTTTCTGATAGCGACGTCGTCGCTGGCGTTTGCGCAAACACCGCTCAACGTGCCGATGCTGAACGCGGCTCCGGTGCCAGCCAACATGGGGGCCAGCAGCGGAACGGTGGAAGATATCCGCGTTGAGGGCAATCAGCGCTTGGAACCCGAGACAATATTATCCTACCTGACAATTGCAAAAGGTGATGCAGTTACGGAAGAAGCTATTGACGCGTCGCTCAAGGCACTTTACGCAACCGGGCTTTTCGCCGATCTCAGCGTTGGCATGCAGGGATCGACTCTGGTGGTGAAGGTTCTCGAAAATCCGGTCGTCAACCGCGTGGCCTTCGAAGGCAATGACGCTATCTCGAAAGAGGATCTGGAAAAAGAAGTCCAGCTCAAACCACTTCTTGTGTATACGCTGCCGCGCCTGCAAAAAGATGTACAAAGAATTCTTGATCTCTATCGCCGCTCAGGCCGCTTCGGCGCGCTGGTCGAACCCAAGCTGGTTAAGCTCGAGCAAAACCGCGTCGATATTGTTTTCGAAATCACGGAAGGTAAACATACCGGCGTTCGCCGCATAAAATTCATTGGCACCGAGCATTACGACGACAGCGACTTGCGCAGCGTTATCGATACCCGCGAAACCGCCTGGTGGCGTTTTTTCTCGACATCAGATTTCTATGACCCTGATCGCACGAACTATGATCGCGAACTTCTGCGCCGGTTCTACCAGAACCAGGGTTATGTTGATTTTCGCGTTATGTCGGCTGTGGCCGAATTGACCCCTGACCGTGAGGATTTTTTCCTGACGTTTACCGTCGAAGAAGGCCCACGCTATAAATTTGGAAAAATCAAAATCGAAAGCGAAATCAAGGGGTTAGATATTAACGCCCTTAACCAGTATGTCACGACTAAAGAGGGCGAATGGTACAATGCTGATGCCGCAGAAAAAACGATTGCCAAACTGACGGCGGCGCTGGGCGATATGCAATATGCCTTTGTCGATATCACGCCGGACATTGACCGCCATAAGGAAACCCTAACGGTCGACCTGACCTACCATATCAAGCAGGGTCAACGTGTTTATATCGGCCGCATCGACATTAATGGCAACAGCCGCACCATCGATAAAGTCATACGCCGTGAAATGCAATTGGCGGAAAGCGACCCGTTCAGCACGACAAAAATTCACCGTTCCGAACAGCGCATTAAAGATCTCGGCTTTTTTGAAGAGGTTAAGGTGACGCCTACCGATGGGGCGCAACCCGACCGCGCGAACTTGAAGGTTGAAGTTAAGGAAAAATCGACAGGCGAA
>CAYNLV010000042.1:0-11493 GCA_964398175.1 uncultured Rhodospirillaceae bacterium
CTTTCATTCAAACTTAAAAACTGGGTCCCTGCTTTCGCAGGGATAAGCGTTTTCTAAGCTCGCGTCCGCTCGCTAAGAAAACAGCTTACTTCTTTCCTGCCGTTCCCGTGTTGACCTGTTCCTTAAGCTGCTTGCCGGCGCGGAACTTCGGCAGTTTCGATGCCTTAATGCTGATAACCTCGCCCGTGCGTGGGTTGCGGCCTTTCGCGGCGGCGCGTTTCGACACATAGAAGTTGCCAAAGCCGACAAGACGCACTTCCTCACCCTTCTTCAAACTATTTTCAATCGTTGCCAATACAGTGTCGACAACCGTTGCAATAGCGGCTTTCGACAGGTCGAGCTTCGCCAGCGATTTGCTATCAGCGACAGCCGAAATGAATTCGTTCTTGTTCACGTGAGAATCTCCCAAAGTTTGAGTGCGGGGGCCAGACGATCCGTTGCGCACGTTGCGCAGCGCCTCCAGCCACGACATCACTTTAGGCGTCGATGTTTTATCCTGTCAATTAGGCATCACAAAAAAAGTGTGGGTTTCTGCGGGTTCCAGAGGAATTTGCGTTAACGCTACCGACGCTAGAATCGTTCTATCCAGATTTCGGACGGACGAAATTATTAATGTCTCACGCCTTCATCCGCTGTTTCAGACTCAACCACCTGCGCTTTGTCCGCCGCCAGTTGCGCTGTTTCATCCCATTCTATTGGCGTAAGCGGTTGTGTCAGCGCAAATTTTAGCACTTCGTCGACAGTGTTAATGAAGATGATCTTGAGTCCCTTTTTAACGTTATCCGGAATCTCCGTAAGATCTTTTTCATTTTCTTTCGGGATTAAAACTGTGGTTAATCCGCCGCGAAGCGCCGCTAAAAGTTTTTCTTTGAGACCGCCAATGGGTAAGATCCTACCTCTCAGGGTTATCTCGCCGGTCATCGCCACATCCTTGTGAACGGGGATTCCCGTGAGCACCGAGACAATCGACGTCACCATAGCGACGCCGGCGCTGGGGCCATCTTTGGGCGTTGCGCCCTCCGGAACGTGGACGTGAATATCTCTTTTATCAAGAAGTGTGGGTTTGATCCCAAATGCCACGGCGCGAGCCTTTACGTAACTCTCGGCGGCTTGGACGGATTCACGCATAACATCGCCGAGCTTGCCGGTGATGATAATTTTCCCTTTCCCGGGCAGGGCAACCGCTTCGATCGACAGCAATTCGCCGCCGACTTCCGTCCACGCAAGACCCGTAGTAACGCCGACCAAGTCTTCGGCTTCGACTTCGCCAAAACGGAATTTTTTCACGCCCGCGTATTTTTCCAGATTGCGGCGCGTAATATGGATCGACTTCAGGTTCTTGACCAGAATTTCCTTGATCGATTTCCGCGCAAGATTGGCGATTTCGCGCTCCACGTTACGCACACCCGCTTCACGCGTGTAGTAGCGAATAATATCGCGCAACGCGTCTTCGGATATTGAAAACTCTGTTTTCTTCAAGCCATGCTCCTTGATCGCTTTCGGAATCAAGTGGCGCTTGGCGATCTCAATTTTTTCATCCTCGGTGTAGCCGGCAATACGAATGATTTCCATGCGATCCAACAAGGGTTGGGGCATGCGCAACGTATTTGCCGTGCACACGAACATCACGTCCGAAAGATCGTAATCAACTTCCATGTAGTGATCGTTAAACGTGTTGTTCTGTTCGGGATCGAGCACTTCGAGAAGAGCCGAGGTCGGATCGCCCCGCCAGTCGGAACCCAGTTTGTCCACCTCGTCAAAGAGGAAAAGCGGATTGGATGACTTCGCTTTTTTCATCCCCTGAATGACTTTGCCGGGCATCGAACCGATATATGTGCGGCGATGGCCGCGGATTTCGGCTTCGTCCCGTATGCCGCCAAGCGACATGCGGACAAAGTTACGCCCCGTCGCGCGCGCAATAGACTTGCCCAGCGACGTCTTACCGACGCCCGGCGGGCCCAGAAGGCACAAAATGGGCCCCTTGAGCTTGCTGTGCCGCTGTTGCACGGCAAGATACTCAAGGATGCGCTCTTTGACCTTCTCAAGGCCGTAATGGTCAACATCGAGTATCTTTTGCGCTTCCTTGATATTGCGGCGCGTTTTCGTCCGCTTTTGCCAAGGGATCGAAAGCATCCAGTCCAGATAATTCCGCACCACCGTCGCTTCTGCCGACATCGGGCTCATCGAACGGAGTTTTTTGAGTTCAGCCAGCGCCTTTTCCCGCGCTTCCTTGCTCATTTTCGTTTCGTTGATACGCTTTTCAAGTTCGGCGTTTTCATCACGGCCGTCTTCGCCCTCGCCAAGCTCTTTCTGAATCGCCTTCATCTGCTCGTTCAGATAGTACTCGCGCTGCGTCCGCTCCATTTGCTTTTTAACGCGCGTGCGAATCCGTTTTTCGACCTGCAAGACGCCGATTTCGCCTTCCATATGGCCGAAGATTTTTTCAAGCCGATCGTTAACGGAAGCGATTTCGAGCAATTGCTGTTTGTCGGCAATCTTGAGCGTTAGGTGCGATGCCACCGTGTCCGCAAGCTTGGCCGGATCGTCAATCTGGTTGACCGAAACCATGACTTCCGGCGGAATTTTTTTGTTCAGCTTGATATACTGTTCGAACTGCCCCACAACAGCGCGTGCCAGAGCTTCCAGCTCACCCTTGTCGCCGACAAATTCGTCAATGGGTTCAGCAAATGCCTGAAAAAATTCAAGGTTCTCGGCAAAGCGCGCGACTTTGGCGCGGTGACTACCTTCGACAAGCACTTTTACCGTGCCGTCGGGCAGTTTTAAAAGCTGCAGCACCGTCCCGACGGTACCCAAATTGTAAAGGTCTTCCTTGGTTGGATCGTCTTGCGACGCGTTTTTTTGCGTCAGCAACAGAATGTGCTTATCTTCCTGCATGACATCTTCAAGCGCGCGCACCGACTTCTCGCGCCCGACAAAAAGCGGCACGATCATGTGCGGAAAAACAACGATGTCGCGCAAAGGCAAAACAGGATAAAGCGCGCCACCGGAAGTTTGCAAAACCATATTGATTCCTTTCATAGCCCCTTGAGAAGGCTCAGTCTTATAGCATTAGAATGCGTCAAATCCGAATCGGAGAACATCGAAAATTTATCATCCGATTGGTTAACAGATTGGGTGTTTTATAAAAAATTCAAGAGGTCGCCCATTAACCCTAACAATCGTTCCGGGATCGTATTGGCATAAACCATAAATTCTTTAGGGCAAAACCTATAGTAAAGTTTACAGGCAATGGTCTGTGACGCCCTGAGGTTGGGGAATCACACACCAAACAAATGAAGACGTACATAATAACCTTTCAGGGTTAATATCACTTGGGCATTGCCCGTTTTCGGTTCGCCTATAGCCGTGTTTCTCCATAATGTTCACGGAGGCAAGGCAACATGAATTATCCTTACAGATATCGCGTAGTTCTTTGTAATACGCCGTAATTGCGGCCTTCTCTTCGGCACTTTTAATGCATGCCTTCACGGGTGTTGCGACGATAAATAACCCCAAAAGAGTGAGAAAAACAAAAGTGGTTTTCATATTTCCCTTTCGAAGAAAATAACTCCATCACGCCGGCTGCGCAGCGGTGCGCTGTGCGCCATGCACAAGGATGGGTTGGGCTTTGCCTTCCACAACTTCCCCGTTCACAATCATCTTTTCCACATCGGTCTTGCCGGGGAGATCAAACATAGACTCAAGCAGAACACCTTCCATGATCGAACGCAGGCCGCGCGCGCCTGTTTTGCGGGCGATGGCTTTCTGGGCGATCGCCCTGAGCGCGTCTTCGTTGATCTCCAGTACCACGTTTTCCATCTCGAACAGACGCTGAAACTGTTTGACCAACGCGTTCTTGGGCCTTGTGAGAATGTCGATGAGCGCCGACTCATCAAGGTCGGACAGCGTTGCGATAACGGGCATACGGCCAATAAATTCAGGAATAAGGCCGAACTTCAAAAGATCGTCCGGCTCGACTTCACGCAGCACGTCGCCGACACGGCGGTCGTCCGGCCCGCGCACGTCGGCGTTGAATCCGATCGACGACCCGCGGCCGCGCGCGGAAATGATTTTATCCAAACCCGCAAATGCGCCGCCACAAATAAACAGAATATTGGTCGTGTCGACTTGCAAAAATTCCTGCTGCGGATGCTTGCGTCCGCCTTGCGGAGGCACCGAAGCCACCGTGCCTTCCATAATTTTAAGCAGCGCCTGCTGCACGCCTTCGCCCGACACATCGCGCGTGATAGACGGATTGTCCGACTTTCGGCTGATTTTGTCGATTTCATCGATATAGACGATGCCGCGTTGCGCCCGTTCAACATTATAATCCGCGGCTTGTAACAACTTGAGGATGATGTTTTCCACATCTTCACCAACGTAACCGGCTTCGGTGAGCGTCGTGGCATCCGCCATGGTGAAAGGCACATCGATAATGCGCGCCAGCGTCTGCGCCAAGAGCGTTTTGCCGCAACCTGTGGGGCCGAGCAGCAGAATGTTGGATTTTGCGAGCTCAACATCCGAATTGCGTGCGCCATGTGCCAACCGCTTATAGTGATTGTGCACGGCAACCGAAAGCACACGCTTCGCATGCTCTTGCCCGATGACATAATCGTCGAGAACCGCCTTGATGTCGCGCGGCACGGGAACGCCATCGCGTGATTTCACCAGCGTGGTCTTGCTTTCTTCGCGAATAATGTCCATGCAGAGCTCGACGCATTCATCACAGATGAACACCGTCGGTCCGGCAATAAGCTTGCGCACTTCGTGCTGGCTCTTGCCGCAGAAGGAACAGTATAGCGTGTTCTTCGTGTCGCTGCTGCTGGTTTTGGACATTGCGGCCCTTGCTCTTTGTTCATGATGCCGACAGAGGCAGATCACCCACCCTTAAACGGCACCTTCCTTAACAACCTATTCCGGCGCTGGTTACCGGATTATTAATCCGGAACAAATTGTCTCAGGCCGCTTTTTTCTCGGACTCACCGCCCGGACGCTTGGTGACGACCTCGTCAATAATTCCGAAGGCCTTGGCTTCTTCGGCCGACATAAAGTTGTCGCGGTCCACGGCAGTGGCAATTTTTTCAAGCGGTTGGCCCGTGTGGCGCACATAGATTTCGTTCAAACGCGAGCGGAGTTTGAGTATTTCGCGGGCCTGAATTTCAATATCGGCCGCTT
This sequence comes from uncultured Rhodospirillaceae bacterium, assembly GCA_964398175.1. Lineage (GTDB taxonomy): Bacteria > Pseudomonadota > Alphaproteobacteria > UBA9219 > UBA9219 > JAXGVG01. Next base: position 5,176 of record CAYNLV010000042.1, read on the forward strand.
GTCCCTGCGCGCCGCCTGAAGGCTGATGGATCATGACCCGGCTGTTGGGCAACGAGAACCGCTTGCCCTTCGCCCCGGCGCATAGCAACAGAGATCCCATGGAGCAGGCTTGACCGATGCACACGGTCGAGATGGGGGATTTGATGTACTGCATGGTGTCATACATCGCGAGGCCCGATGAAACGATCCCGCCCGGTGAATTAATATAGAGGGAGATATCCTTGTTCGGGCTCTCCGATTCAAGGAATAAAAGCTGGGCACAAACAAGGCTGGACATATGATCATCCACCTGTCCGACCATAAAAATAATGCGCTCTTTCAGAAGGCGCGAATAGATGTCATAGGACCGTTCGCCACGCGACGTTTGCTCGACCACGATGGGAACGAGATTGGCGAGTGTTTCAACAGGATCGCGGTCTGTAATCGACATGACGAATGAGCTCCTCAGAGGCTTGCGGGTTAAAGCAGCGGCGGGGATACCAAGTTAGCGCATTCCGCGAAGATGGCAAGTCACGAGATTGCGGCCAAATTTTTCAATGGCCTTGATCAATCCATCTCTTCCGGCATCTTCATCAATTCATCAGCCGAGACCTTTTTGTCCGTGATCTTGGCTTGCGCAAGGATGAAATCTACGACTTTTTCTTCGAGAAGTGGGGCGCGCAAGCGCTCGATAGCGCCCTCGGTCTTCGTGTAATAGTCGATGACCGACTTTTCCTGGCCGGGAAAACGCCGCGCTTCAGCGATCATGGCGTTGCGCAAGTCGTTCGGGCTGACCTCGATCTTGTTCTTTTGCGCAACCTCGGCCAGCAAAAGCCCAAGCCGGATGCGGCGCTCGGCAATCGCACGGTATTCCTTTTTCAGCTTGTCATCGCTCTTCTTGGCGTCGTCTTTATCAAGCTTGCCTGCGGCTTTGTCCTTCTCAACCTGTTGCCAGATCGCGTTGAATTCCGCATCGGCCATGCCCGAAGGAATGGTAAAGTCGTGCTTTTCCGCCAATTGATCCATCAACTGGCGCTTCAGGACAGCGCGCGTAACGCGGCCATAGTTGCCCTTGATGTCGTCCGCAATGCGCTCGCGCAGCTTGGCAAGGCTGGGGAATCCGGCTTCCTTGGCCAACTCGTCGTTCGGTTCAATCGGTTTCCACTCCCTTATTTCCTTTACGGTCACGGCAAACTCGGCCGTCTTTCCGGCCAAGTGACTGGCGTGATACTCTTGCGGAAAATCAACAACGACCTTTTTGTTGGCGCCAGCCTTCATCCCCATAAGCTGATCCTCGAACGTGCCCACAAACGAGCCCGATCCCAATTCGATCCGGTGGTTGTCGGCCTTCATGCCCGGGTACGGCGTGCCATCCACGGTGCCGTCAAAATCGATGACAAGCGTGTCGCCTTTTTTCGCCGCGCGGGATTCCGTCACAACTTCCGGATCCTTCATTGACTTCACAAGCCGCAAGACGGCCTCGTCAATGGTTGCATCGGCGACATCCGCCATGGGGCGCTCAAAACTTAGGGAACCGAAATCAACGGGTTTGATCTCGGGTAGCACTTCGACGGCCAATTTGAACTCGACATCCTGCCCATCGGCATAACTTACCAGTTCGACCTTCGGCTGAAGCGCCGGGCGGAGATGGCGTTCGCTCAACGTCTTTTGCGTGCTCTCGGCAACGGCTCTGTCGAGAACATCGGCGCGGGCGTTATTGCCAAAGCGCTGGCGAAGAATATGCAGCGGCGCTTTGCCGGGGCGAAAGCCCTGTATCTTCGCGGTTTTGCCGATTTCCTGCAAACGCTCGGTCAGCGATTGCTCGACCATTTCTAACGGAATTTTGATATTGAATTCGCGATTCAATCCTTCTTTGACCGTTTCCTTAACTTCAATCATGATCTTTTCCTGTTTGTTCTTGTTTGTCCGTTTTTAAAATCATCCAGTCCCCCTTCGCTAAAGCTGCGGGGGACACTCCTTCGCCTATATCGCCTTCGGATGGCTTCGCCACCCGAAGCCGAAGGCGAAGGGTGGTGCGGGTGAAGGGACTTGAACCCCTACGGCCGAAACCACCAGGACCTAAACCTGGCGCGTCTACCAATTCCGCCACACCCGCATGGCCAAAGGCGGAAGACACCTACCAGAAGACCGGGGTAAGGGGAACTTATTTATAAGCCCCTTAATCCTGGCTTTTTTACCCTAAGATACCCGCTCTCGGTACCGTGTCTGGAAGACCCCCAGCGCCAGCGTGCGTTCTTCCACGGTCGGCATTCCCGAACCGCGCGCGACCTGAAGCTGGAAGCGCACATGCGGAATGCCCATTTTGTCTTCCGCGACCTGCGTCACATAGGCGATCTCAACCACCGCGCCTGTGCCATAGCGTCGGTAAGCTGACCCGGCCTGAATGTCGGCATCGCGATTTGAAAGAGCGTTAAGGATCATTCTCCTGACCTTCGGCTCGTCCCTCGAAAACGTTTCCAATCCGAAACGACGCCGCCCAAAAGACACTCAAAGTGGCCCGACTATGGGCTTTCCGACCACCGCTGACAAGTCTTTAAGCACGCTTGGCAAGCTGTTAACCAGGTCTTCAGCGATTAGCCCGGGGCCCAAAAGGCCGGCAATTCGGCCATGAATCCAGCAAGCGGCCGCCGCCGACTGGAATAGAGGCATTCCGGGGGTTAGCAAGCCTAAAATCATCCCGGCCAGCACATCCCCCGAACCGCCTGTCGCAAGCCATGCCGGGGCGTTCGTGTTAACCACAACGCGGCCTTCCGGATCAGCGATAACCGTATCCGCGCCCTTCAGCAAAACGACGCATCCCGCCATTTCAGAGGCTTTGCGGACCCGGGCAATCTTGTTGGCTCCGGCATCGATCCTCGCGCCGAACAGGCGCATAAATTCACCCTCGTGTGGCGTTAAAACACAATTTGGATGCAGGTTATGAAACAGCGCCTCTGACCCATCGGCAAAAACGGTCAAAGCATCGGCATCCAAAACCGTCTGCTTGCGTGTCTCAAGCGCAGCCAGAACCAGTTCTTTTGCTGCTCCGTTAGCGCCAAGCCCAGGTCCAACGAGCACCGTATTCCTTTTGGGATCATCAAGCATGGCGCGCCATTCATCGAGCGTTTCGGCGCGCCGGACGAGCACGCTTTCCAGCGATGTCGCATAAACGGACAGAACGGCATCGGGCACGCCCAAGGTCACAAGTCCTGCGCCAAGGCGCTGGGCCGCTCGCGCCGCAAGCCGCGACGCGCCTGTCATGACCGCGCCGCCCAGTATGAGCGCGTGACCCCGCGAATACTTATGGCCTTCGGGTTGCGGAAACGGAAAGTCAGACAGCCACAGATCGGGATGGTTTTCGGCAACGGATGGTTTTATCTCGTTCAATACGGTTGGGGAAATTCCGATATCGGTGACAACCGTCTCGCCATTACGCACCGCGCCCGGTAAAAGCACATGTCCCCATTTTTTGCGGAAGAACGTTACCGTAACTTGCGCCTGCACGGCAGTTCCTTTGCTCTGCCCGGTATCGCCATCAACGCCGCTGGCCATGTCAATCGCGACGACCAGCATGTTGCGGGCTTTCAATTTGTCGATGGTTCGGGCAATCTCGCCCGCCAACGGACGTTGCAGACCTGTGCCAAACAAGGCGTCGACCACCATATCGACTTGCTCAAACAGATCAGGGGTAAGAGGCCTTGTTTCCCCATGCCATTCCTGAACAGCTTGCGCGGCATCGGGCGGCAAAGAATTTGAGGGCAGTGCACCGATGAACACAGGCCACCCTGCCTTTCGCAACGTTTCCGCGACAACATAGCCATCGCCACCGTTATTGCCTGGCCCGCACATGACCAGAACACGGCATGGCTTCCAACGGTCCTGAATAATGCGCGCGACGGCATGTCCCGCGTTTTGCATCAGGTCGTAATAGGAAAACCTTCCCTCCGCGCAGCAAAGCTGCTCGGCACAACGCATTTCGTCGCACGTCAAAAGCGCATGGCGGTTCCAGTTGAAGGAGCTCTCAGGGGTCGGCATTCGAGGATCAAGGTTTCGAAACAGGATGCGGGAAGGAAGAGAATAAACAGATCACCGTTTATCTGTCTTCTTTTTTTCTCTTTGCCCCGAACACAGGCCCCTGAAGGTTGACCCCTATGATCAGGACGCTCTGCACGACCAGCATCAACAAGCGCGTTCCCAAAGCTAAAAGCCCTGCGCTGACAGGCTCCGTGCCGGCAAAAGCAAGAAGCCCGGCCCAGCCCCATTCCGCCACGCCCAGATTGCCGGGCGTCAACGGAATCAGAAACAGCAAAGCGACGACTGGCGCGGCCGCGGCGATCACAACAGGTTCAATCGCCAAGCCAAGCGCTGGGGCCGCAACCACAAGCCGCGCCACCGTCAACAGCACACGCAACGCCGACCATGCCAATAAAGACAACATGAAAGGCCGCAGGGACCGCCAGAAAAATCGGTTCAGAAAAAAAATAATAGCGCTCGTTCCCAGCAAGCCAAGAACCGCTACAGGCGCCCACACCCAAACGTCAACGTGGCGCCAAAGAATAAGAACCGCCGCCGGCAAAAGCGCCGTCAACAAAGCGAACTCCATCAGCTGATCGTAGAAAGCGTTGCCTGCGCCTGCGCGCCAATTTACATCCGGCATATGCCGCGTGGCCCAGCTTCGCCCCAGAATGATAGCCAGCGAAGGCGGCATGAATTGCCCGAACCAATTCTGCCATGCGAAGTGCCGAAAGAAAAAACCGGGTGCAGGTTCCTTGCCAGCGTTGCCATGCAGCGCTTTGGCCCATAGCGCCCACTTGCGCGCACCGCTTCCCCACAACGCGATCGTGAGAAGAGCGATAACAACAACCCAAGGCCACGACAAACCATATAAAAGCCGCCGCCAGTCGGCCTCGCGCACATCAAGATGCAGGATGAGTCCCACGCAAAGGGCCAGACCGACAGTCAATCCCGTGCCGAGACGCAACCAGGACCAGCTGTTGTTTTCGGGAGGCGCTTCACTCATGCCGCAGGACCTCGTGCGTCATACGAAGAATGTCGCAGACCACTTCTTTGGCATTCATGATGTAGGGATGAATCGTATGGATCTCCTGCACAGGGATAGAAGAGATGTTCGTTTCAGAGGTCATAAGTATGCCATCGTTTGGCGTATCGCCAAGAGGGGCCCAGCGGCCACGCCACCCACCCGTTCCCGCATATATCTTCGCCGGCATGGAAGGGAGAGGCAACGTGTCCATGAAACCCGGGTCGGCCAGACGCTGCCCCATTTCGCCGGTGACGCAGCGATAAAGACGGCGCGGCGCAAAATATCGCGCGGCGCGGCAAGCCTTGGCTGGTGGCGCGAGGAAAAAACACGCCGCCGGCGGCCGCGCAAGGTGCAGCAAAACCGATCGAATTAAAACGCAACCCAACGAATGACCGACAAGAATATAAGGAGAATCCGCCGCCCGGCAATCAATATACCTCGTGAGTCTTTTCTGGCACGGCTCCCATCTTTCAAAGGTCGCGGAGTAACCGAACAACGAGGGAGACAAGCCGCCCTTATAAAGGCGCGCCGCCAAAAACATCATGGAGATGGGTGAACGCCCCATGCCGTGGACGAGAATAGCGCGCGGTGAATTTTTTGATTTGATTTTGGCCGGGTTCATTGAAAACGGGTATAACATGTCTGTAATCATGAGCGAAATCTCTTCATTTTGGATATATCCTCAACAAGGAGGTTTACGAAACCGCTCTGCGCTTTTGATTAAATCATGAGCAAAGCGAATAATTTTTCGGCTTTAAATAAAATCATCTTGCTCTAACTTTTCCTGATGAGCCTTAGGAAACCTATAAAAGCTACCGCCCCGTGCTTGACACGGGGCCCACAAGCTTTAACCGAAGTCGGCAATTCTTGGAGAATGGGGCGACCGATGGGACTTGAACCCACGACAACTCGGACCACAACCGAGGGCTCTACCAACTGAGCTACGGCCGCCACACAAAAAGACATCACAAACAAAAACGCCCGGCCCTCATGATATCTGAGAGGGTTACCGAGCGAACATTCCCTGTAAACGCTGAACCGGTGTGGACAGCTTTACGGATGTGCATCCTAAACCCAAATTGGCAAAGTTGTCAAGAGCTTAAAGTGCTGTCATAGGGCTTGCCAGGTTCAGGCCATTGATTCGTTTTTTGCCGTTGTTTTCAACCCTTCAACCTAAGGATTGCAATATGTCTATCCCCAAAGCCGTTCTCGACCTGATCAAGAAACACAACATTAAATACATCGATTTGCGCTTCACCGACCCACGCGGCAAGTTGCAGCATTTAACCCAGCATATT
>CAYNLV010000043.1:0-11137 GCA_964398175.1 uncultured Rhodospirillaceae bacterium
ACTCCGGATGGTCATCAATTAGCGTTTCGTAAACAGTTCCTGTGTAATAGTCGAGCCCGCGCGCGATGGCGAGGTTGATCCGCGATCGCTCTTCCGGCACACCCAGGGCCCTGAGCGACGTGACCATCTGCGACAGCTCTGCCAATGCTTCTTGGAAAAGAGGATGATCGGTCTTTTGCTCCTGCAGAGCTGACAGTATATCTGATTTGCTACCTTTTAATGCGATAAGGCTCAACAAACCGTCTGCCATTTCTGGAGCGAGACCCAAGGCAGTCAGGGCCTCACGAACCTTAAGTTGGCCTATTTTATCAAGCTTATCGATTTCACGCAGAACCAGCTTTTGTTTTTCTATATCTGTAAAGCCCCAACCCATCAGCAGGCCGAGCAAAATCTTGCGATTGCTGAAATGTATGGTGAAACCCTTTACGCCAAGTTCAGTGAAGATTTGGACGATGATTGCTGGCAATTCGGCGTCGAAAGCCGGGTTGAGTTTGTCTTTACCGATAACGTCAATATCGCATTGGTAAAATTCGCGAAACCGTCCACGTTGCGCGCGTTCACCCCGATAGACGCGTTGGATTTGATAGCGACGGAAAGGAAAGGCAAGATCACGTTCGTGCTCAGCAACATAACGGGCCAGCGGAACGGTCAGGTCAAAACGCAAAGCCAAGTCCGGCGCACGCCCTTGTTGGATAGCGCCGGTCGATTGGGCAAAATAAACTTGCTTTTCCGTTTCTCCGCCTGACTTGGTCAGGAGTATGTCCTTTAATTCAAAAACAGGCGTTTCGACAGGGATAAAACCAAAACGCTCGAATCCCCGCCGTATTGTGTCGAGCATATGCTGAAAAGCCATTTGTTCGCGCGGTAAAAGCTCGAGGGTTCCGGGGGCGGTACGAGGTTGTATCAAGGACATAGGAATTCAGGGTTTAGAGTTTGCAGAAATGTCAAATACAGCTCTCTTGATAACACAAGGCTTAAGTTGTTGAAAGCTAAGAGCGCTTTTTCCCAAACAATAATTATGTTACCGGTACTTTTCCTGTTTTACTGTTGCTCCCTGATTCTCTTGGAGCTTAACCCTCTTTTGTGAGTCGCTATGTCATCCAACAAGCTTACGATTCCCAAACCTGATGACTGGCATGTCCACCTGCGTGAAGAAGCTATGCTGCAGGCTGTTTTGCCCTATACAACGCGTCAGTTTGCGCGGGCAGTTGTTATGCCAAACCTAAAGAAGCCGATTATGACGGCAATGGAGGCGCGGGAATACCGAAAAGCGATTCGGGTAGCTTTGCCGCCAGAAGTGGATTTTACGCCCCTGATGACCGCTTATCTGACCGATACCACAGATCCGGAAGACTTGGTCTCAGGGCACAAGGACGGCACGCTGTTTGCTGCCAAGTATTATCCCGCTAACACAACAACGCATTCACAGAAGGGCGTTACGGATATCCAAGCTGTCGCAAATGTTCTGGAGCGTATGCAGAAAATTGGCATGCCGCTTCTTTTGCATGGCGAGGTCAATGATATTTCGGTTGATATTTTTGATACGGAAGAGGTGTTTGTCGATCGCATTCTTGTCCCATTGCGTCGGCATTTTCCAGGTTTGAAAATCGTTCTCGAGCACATCACAACAAAATATCAGGTCGATTACGTTTTAGCTGAGGGGCAAGACGGTATGGTGGGCGCGACAATTACGGCCCATCATCTTTTGTTGAACCGCAATGCTTTGTTTAGTGCCAACGGGCTGCGCCCCCTAAACTATTGCCGCCCTATCCTCAAGCGGGAAGGGGACCGTAAAGCTATTATTGAAGCGGCGACATCGGGCGGGCGGATGTTTTTCCTCGGCACTGATTCGGCCCCTCATTCGAAAGCAGCCAAAGAGTCCGCAAACCCGCCCGGGGGGATCTTCACAGCCATGAACGCGATTGAGCTTTATGCTCAAGTATTTGACGAAGCTGGAGCCCTTGATCGATTAGCTGCCTTTGCAAGCCTAAACGGCCCGGCATTCCATGGTTTGCCGATTAACAAAACAAGGCTTGAGTTGGAAAAACTTAGCCAACCCGCTCCTGCCCTTAAGCCGATTTTAACGAGCGAAGGCGCAGTAATAGTGCCTTTCCAGAATGAAACGCCGCTTCTCTGGCGTGCTGCAGCATAACCTCAATTTAAGGCGTTAAATATGACTTCAAATCTGGCTAATCTTCCCTTTATCTATCTTTACTTGCGCCTTGATGGGGCGGACACGCCAATGTATCGCTCTAAAGAACGTGGGCAAGTGCACCCCAATATTTTTGTGCCCGATGAATATCGTCCGGCAGTCGATCAATTTGGAGCCGCGATTAAAACAGTTCTTGAAAAACAAGAGGGTGTGATTGAGCATGAGGGTGTTCGTTGCCGTTTGTCACGGCAAAAGATGGCTGACGAAACAGAGTGGGTTTGCGCGCGGCGCATTGACAGAAATATACCAGAATTAAACAAACTTGGCTTTGCGCCTCACATTGCCAACCACATGCATGGGTTAGGTATTCGGGACGGCTTGATCCTTATTGCAGGGCCATCTGGTCACGGCAAAACGACTACAGCAACAGCCCTGTTGGCTGATTTTTTGAAAACCTATGGTGGCACGGCTGTGGCCATTGAGGCGCCTTCAGAATACGCCATAAAAGGTCGCCATGGCGACAGCGGGCAGTGCTTTCAAGTCGAAGTGAAAGAAGATGAAGAATGGGCGCCCTGCCTAAAGCTCGCGCTGCATTGGGCGCCACGTTATCTTTATGTGGGCGATATCCGCACGTCTAAAGCGGCCGAACAAATTCTTCGTACGGCCACAACCGGACACACCGTCATCGCAACTTTGGACGCGGGAGCGCCTGAAGATTCGTTGATGGGCTTGCTTTTCCTTGCGGAACAGGCCATGGGGCCGAGCGCATGCAGCATATTAGCCGCGAGCATGACAGCTCTGGTTTTTCAAACCATGAAGGAAGACGGGCCATTTATCCGTTATCTGTTTACCGAGCCTGAAGCACCGGGAGATCCAATACGGTCACTAATCCGCGAAGGTAAAGTGACGATGATATCAACCTACATTGATCGCATTGCTGCGCGCCTATCCAATCAATCGACTGGCGGTGGAGTATTGCCACCTTTATCTAATCTTCCTCCCCTCCCTCCCTTGCCGAAGAAGTCCTGATGGAAAAGAGCGACGCTTCACCTGCTGAAGAAAAGAATACTAAAGAGCATTTGCGCGATTTGTCGTTCATGGATCTCTACGTGCGCATCGATCAGGCGGGCGTGGCGCGTTATCGGTGTTCGGCGCGCGACCACACCAATAACTGGACACGTGTTTTACCGGAAGAGTACCGGCATGAAATAGAAGTTATCGCGAGTGAACTGCGCGGACAGATTGATAACCCGGATTCGGCCTATGAGTTCGACGGGATGCGTTTCCGTTTATCTTATCAGCGGCTGGCCAACGCTCAGGAATGGATTGCGCTCCGGCGCATTAGTTCACGCGTGCCGAAACTCGAGGAACTTTCCTTTACGCCACACATCTGCACAAACTTGCGCAAACTGGGTCAGCGCGATGGCCTAATCATTATTTCGGGGCCGACAGGACACGGCAAAACCACGACATCCTTTGCACTTCTAGCTGACTATTTACAGAATTATGGCGGTGTGTGCATCACGATCGAGGATCCGGTTGAATATAATCTGGATGGGCCTGTGGGTGATTACGGGTATTGCTATCAAATACAGGTCAATAAAGATGAGGACTGGTCAACACCTCTAAAGAGAGCCTTACGGTGGACACCGCGTTATCTTTTGGTCGGTGAAGTGCGTTCGCCCCGCGCGGCAGAACAAATTCTGCGCGCTGCGACAACAGGACATTTGGTTATTACGACCATTCATGCGGGGTCGATTGAAGAGAGTTTTATGGGGCTGATGCACTTAGCTGAGCAAAGCATGGGATCATCCGCGAACTATATGCTGGCCCAAGGGTTGACAGCAGGGTTGCATCAGACATTAAGTGCAACGGGCCCTTATTTACGCTATATCATTACGGAAGAAGGTAATAACGGTGATCCGGTACGATCACTTGTGCGCGAAAACCGCGTTGGCATGATTAATTCATATATTGATAAGCAGATTGCGCGAATGAACACGATCCACGGGAACGTCCCGGGAATTCCTCCTAAAAAGAGCTTTTAAAACAAGGTTTATCGTGGCTGATAGACAGGCTTTGTCATGGCCGACAGGGCCGGCTCATGACCGCTTAAGTGCAAGAGAAGGTCCGTAACCAGCGCAAATCCGCCATCACGGTTAAATTGAACCAGCACATGAGCTGACGCACGCGCCGTACCGCGGGCAAATTCCGCTAAACGCTTGGCCAGTTCGTTTCCTTTGATGTGCGACCATTCACGTAAGATACGCGTGATTTGTTCCATAGTCGCGCCGAAGCGCTTCATCGCATCAAAGAAAGCAGGCGAAATAGCAGCCTTGGTTTGACCCATGGCGCCTGTGCCTGTGAATTTGCCTTTGCCTTTTTTGCCTTTGTCGGCCGCTTGGCTTTCTTTATCGTCTTCGAAGTCGGAGGTCATAATTATCCCCTTGAAATGGTTTAATTAATCGTCAATCGTGCGGCCGTCTTTCAATCGCAGAAAACTGGTGTCATATCCTTCAACGGGTTTCCGGTTCTCCATGCGAATGATAAGGATCTTGTTTATTTTCAGCAAGTAGTTGTTCATTTCGTCGGTTGCTTCCCATTCGATCGGAAAGGTCGAACCTGTGTCGAAAATGATCTCAATCTGTTTCTTATCAACATGATAGCCTACCCAAAGGGGCGTGGCCTCAAAGGGCTCGTCGTGCACGAGGCAGAGCTTTCCACGGGCGTTAACCACAAGACCGATGTTCACGGATAAACCTGCTCTCTGTGTTGAATAGCTCGTTCGTTCTTATCCTCAGACAGGATGGTTAAAACTAGATGAATTCCTGATCGGCTTCAATAAGGCCGTTAAGGAGCAATATTAGGCAAATTTCCGCCGCGCCTGAAGCGCTGCCGTCAGCGTGCCGTCGTCGAGATAGTCGAGTTCGCCGCCAACAGGCAAGCCATGCGCTAGACGCGAGACGGCAACGCTATATGGCGCAAGGCGTTCGATGACGTAATGCGCGGTTGTTTGGCCTTCTACCGTCGCGTTCAACGCAAGGATGACTTCGTGAATAGGGCTGTTTTGGAGGCGTTCCACGAGACTGTTGATGCGTAAATCGGCAGGACGTATGCCTTCCAATGCGGAAAGAGTGCCGCCGAGCACGTGATATAACCCCTTGAAAGAATGACTTCTTTCGAGAGCCCAAAGATCCGCGACATCCTCGACGACGCAAATTGTGGTGCGATCGCGTTCCATATCACGACAAATTTCGCACGGATCAAAGCTCCCAAGATTGCCGCAAACGGAACAATTTTGGACTTTTTCCGCCGCGCTGTTCATGGCCTCAATGAGCGGTAACATCAAGGATTCCCGGCGCTTAAGAAGATGCAGCACCGTGCGCCGCGCCGAACGCGGCCCGAGACCGGGCAGCTTGGCCAGCAGTTGCGTGAGGCGGTCGAGCGGGGATAGCAAAAGGTCGGCTCCGTTGTTCGGGGTCAATCTAGAATCATTCTGCTCGCTTTCCAAGAGACGGCTGCGTACCCATTCCTTCCGAGCCGCGTACCTGTCTCGTCCGGGCAACGGGCTCATTCGAACCCTGTTTGTGCGGGTTGTGTACCCATTCAAATCGTATTTTCTTGCTTTATTTGTTAACGAAGAAATGCCCGTTAACCAAAAGTCACCCATCACAACCCATTCCGGTGGACAGAATGATGACATGTATAAAGTTGCGCTCGACGTAAGTTAAATAGCTTGTATGAATGATTAATGTTTTGTTCGCACAGTAATTTTTCATTTATGAGTGATGCTATTGTCCTGTAATATCATTAAAATTTTTTTATATTATCCATAAAAAATTTTTTAATGTAAAAGGATGACAAATTATCACGACGTGGTAATATCCGCGTCATCCCCTCAATCGTTTAAACAGGCTTTCGCCGCCCCAGATTCATATTGGAAGGCCGCATGTTCGTATTGCGTTTTGTTTTTCCGTTGCTTCTTGCGCTGACGAGCTTGGCCATCGTAGCCACGCCGCTTGCGGAAGACTTTGTTTCGCACTGGTTTCAACGCGACGTTGAGCTTCGTTCGACGCTTATTTTCCAGTCCGTCGAATATTCGCTGACGGACTTGTGGAACCAAGGCAAACGCCTGGAATTCTATAAAAAACTTTTCGATAATATTGCCCGTGACGAACGCGTTCTGGCCGTCGGAATTTGTTCGGCAGATGGCGCGTTGGTTGCAAAGAGCGCGCAATGGCCCAAGAATTTTGATTGCCCGGCATCTCTTCTGTCCGATAAGCCGCATTTCTCCGTCAAGCATCTTGAAAAAGGAGCTGTCCTATCAGGCAGTTTTCAGCTTCCCGTTGACGATGCGCTTAAGCCCCAGTTTGTCGTCTTGCACGATTTAAGTTTCGCCCTTCAGCGCGAAGGCGAAACACGGTTTTATCTCATTGCTTTTCTTATCGTCGTTTCTTTCGTCGCGGCGTTCGTTACGCTGCTAACAGCTCGTCTTACGATGCGCAGCTGGATTGGCAAGTTGCGTCTTACCTTGAGCGATCCCAAGGCTCGTTTTTCTAAACAACACCTGCCGCGCGAGTTTGTGCCCATCGTGCGCGAGGTGCGTCAAATGCTGCGCGATATCAAACCCGGAGGACTTCAACTCGATACCATTAAGGTCAATTGGACGCCGCAAGCCTTGAACCGGCTTTTGGAACAAGAACTTCCGGATTCGGAAGTGATTGTCGTTTCGAACCGCGAACCCTATATCCACAAACTTGTGGAAGGCAAGGTGACGCTTCAACGCCCGGCCAGCGGTGTGGTTACCGCGCTGGAGCCGATTACGCGTGCGTGCAAGGGAACATGGATCGCCCATGGCAGTGGATCAGCGGACCGCCAAACGGTTGACAAGGATGACCGCATCGCCGTTCCGCCGGATGATCCCCAGTACACTTTGCGGCGTTTGTGGCTGACCCCGGAAGAGGAGGAAGGCTATTATTACGGATTGGCAAACGAAGGACTTTGGCCTCTTTGCCATATTACCTTCGTGAGACCGAACTTCCGCGAAAGCGACTGGCAAGTTTACAAAACCGTCAACCGCAAATTTGCGGAGGCTGTCTTTAAAGAAGCTAAAACCAAAAACCCCATCGTTCTTGTTCAAGACTATCACTTTGCTCTCTTGCCCCGTTTTATCCGCGAGCGGCTACCTGATGCGACAATTATCACCTTTTGGCACATACCTTGGCCCAACCCGGAAGTGTTCAGTATATGCCCGTGGCGCGAAGAAATCCTCGGAGGCCTTCTCGGCAGCTCTGTCCTTGGTTTCCATACGCAATTCCATTGCCAGAATTTTATGGATTCAGTTGACCGGTTCCTTGCTTGTCATATCAACCGCGACCAGTCGATTATTACGGCTGGAGAGAACGCGACATTGATACGGCCTTACCCTATTTCTATAGCCTGGCCTCCAGAAGGGATGGCCAATGTTCCGCCAGTCGATCTTTGCCAGGAGAATGTCCGCCGCCGCTTTCGATTGAAAAAGGATGTGCGTATCGGCGTCGGTATTGAGCGTTTTGATTACACGAAAGGCATTATCGATCGCTTCCAGGCCATTCGTGAATTTTTGAAAACGTATCCCGAATGGCGCGGAAAATTCACTTTTATTCAGGCGGCTGCGCCGACACGAAGCCGTTTGCCTGCTTACAAGGCCATCCAGCAGGAAACGCACGAACTAGCGGAAGCAATCAATCGCGAATTCGGTGACGGCCAATGCCAGCCCATCATTCTGTTAAGCCGTCATCATGAGCCGCACGAAGTGTTTGAACTCTTTCGCGCTGCCGATTTTTGCACCGTTAGCAGCCTTCATGACGGCATGAATCTTGTTGCCAAAGAGTTTGCGGCGGCTCGGAACGATGAGCAAGGCGTGTTGATCCTGAGCACCTTTGCGGGCGCTTCCAAGGAACTCTTGGAGGCAATGCTTGTGAATCCCTATGACGCAAAAGGCATGGCACAAGCCATTAACCGAGCGCTTATAATGCCAGCCGAAGAACAAGCAGATCGAATGCGACTTTTGCGGGAAATGGTGCGGGATAATAATGTTTACTACTGGGCGGCGCGTATTCTGCTGGATGCCGCTTACTTGCGCAAGCGCGCACATATTGAGCGCTTTATCGAGGAAGGTTCAACTGTCCGAGACGAAGGAACAAGCAATGTGGTTACGCTTCAACCCCGCAAAGGACTCTCTGTTTCTTGATATCGACGGAACATTGCTTGATATCGCGCCAACCGCGCAGGATGTCAAAGCTCCTCCGTCGCTTATTGAGAACCTTGGTCGTTTAAACGATAAATTAAAGGGCGCTCTGGCGTTTGTCAGCGGTCGCATGGTTCATGAAATAGATCAACTTTTTAATCCCTTGAAACTCCGTTGTGCCGGGGCGCACGGTGCGGAATGGCGGCTTTCGCCTGAAGGTCCGGTTGGGACAGGCGGTTTGTTGCCAGACAAACTGCGTGACGATATCGCGATTGCTTTTGACGATGACAAAGGAATCATTGTTGAGGATAAAATATATAATGTGGCTGTTCATTATCGGCAGGCGCCAGAGAAAAAGAACGAAATTCGAAAAAAACTGTTCGCACTCGTTAATGAATATAGAGACAAGGTCATACTTATTAATGGGCGCAAGGTATTTGAAGTCTCTCTTGTCACAAACAACAAGGGTAAAGCTATCGAACGCATGTTGAAAATGCCGCCTTTTAAAGGGCGGCGGCCAGTGTTTTTGGGCGATGACACGGCGGATATTGCAGCGATTGCGACGTGTATGAAGAGCGGCGGTATTGCGGTGCTCGTTGGCAAGGGTGACGCAAACCAGAAAAGTGCTTTTGCCTCACCGGAGCAGGTACGGTCTTGGATTGGTCAGATTTCTGCTGAAACAACTAAGTAATATCAATTAGATAAACTATCCCACGCCGATGGTAATATGTCTTGTTAATTAGCCGACCTTTGAAGCTTGGACGGCTGTATGTTCTTTTATCAAGTTATCAAGCTTGTCCCAGAGCGGTGCTTGAACGGCGAACTCATCACAATTAAATTGCGTTACGGTTTTTATGTTTTGGCTGGCTGCCCAAAGACGTTGTTGCCTGTTAGCGCTGTTACCGCGGGTCAGGATGTTCTCAAGCATTTCTGTGTGTTTTCCGTAATCAAGTTCTCCTATGAAAGGCTGTAGCCGATTAATCCAAGCCCTGATGTCATCGCATAACGGACGCGTTTCGCCTTGATTGTTAACAACCAGTTGAGCCTCAAGGCCATAACGCATGGCGCGCCATTTATTATCGCGTAAGCGCCACGCATTGGGGCGCGGCATTTCGTCAAGCCAGCCTTGGTTCTCCTGAAACCAACGCGCAAGCAGATGGACGAATGCAACAATAGCCATAGCTTCGCTCAATGTTGCAGGTTGATCGCAAACCCGGATTTCCACGGTTCCATAAAGCGGGCTGGGACGCTGATCCCACCATAAATCCTTCAGTTTTTGTATGGATCCGGCCCGATACATAGCACGGCATAAATGAACGAAATCCTGCCAATCCTGAAAGAAATAAGGCACACCCCCAATGGGCATCGCTTCGGCGGCTGAGGGACGTATGGAGGCTAGCCCCGTAAGGACGCCGTCTTCAAAGGGCGAACTTGCGCTAAGGGCGATAAGATGTGGCGTGAAATGCAAGAAAAAGTTGTTATAGCGCACGCATTGTTCGGGCGTTTTCATGCCCACATGGATATGCATGCCGAGCGCGCAAAACCGGGCATTCAAAATTTTTCTTTCCTCGGACATACGCATGGCGCGTTCGCTTTGTGTGGTGACGGTATCGGCTGTTTTAATGGTGGGTGGACGTCCTGTGCCGGATAAGAGAAATCCGCGTTTTTCACAAATCTGGGTTATTTTTGCTATTTCAGTTTTAAGTTGCGTTTCAGTATCCTGGACTGTCTTGCCAATGGCCGATGTGACTTCAATCATGTGCTGAAGGTTTTCCTTTTTAATATAGGGCGACGCTATTTGGTCGACGAGGGCCGGGCCTACATTGACGGGCAATAAAGTCTCAGCGTTGAGCAAAGCCAGCTCAAATTCAACGCCGAGAGAAAGCGGTTCGCTTATGAAAAATTTAAGCTGTTCGTCAATTTCCTTATAGAGCTGGCGTTCGGCCGACGCCTGCTTTCCCCCCTTGAAAACGTTGCTTATCCACTTAATGACTGGCAATTCGAACCCCGCTCTTGTTGTCATGAGGAAAATAAAAAGTGTCAGAGCAAAGGAAAGATTTCGTTAAAATTGGCCAGAAATATATCGTTGTTAATCTGCTGTTAAGAAAATTTATAACTTATATTTGTTTTGAAATTGAAAGTTCAAAAAACTTTTTCTTGCAAGACTTCCTTTCTCTACTAATGATGGTTCGCGGTTCTAAACGTAATGGTGATGTCTCATGTATCAGATGGATTCGTCCTGGGCAGGGCCCGTTATTCTGATCATTTTCGGATTGGCTTACGCGTTTGTGTTTGCCGAGGAAAAACTTCGCCTTCGTAAATCAAAGCCCGTTATGGTGGCGGCCGGGCTGATCTGGATTGTCGTCGCCGTCGCTTTCCATCAAATGGGGCGCGCGGGCGAGGTTGCCGGGATATTGCGGCAAGTCCTGGTTGAATATGCCGAGCTTCTTTTGTTTCTCTTGTCGGCCATGAGTTTTGTGAATGCGATGGTCGAACGGAACGTGTTTGAAGCATTGCGCGTCAAGCTGATGGCTTCACACCTCTCCGTACGGGGTATTTATTGGATTACCGGTGTGTGCGCCTTTTTTCTTTCGCCGGTTGCTGACAACTTGACCACGGCGCTTGTGATGGGCACGGTTGTTCTTTCAACCCTCAGGCAAAATAGTAAGGCCGTCGCCAGCGCGCTGGTGAATGTGGTCGTGGCCGCGAACGCGGGCGGCGCGTTTTCTCCATTCGGCGACATCACGACGCTTATG
>CAYNLV010000044.1:0-10203 GCA_964398175.1 uncultured Rhodospirillaceae bacterium
GGAAATGACCGGCTACGAAGACCTCGACAATTACGGAACTTGGCAACCAGTGCCGGAGTATGGCGATGTGTGGATTCCCGCCTCTGTTCCTGTCGATTGGGCCCCCTACCGTTATGGCCACTGGGCATGGATCGAGCCATGGGGATGGACATGGATCGACGATGCGCCATGGGGTTTTGCGCCTTTTCATTATGGCCGCTGGATTGTCATTAATCATCGCTGGTGCTGGTGGCCCGGGAAACGGGTGCACCGTCCTGTGTACGCGCCGGCGCTCGTCGTTTTTGTGGGTGGCAGTAATTGGAACATTTCAATCTTTGAAAAAAACAAGCGCGATCGTCATTGGGGCCGGGATCGCGATCATCACATTGGCTGGTTCCCGCTTGGTCCTCATGAACCCTACCGCCCCGGCTACCATGCCAGCGACCGGTATATTCGCGAAGTGAATGCCAACGCCATAAAAGATCTGCCAAACCATGAAAGCCGGAAAAACGGAGATCGTTATTTAAACCGCGCTCACGCAACAATAGTTCCGCAAAAGGATTTTTCCTCGTCCCGTGATATTTCCCGTGTTTCCGTTCCTGTGCCGTCTCAAGCGTTGAACGATGTTCCTGTTATCGGCTCGACACCCCCGGTTCAAGCGCCGCCCTCCTTCAGGCATCCTGTGGAAACGAATGATACGCCTAAGACTGCGGCAACACCGGATATCGTTGAGCGTGGAGGAAAGAAGATGCCTTTCGTCCGTTTTCCACAACATCAACAAACTCAGATAGAAACAGAAACAGAAACAGAAACAGCGCCAGCGCCCGATCAAACCGCTCGTCCGTTGGTCATGAAAATACAACCACCCAACCGAACAATGACACCACCTGTTGCGTCTTCATCCCAAGAACCGAGTCATCCTGTCGTGCAAACAACAGCCTCGCAGGTAACCGAACCGCCGGCGATCCGTCGATTTAGAAAAACATCCCCCGAACCTGTTCAGGAGCGCCGGGTTATCATGCCAACGGAAACGCCCTCCGCTCCGGTGCCTCAAGTGGCTACACCAACACCCGCCGTAATGCCCGTTACGTCTTCGCCGCGGCGCATGGGTGGCGGATTAGCTCCCGCCCCCGTCCCGGCACAACCCCATGAAATAGTCGTGCCGCGATCGGTTGAACCGGCTAACCTCACGCCAAGCCAGCAGGGATGGATACGCTCAGCGCCGCAAACTTCGCCTCAAGTTCAGCGCCCGGCGCAACCAGCCAAACGCGCAAAATCTGAACGGGAAGAAAAAAAGCCCGACGAACAAAAACCAGACCGTCCGGTCGAGCATCGGGGTGGAAGGTAATTGATAAAGTTTAAACTGCCCCTTTCTTCCGCGCCAAAGGATGATGTTCCGTCACCGTGCGCGTAAGTCGGTCGGTGGCAACATGCGTGTAGATTTGCGTTGTCGCAATGTCGGCGTGGCCGAGCATGGCTTGCACACTACGTAAATCAGCGCCGTGCTCGATCAAGTGCGTTGCGAAGGCATGGCGCAATACATGCGGACTCAATCGCTCCGGCGCGAGACCTGCATTAATGCCAACCTCTTTCAGCAACTGGAAAAAACGCTGGCGCGTGATTGGCCGCGCACCACCGCGCATCGGCGAGGGAAATAGAAAAGGCGAAACAGCTCTTTCCCCAAGCATGGCCTTGCGATGCGGGAACCACGCGCGCAACGCTACCACCGCCGGATCGCCAAGCGGCACCATGCGCTCTTTGCCGCCTTTGCCCCTCACTTGCACAAGACCGCGATCAAATAACACCGCGTTCAATGGCAATCCAACAAGCTCGCTCACGCGCAAGCCTGTTGCATAAAGCAGCTCCAGCATCGCCTTAATGCGGGCCCCTTCCGCGCCCTTCATACGCGCCACAACTTTAAGAAGCTCCTTCACCTCATCTTCGCTTAAATACTTGGGCAAAACGCGCCCGAGCTTAGGCGCGTCTATGTTCCGCAAAGGATCTTCTTCGCGGATTTTTTCAGAGCAAAGAAAACGATAGAATTGTTTTAGCGCTGATAGCCGCCTTGCCTGCGTGCGCGCCGCGAAAGGACGTAGCGATTTGATATAAGCACGTAAATCATCTTCGCTGGCATTGGCCATTTCCACCTTGCGTTTGGCCAGAAATCGCGCTGCGTCCATGAGATCGCGCGCATAGGCCGATCGCGTGTTGGACGCCGCGTTGCGCTCGGCCAACATCATGTCGAGGAACGCGGCAACGGTCGGTTGGCCATCGGGAAGCACAGGCATTATCCAATCTTATTAAGGTCTTATTTATGCCTATAAGCTATCTCATAACGCGTTACGGTTGCAAAGCGGCACTTCTCAGTCAATGATAAGGCATGACATCCGGCTCCGGCAAAAAAGAAGGACACAAAGTTACGCACCGGCTCTTGCGCCATGTGCGTCCACGCGACACACGCCGTGCGGTAGCGCTTAGCCGCGTGTACAGCCGCTGGGTCGGTTTGCTTCGCTGGGCTCTCCCGCTTCTGGTTCTTCTTGTCATGACGGCGCTCATCGCGTGGCCGATGGTGCGCGCCAAGAAACTGACCGCCGTTGTGGCCCAAGCCATACCGAACCTTGTCGTCGAAAACCTCCGGCTTTCAGGCGTTGACGCTAAAAACCAGCCGTATCGGGTAACCGCCGCGCGCGCCATGCAGGAAGGCGACACGAAAAATCTTATCGGCCTCGAAACCCCCCAAGCCGAAATCACCCTCACGACCGGAAACTGGATTTCCGGCAAAGCCAACTATGGCCGCTATGACCAGCAGGCAAATCTCCTCTGGCTGGACGGCAACGTGCAAGTTTTTCACGATCAAGGCTACCGGTTCAGCACCAACCAAGCCCAGGTCGATATGGGCCAAAACACGGCCTCGGGGGAGCAGCCTGTGCTCATTCAAGGGGATTTCGGGCAAATTAAAGGGCAAGGCTTTGAGATTCTGAATAAGGGCAAGACATTGATAATTAAAGGAAAAACAGAGGCGCGCTTCAATTTGCGTGCTTTGCCGGGCTCTGATAAACCTCCTGCTAAGAAAGTTCAGGCAAAGTAGGCGGGCCTTTAGGGGGCTAAAACGGGCTTGTCCCGAACATTTTCTTCTCTCAATGATGGCAGCGCGATGCGTTTGGCTTTTGTGATAATCCTTTGCGGCCTTGCGGTAGGCGGAAATGCCTATGCCGCTTCCGCGTCTGCGCAAAATGGCATGGTATCACCGCTTTCGTCTTCAAACGAAGCAGTCGAAGTGACCGCAGACGAAAGCCTTGAGTGGCATCAGGACAAACACCTTTACGTCGCGCGCGGCAAGGCCAAGGCAACACGCGGCACCTTATCGGTTGAAGCCGATACCCTCACTGCGCATGAGCGTGAGACAAAAACGCCGGATCCCAAAACAGCTAATGAAGCGGCCGGCACAAACAAGCAAACGGCCGCCATGGGCAATATCGACCGCCTTATGGCCGAAGGAAACGTGCTTATCAGCGATGGACGGCAAGAAGTGCACGGCGAGAAAGCCCTTTACGACCTCGACCGACGTTTTGCCAAAATCACGGGGAAAAATTTGAAATATGTCACGTCACACGATGTCGTGACGGCCAAGGATTCAATGGAATATTATGAAGACAAGAACATGGCGGTGGCACGCGGTAAAGCTGTTGCGTTGCATGACAAGCGTCATGTCGAGTCTGACGTTCTCAGCGCGCAATTCACGCCGTTGCCCAACGGCCAGATGGAAATGTCGAAAATGACAGCCGAAGGCAATGTAGCTGTCATCGCAGGTAATGATATCGTGCGTGGCAATAAGGCTGTTTATGATGTAAAGCGGAATGTTGCCGTGTTGACGGGCAACGTGCGCGTGACGCGTGGCGACACGCAACTCGCCGGCGAACGCGCCGAAGTCGATTTCACCAAAGGTCAAAGCCGTTTGTTGAATGACGGCAAGGGACGTGTGCGCGCTCTCCTGGTACCGAAGAGCGGCAACGTCCAAGACGCTAACGCCCTAGCCGCAAAGGAAAAAGAAGTTAAAGTTGACAGGCCCAAGGCAAAAGACCAGAAAGCCATCCAGAAAGTCCCCTTGCAATGAACCCTTCTGGCAAAGTCATACCTTTCACGCCGGGTGAAGCACCGGAAAAGGCTCGTGCGCCAAAACCGCAGCCGGGGCATGGCTTGGAAGCCGCGCATCTTGGCAAGCAATACCGCAACCGCCCGGTTCTTCATAATGTCAGCCTGACGCTGCAACGCGGCGAAGTCGTCGGTTTGCTTGGACCAAACGGCGCGGGAAAAACGACGTGCTTTTATCTTTTGACCGGCCTTGTGACACCCGACACAGGCACAATAATGCTGGACGGCGAGGATTTAACTCTCTTGCCAATGTATCGGCGCTCACGGCTCGGGCTTAGTTATCTGCCGCAGGAGGCCTCGATTTTCCGGGGGTTGAGCGTTGAAGACAACATTCGCGCCGTTCTTGAGGTCATCGAGCCTGATCGCGACACGCGCGATACAATGCTGGACGAATTGCTGGTGGAGTTCGGCATCGCTCATTTGCGCCGCGCCCCGGCCATAGCTCTTTCTGGCGGCGAACGTCGCCGCGTGGAAATCGCCCGCGCGCTGGCCGCACAACCACACTTCCTGCTTTTGGACGAACCCTTCGCGGGCATCGACCCTATCGCTCTTAGCGACATTCGTGACTTGGTTGTTCATTTGCGTGACCGTGGGCTTGGCGTTCTGATTACTGACCATAATGTCCGCGCAACCCTTGAGATCGTGGACCGCGCCTACATCATCCATGACGGCAAAGTGCTTATGGAAGGCCAGCCGGATGAAATCGTAGCCCATGCAGACGTTCGCCGCGTGTATTTGGGGGATGAATTCAGGATGTAGCATGCAATCCTGATGCCAAATATGGTTAACATCAATAATCCATTAACTTTTTAACGCGTAGGCTTGGGGCATGAATCTCACGCCCCGCCTCGATCTAAGGCAGTCGCAAACTCTGGTCATGACGCCCCAACTGCGTCAGGCAATTAAGCTTCTGCAAATGTCGAACCAGGAACTGGGAGCGTACATCGCGAGCGAGGTTGAACAAAACCCGCTTCTTGAACGCGCGGATGATGCAGAAACTCCGCCCGAAAACAACGTCCAAGCCCAACATATCCTGGCCGATCCGGCCACTGCCACGCCAGGCTCACCCATAATCCCGATGACTGGCCGCGATAACGAACTGTCAAACGCCTACCAACCTTCCATTGCCAGCAGCGTAAAAACCACGCGTCACAGTGACGATGATGATTATTCCGCCGCGCAAAATGTTGCGGAAAAACCGAGCTTACGCGAACACTTGCTTGGCCAAATTCATGTGGACTTTTTCGATCCGGCGGAACGCCTTATGGCGGCTTCGTTGATCGAATTGATGGACGAATCCGGCTATCTTCCCACAAACCTTGATCTTGCACGCACCCAGCTTGGAGCTTCGCCGGAACAGCTTGAGCGGGTTATTGCCCAAATGCAAAAGCTCGATCCACCTGGCATTTTCGCCCGTTCACTTCAGGAATGCCTCGCCATCCAACTGCGCGATAAAAACCGTCTTGATCCGGCGATGCAGGTTTTGCTGCAGCATCTTGATCTCGTCGCCAAGCGTGAACGCGCGGCGCTTATGAAGCTTTGCGGTGTCGATGCGGAAGATCTCACGGAAATGATCGCGGAAATCCGGGTCCTCAATCCCAAGCCTGCGCTGGCTTTCACGGCCGATGTTGCGCCGCCGATCACGCCGGACGTTCTCTTGTACGCCTTACCGGGCGGCGCGTGGAAGATTGAGTTGAACAGCGACAATCTGCCGCGCGTTCTTGTGAATGAAAATTATTACACCGAAGTGCAAAGCGCCGTGCGCGCTAAGCCGGACAAGGAATACCTCAGCGAACGCTGGCAACAGGCAAACTGGTTGGTGAAGGCGCTTCACCAACGCGCAACGACAATTTTGAAAGTGGCGGCGGAAATTGTCCGGCAACAAGACAAGTTTTTTATTTATGGCATCCAATATTTGCGCCCGCTGATCCTGCGCGACATCGCCGCTGCCGTTGAAATGCACGAATCCACGGTCAGCCGCGTCACGCAAAACAAATACATCGCCACACCGCGCGGCCTGTTCGAACTGAAATACTTTTTCACAAACGCGATCCCGACAACGGGCGGTGAGGAAAGCGTTTCAGCCGCCGCCGTACGCGACCGCATCAAATCGCTTGTCGATACAGAAACGCCCGACAAAATCCTGTCGGACGACAAGATTATGGCGCTGTTGCACAAGGAAGGCATCGATATCGCCCGCCGTACCGTTGCCAAATACCGCGAAGCGCTACGCATCCCCTCTTCGGCCCAACGGCGAAGGGAAAAACGGGAATGAAAGTATTTTAACGCTGTCTATATAAAAAATATATATAATATCAACAAGTTAGCGCGCGTTGTTTTCTCGACAAAAGGCGCGGCAATTTTATATAACGAATTATTATTTATAAATTTTTCTCATGCTTTTTGGAGATTCGCAGTGCGGGAAAATATTATGACTGACAAAGATCTTTTAGTGGGTCTGGTTCTTGCCTCTCAGAAGATTGGGGTTTCAACAACCCCGGATCCGGAAGCTCCGATTGTATTTTCCGCCCTCCTCTTTCAAGCCATGTCGAGGATTGAAAAAGATACGCCCGGCAAACATGCGATTTTAGTCAACTTTTTCACAAATCTGGGTCCGGTCTTCAGTCAAATCGCGGCTCTTCTGGGTAAAAGACATCGTTTTCCTAAAGATTTTAACAGACAAAATGCCATAGAAAGCGTTGCCTTAATGGTTGTTGAAAAAGCTCCGAAAAATATTTTGGAAGAGTCCCAAAATTTCACAACGTGGCGTTGGGAAACCCTTTGCCGTACCACGAAAGAACTAAAAAGAAACACCGAACAAAGCGCTGGCAATGGTCGCTCTAGGAGGCCCCAAGGCCTTTATCCCGGCCCTCAATGGCGTGAACTTAAAATTTGAAACACAGGGCGAGAAACCCATGGCTAAACCAATCAGATATCTAACGAAACACGAGATTGAGGAAATGCTTGCTAATACCGTAAGGCTCGCGGCGTTTTGTTTGGTGGCAAATAAGATAACCTACCTTGTTGGGACCCCTCGGATCGAAAAAATAATACCCCAGAAACGAAACAATCATTCTCCCCTTTTTCATGCAATAATTAAGAAAAGACGGAAGCGTTCTCTCGAAAGGGCAAAACGGATCCAGAGACGCGATCCACGGCATCAGTGCCACCAGAGTTTCATTCCTTGAAGTGGGCGCTCGATATTTAGGTTTTTTTCTTTTCTTTCAATTAGTTATCCCTTGTATAATAGAAAATATACCTTACGATATTGTTCCGCAAAGCTTGACTCGGCCGTGGTTGTGTCTATTCTCCCCCACCTGACGCCGTTGCGGCGCACTCATTCATGCCCGGGTTAAGTATGGCTTATGATATTCTGAAGAATAACAACCGCCTGCTTGGCAAGGCCGGTTTCAGAATCCGGGTTTAACCGTTAACAATTAACACCAAGGCATTCCATGCAACTTTCCGTTAAAGGCAAGCAAATTGATGTGGGCGACGCTTTGCGTCAACATGTTCAAACCCGGCTTAAGGAAATCGTCGGCAAATACTTTAGCGGTGGCACTCTGGAAGCCAGCGTCACCTTTTCGCGCGAAGCTCATCTTTTCCGCGCCGACATCACCGTTCACGCCAAGCGAGGCATTATGCTACAAAGCAACGCCAGCGCCAGCGAGCCCTATCCTGCATTCGATATGGCCGCGGACCGGATGGCCAAACGGCTGCTGCGGTATAAAGACCGCCTCAAGAAGCATCATCAGGAGGCGCCTTCCGAGAATGCTTTGATGGCCCAAGCCTTCGTCTTGAATCCCGAGGAGGAGGATGCGCGTGCGGGCGCAGGCGATAATCCCGTTATTGTCGCCGAGATGATGACACCCATTGAGACCCTTACTGTCGGCGAAGCTGTCATGCGTCTTGATCTCGGTGATATGCCTGCGCTGCTGTTCCGTAACCGCGGACATGGCGAATTCAATATGATTTACCGTCGTCAAGACGGCCATATCGGCTGGGTCGATCCTTCACATAAGACGGATGCCAAACCGGCGTCCTCACGAACCCGGCGTTAAACCATGAACCGGCCAGTTGCCATAAGTGATTTGCTGGGACCAGAAACCGTTCTGGCGCGGTTGGAGTCCGGGAACAAAAAACAACTCTTTCAGGATCTGGCACACCATGCCGCCGCGGCATTAGGTATTGAATCTCATATCCTCTTTGATGTGTTGTGGGAACGTGAACGCTTGGGCACAACCGGCGTGGGTTATGGCATTGCTATCCCGCATGGACGCCTTGAAAACTTGCCGAGCGTACGCGGTTTTTTCGCCCGGTTGGCATCGCCGGTACCTTATGAAGCTGTCGATGATCGCCCGGTCGATCTTGTTTTTCTTTTGCTGGCGCCAGAATCGGCGGGCGCTGATCACCTGCATGCGTTGGCCACGGTGTCGCGCCTTTTGCGCGATCCGAAACTCTGCGAAAACCTCCGCAAAGCCAAGGATGCGTCAGCGCTTTGCCGTCTCCTTACCGATGCGACGACGGCTCAGGCGGCATAAACGCCATTGACAATCATGGATGTTCTTAGGGATAATTTCGTATTCGAAATCCTTTGATCGCCTCTGCGGCCATTAAAGAAATTCCCTTTCGTTTTATGAGGTCTTTTCCGCATGCCGCAAAGACCCCGCAAATTACCTCCAAGGAAAAAAGAAACGAATTGGGTCGGCCTGTTTTTCGGCTGGCTCTATATCATTGCCGCTGTCGCAATTATTTACCATCTGGTCGAAAAAACACCGCCCCAGAACCGTCTCGTCTGTAGCCGAAGCAGTTTTACGCGCTCGTCCCTGATACAATTCGGCCTTTGCCACGAAGAATAAGGGCTTTTATAGCCCCCTCCAAATTGACTCTTTCTGCTGGCCATTTACTGGTATAAGGCCCATGGAAGGCTGGCGGCGGGCGAACCCCGTGCCAACCCGGCCAGGTCCGGAAGGAAGCAACCGTAACACGTTTCGGTTCGGGTCGTTGTCCAGTCTTCCACTTGTTGGCATTCAGCATTCGGGAAAAAGTTTTCAAATGCCGAATGCCGAATGTTTTTTGAACCTGAATGACATTTGAATGACGGAACTCTTTCGATCACCTTCTGCGCCATCGCCAGCGATCATCCCCTACCGCGTCCTTGCGCGCAAGTATCGGCCGGCCACGTTCGAGCAATTGATCGGGCAGGAGGCGATGGTGCGCACGCTTACCAATGCCATTGAAACGGGGCGGCTTTCACACGCATGGATGCTGACGGGCGTGCGCGGCATCGGCAAGACGACAACGGCGCGGATTATTGCCCGCGCGCTGAACTGCACCGGACCGGACGGCAAGAGCGGCCCGACGATTCATCCCTGCGGTAAATGTGATGCGTGCGTCGCGATTGCCGAGGACCGTCATGTCGATGTGCAGGAAATGGACGCGGCTTCGCGCACAGGCGTCGATGACATCCGTGACATTATCGATGGCGTGCGTTACGGCCCCGTTTCCGCGCGCTATAAAATATATATTCTCGACGAAGTCCACATGCTTTCCAAGAACGCCTTTAACGCGCTTTTAAAGACGCTGGAGGAACCACCGCCGCATACGAAGTTTATTTTTGCGACGACGGAAGTCCGCAAAGTTCCCATAACCGTGCTTTCACGTTGCCAGCGTTTTGACCTCCGCCGCATCGACAGCGCACGCCTTGCCCAGTATTTCACCGAAATCGCCGCTTTGGAGAAAGTGAAGGCTGATCCGGAAGCGATCAAACTTATCGCGCACGCGGCTGATGGCTCTGTTCGGGACGGGCTTAGTCTTCTCGACCAAGCCATCGCGCGCGGCAATGGCTCTGTCACGGAAAGTGAAGTCAAGGATATGCTTGGCCTTGCCGATCGGGCGCAAAGCCTTGCTCTTTGCCGCCAGCTTTTGCGCGGCGAAATGCGCGCGGCGCTTGAAACATTCGGCGCCATGAAATTGGCGGGGACGGATCCGCTTCAGGTCCTTCAGGACATGGCCGAACTCGTGCATCTGCTGACCCGCGCGCAGATTATAACGACCTTTACTGAAGCGCCT
>CAYNLV010000045.1:0-9974 GCA_964398175.1 uncultured Rhodospirillaceae bacterium
TTGAGCGTCTGGTAACGATGACCAACCAGACGAATCTGGTTGCTCTCGACAAAACACTCGCGGCGATCCGCCGTGCGTCCACCAGTTATGCCGCCGCCACCGCGCGTGTTGGCAGCATCGGCGAACGCATCGTTCGCGCGGTCCACGAAGTGGGCATGACGCTTCCCCCGCATCAACGCGCGGTATAAGCCCTTTCGACCCGATTTTCGCCAATTCCGTTATCAACCCTAAGGCCCGCAAAAGCGGGCCTTAGCATTTCTGGGCTTTCTCCAGCGCAAGAACCCGCTTCCATGCAGCCAGGGAAACCGGCATTACCGACAGTCGCGGCTGTCGAACTATTGCCAATTCTCTTAAAATTTTATCAGCCTTTATCTCCCTGAGCGTCACCGGTCGCTCCAAAGCACACACGGGAACAACGTCTACGATCACAAAGCGCCCTGTCGGGTCCTCTGGGTCGGGATAGGCTTTTTTAGCAATTTTCATTATCCCCATGATCGCGAGATCTTCATGGGAGTGATAGAAGAAAGCCTCGTCCCCAACGCACATTTCCCTCATATAAGCCGCTGCCTGATGGTTGCGCACACCACCCCACTTGGCGCGACAATCAATAACCAGCTGTTCCCAAGCGTAATCGGCCGGTTCAGATTTCATCAACCATAGAGACATTTGGTTAACCATAAATTCCGATAGAGGGTCATTTTCTACCGTTCTGGAAATTTTTTAATTGTGCACCGCCGTGATGAAAATAGCTTTTTAACGATACCATGATATCGTGAGCCTGTCTTTATTTTACAATTGTATTTTGTTGTTGTGTTGACTGGAGATTTTGTAATGGGCATTCTTCCGGATTATGGATCGGGAGATTTGAGGGAAGCGTACGGGGATTCGCCCGAAGCCGATCTTGTGGCAGCGTTCATCAACGCGCGCAAAGCGAACTATACCGATCCCGATCCTCTTGGCCACGAGTTGACAAAGAGCCCGTTCCGCTTCCAGCTTTTGACCACACATATTGGCATGACAAGCAAAGAGCTTGGCGAACGCTTGCTTGCCGCTATCGACCGCGGCGATGCAAAGTCGGTGCGAGTCATCTGCGCGTTCAGAAATCCCTATCGGCATAATGGTCGTGTTGTTGACGTGATGAAAGAATTTGCGCTTGTGCGCGAAGATCCAGACGGACGGGGGACAACCTATGTCACCAGCACAGATTAAAATTTCCCCTTTTGCGCATGCCATCCAAAAGAACAATCCGGTTATATGCCAAATTGTTAAGAAAACAGCTCAAGAAGAACATCCTGAACTAAGCCCACATCAGCCCGGTATTAATAAACGCCTAAGAATGTGGCCTCATACTTTTAATTTTTAATTTTTTCTTCACGCCCACTCGGCACGAAAAGGCCGTGCAAGAAGCGCGGCGATTGTATCGCCCACACTTGCGCCATGATTAAGTATGGCATCCGCAGCTGCAACAATCGGCATTTCAACATCGTGTTTTTGAGCCAGTTCAAGAGCCGCCGCTGCCGTTGGCACCCCTTCGGCTACGCTTGTTCGTGCGGCAAGAATATCCGCGAGATTAGCTCCTTGCCCCAATGCCATACCGAGCGACATATTACGCGACTGGGTACTTGAGCACGTCAGCACAAGATCGCCCAACCCCGACAAACCCATTAATGTCTCGGCTCTTGCGCCAAGCGCTTTGCCCAATCTCACCATCTCCGCCAATCCACGTGTAATGAGCGCCGCGCGCGCGTTTTCACCCATCCCGCAGCCCGCAGCAATACCGCAGGCAACCGCCAGAACATTTTTCAACGCTCCGCCAATCTGCGCCCCGATCAAATCTTCACTTATGTAAGGACGAAAAGTGCGTCCACCGATGGCTTGCGCAAGTTGCTGAGCCAGATCAGGGTCTTTGCATGCCAACGTAATCGCCGCCGGATAATCTTTTGCGACTTCGGCCGCAAACGTAGGCCCCGATAAAATCGCCAACGTATGATCTGGCAATTCCGCCGCAATAATCGCGGCAGGCAGCGCTAACGATTCTTTCTCAATGCCTTTCGAGCCAATAATAACCGGCGGTTTCTTCTCAGAGTGCATAGCCGCCAGTTTTTGGCAAACAGAACGCATAGCCTGTGTCGGCGTCACCATGAGCCACACTTCGCACAATGCCAAATCCTCGAGTTTATTCGTAGCGCGTATTTGCGGGTTAAGAGAAATGCCCGGTAAAAATTTTGTGTTTTCGTGTCGGGCATTGATCGTTCCCGCAACTTCGGCTTCATAGGCCCATAAAGTTACATCGCGACCTGTGCGCACAAGCGTCTGAGCCAAAGCTGTGCCCCAGGCGCCTGCGCCGATAATTCCGAAGTGTTGATAAGAATTCATGTCGACTCCCCCGCGGTGACAACAATATAGGTCAGCCTTGTGAAGAGTCCAGCGGCCAGCGCGGCCGGGATGCCGTATCAAGGCCATCCTTGAACCCGAGACGCAGCCGTTCAAGTCCCGCCCAAGCCACCATGACCCCGTTATCCGTGCAAAGCGCTATGGGCGGCGCTATAAAAGGAACATTTTCAGCCGACGCTAGTTCCGTCAATTGCTTTCGGATGGCCTGATTGGCCGCCACGCCGCCTGCAATGACAAGTGCCGTGACTTTCTCGTTATCTTCTTGCAGCGCTTGAAACGCATGCGCCGTGCGATCAACCAGAATATCCGCGATCGCCTGCTGTAGACTTGCCGCAGCATCGGCGATAAAGATATCCGTCATTTTTTTTCCCACAACTAATAGCCGGACAGCTGTTTTCAAACCGGAAAACGAGAAATTACACCCTTCGCGCCCCAACATCGGGCGTGGCAAGTCGAAAGCTTGTGGATTGCCTTTCGCTGCCGCACGTTCCAGTAACGGCCCCCCCGGATATCCAAGGCCCAATAATTTTGCGCTTTTGTCAAAACATTCGCCCACGGCGTCATCAACCGTCGTACCAAGACGCCTGTATTGACCGACGCTCTTCACCAGCAGCAACTGGCAATGGCCGCCGGAAACGAGAAGGAGTAAATAAGGAAACGCGACATCATTCGTGAGCCGGACGGTCAATGCGTGCGCCTCGAGATGGTTGACGGCAATAAACGGCAGTTTACGTACGCCGGCAATAGCCTTGCCTGTCATCGCGCCGACCATTACGCCGCCAATAAGTCCCGGACCGCATGTCGCCGCCACACCGTCCAGATTATCCAGCGTTACATCCGCTTCATCCAAAGCCGCATGGATTAAATCATCAAGCTTATCGAGATGCGCGCGCGCCGCGATTTCCGGCACTACGCCGCCATATGGCTTATGTTCGGCCAACTGCGTTGCCACCTTGTGCGCGCGAATGCGCTTCGCCGGATCGAAATTGTCATCGACAATCCCAACCGCCGTTTCGTCGCAACTGGTTTCAAGCCCAAGGATAAGCATAGCGGCGCTACCATACAACCGGCGTCATTCCCGCGAAAGCGGGAATCCAGGTGTTGTTGGCTTGGACAAGTCTCTAAAATCCGTGATAAAATCCCCTATCTTTCAAAACAGGATGGGGCTTAACCATGAACACCATCAAATTAAATTCGCCGGATTTGAAGAAGGGATTGAATGTCATGCAAGCGCTCAAACAGCGCAAAACAGCGCGCGAATTCAGCGACAAGAATCTGTCATTACAGCATCTCTCCGAAGTTTTGTGGGCGGCGGACGGTATCAACCGCGACGAAGGCAAGCGCACGGCGCCCTCCGCGATGGCGCTGTATCCCGTCGATATCTATGCCGTGCTGGAAGAAGGCGCTTATTTCTACGATCTCGCCAACCGTCAATTGACGCCTGTGGCGGAAGGCGATTTCCGCAAGGATGTCGGCATGCAGGATTTCGTTTTTTCCTCGCCCCTGAATCTCGTTTTCGTCGGCGACTTCGGCAAGCTCGAAAAGCTTCCCGCATGGGCGGCCGGAACGCCGCTTGAACAGAAAGAGCGCTGGATGGATCTTGAGACCGGCCACATGATCGAAAACGTGTATCTCTATTGCGCGTCCGAAAGTCTCGCAACCGTTGTGCGCGGCAAAATAGACCGGAAAAGCATCCATGCGTTTTTGAAGCTTCGCCCGAACCAAATCGTCCTCTGCGCTCAAACGGTCGGCTATACGAAGTAACTATATCATATATCTTTTTTCGTATTGCTCTTTCACACAATATTGAAGTGCATCAACGTGCCAATCAATACGATTATACCTATTACAATCGACATCATAATTATAAATCTACGCAAAAACGGAGACTTAATTCTCTTTGACAACGGTAACGGTAAACTAAATAACAGGGCATATAAATAACCCAATATTGTATTTTCTCTAAACCAATATATCAGCAGGGATAACGCAATTCCTGCTGATAATAGAACAATAATAATGTGTTTCAAACTTACTTTATTTTTCACCATACTGTTTCTTCACTTCCCCTTCCCCAACATCCCGCGGATGGCGTCTTGGAGGTCGGAAGGCATGACGACGATCTTGCTGTTCGGCGATGTCGAAACCTGCCCGATAGCCTTAATGTATTTTTCGCCAAGCAGGTAAAGCAGCGGCGTCTCAGAACCGGTTGCGGCCGCCATAACTTTCTGAATGGCTGTCGCGGAAGCTTGCGCCAGCGTCACCTGCGCTTCGGCGTCGCGCTTGGCGGATTCAAGCCGCGCTTCGGCTTGCAGAATAGCCGCCTGCTTGTCGCCTTCGGCACGTGTCACGGTAGCTTTACGTTCACGTTCGGCAGACGCTTGCAACTCCATGGCTTTTTGCATCGTGGGGGAAGGCTTAATATCCTGAATTTCCACTGATTTTACGGTCAATCCCCAATCCAGCACTTCGTCCGCAATGCTCTCGCGCAGGCGTGCTTTGATCTTGTCGCGCGAAGACAGCGCCTGATCCAGTTCCATCTCACCCACGATCGAACGCAACGTCGTCATGATAAGATTGCGGATCGCGTCCGCGAAACTCACGACGCCGTAAACGGCTTTCACCGGGTCGGTCACTTTCACGAACGCAATCGCATTCGTGAGAATGACAGCGTTGTCTTTCGTGATAACTTCCTGCTCTTGCACATCGAGCAACACGTCTTTCGTCACGACTTTTTGAGATACGGTGTTGACGTAAGGGACAATAAGATTCAAACCGGGCATTAATGTTCGGTCATATTTGCCAAGAAACTCGACCACCCACTCTTCGCCTTGCGGAACAATCCTGGCCGCCTTAAGCAGCGTGACGAATACAAAAACGAAAAGCGCAATGACAACGATGAGTGACGGGGACATTTATCTCTCCATTAGTTTGCGTTAACGCGGCCAACAGTGACCAAACTTCCTTCAACTTTCAGTACTTTGACGCGCGTACCGACGCTAATTTCTTCATCGGCGATGCATTCCCAGTTGTCGGAACCAAGAACGGGACGTTGGAAGCGCACGCGGCCATTTTTAAAAGGCGCGACGGGCTCGGTGATGATGCCGATCTCGCCTTCGATGTGCGCCGAGGAACGGCCAATTAAACTTTTGTGATGATGATGTTTAAAGACTTTAAACCACAACACCATCATGAGCAGCGAAGAAACGGTCCAGAGAAGTATCTGCGGCGTGAGTCCCAAACCCGGCGCGATCAGCTTCGCAAGCATGACCAGAAAGCCTCCAAGGCCGAACCAAACAAGCACGAAAGCCGGCAGCATCAGCTCCGCCAGAATGAACCCGAAGCCCACAATGGCCCAGTGCCACCACAACAATTCGATCATGCCTATCTCCCGTTCAATGCGCCAAAAAAGCTCTATTTCTTGATAGTTGAATGGTTAAAAAATACAAGGCAAAACCGCGTCTTGTGCCGAATCCGGAGGCATGCCTAACCTTTGTTCATGACCGCGATTCGCCTCATCCTCGGCCTCGACCCCGGCCTCCGGCATACGGGCTGGGGGGTCGTGGGGCAGCGCGATAATCGCCTCACTTTCGTAGCGGCCGGGCGCATCAATCCCGACCCTTCGCTTCCGATGGCGGAAAGGTTAAAAGCGCTCGCGGACGCACTGGAAAAGGTCATCGCTGCGCATGGGCCACATGAAGCAGCACTTGAAGAAACGTTCGTAAACCGCAACGCCGCATCGGCTTTGAAGCTGGGACAAGCGCGCGGGGTCGCCATGCTGGCGGCCGCGCAAGCCGGGCTGGACGTCACGGAATATTCGGCCAACAAGGTGAAACAGGCGGTCACGGGCTATGGCCATGCGGACAAAAAGCAGATTCAGGCCATGATTGGCGTGCTTCTGCCGGGGGCAGGCGCCGGGAAGCTAGCGGCGGACGCGGCGGATGCGCTGGCCGTGGCGATTTGCCACGCCCATCATGGCCGCATTTGGAGGCCAAAATGACGGAAAACACAGGGCGGCAGCGCATGGACGGGGCCGGAGCGGCGCGCGAGAAACCCGTGGGAAAGGCCGGAGCGGCGCACGGGGAAGACTCGGGAAAGGCAGGCGCAGAGTGCTGGAAAAGCCCGGGAAACGTACGGGAGATGCATGAGAGATATATGGGAGACGCAGGGGACGCGTGCCAGCCAAGGCCCAGCCCCTTTGATACCCGAAATTCGGTCCTTAAGGCTTCACCCGAAAGCCCGGAAAGGATAAAAACGTGCCTATTGTGTCATTGCATAATCAAACTCCCAACCCCTAACCCCGAGTCCCGATGATCGGCAAACTGACAGGCAAGGTCGACAACATCTCCGGCAACCAGCTCGTCGTCGACGTCCAGGGCGTGGGTTATGTCGTCGCCGTCTCCGGGCGCACACTGAACCAGATCGGCGCGACCGAAACGGTTTCGCTTCTGATCGAAACGCAAGTGCGCGAAGACGCCATCAGCCTTTTTGGATTTATCGATATCGCGGAGCGCGACTGGTTCCGTCTTCTCACAACCGTACAAGGCGTGGGCGCGAAATCGGCGCTCGCGATCCTTAGCATCCTGTCGCCGGAGCGCCTCGCGCAAGCCGTCGGCGCGCAAGACAAAGCCGTCCTTACGCAAGCCGAAGGCGTCGGCCCGAAACTCGGGCTTCGTATCGTCACGGAATTGAAAGACAAAGTTGCCGGATTTATCGGGCGCACCGGCCTTGCCGCCACGACAGCGCCCATCGCCTCAAGCGGCATCAGCAGCGATGCCGTGTCGGCGCTCATCAATCTGGGCTACCGCCGTATGGAGGCTTTCGCTGCCGTTTCATCCGCCGCCGGAAAACTCGGCAGCGACGTGAAACTCGACGCCCTCATCCGCGCGAGCCTTGCGGAACTCAGCCGAAGGGATACTGCGGCATGAATCAACAGACAAAAGAGACGCAACAATTGACGAAAGATCTATCATCTGGCTCTGATCATCTGGTTGTTTTCCAGCACAGGAAAATTCGCCGAATTCTCCACAAAGGCGAGTGGTGGTTTTCGGTGGTGGATGTTGTAGGGGCGTTAAGCGGCTCTGACAGACCCCGCAAATATTGGTCTGATTTAAAGCAAAAAATAGAGCGCGATGAAGGGGTTAATGAGTTGTCCGAGAAAATCGGACAACTGAAATTGCCTTCGGCAGACGGTAAATTATATGAGACCGATTGCGCCAACACCGAAACGCTTTTCCGCATCATCCAATCTATCCCCTCGCCCAAGGCCGAGCCATTCAAACGCTGGCTGGCAAAGGTCGGTTATGAACGCATCAAGGAAATCGAAAATCCGGAGTTGGCCACCCAACGCACCCGCGCTCTTTACAAAGCCAAAGGTTATCCCGACGCATGGATTGAAAAAAGGATGCGCGGCATTGCCGTTCGGGAAGAACTGACCGGCGAATGGGACAAGCGCGGCGTCAAAGGCCAGCAGGAATATGCTATCCTGTCGGCTGAAATTGCCGAGGCAACTTTTGGCCTCAAGCCGCATCAGCATAAAAAACTGAAGGGGCTGAAGCGCGAAAACCTGCGTGATCATATGACCGATCTTGAATTGATTTTCTCCATGCTCGGCGAAGCCTCGACAACCGAGATTGCCCGGACGCACGATGCGCAAGGTTTTCCTGCCAACCGGCGAGCGGCATGGGCCGGGGGCAAAATCGCCGGGGACGCGCGGGACAAGCTTGAACGGCAAACAGGGCGACGTGTTGTTAGCCGTGAAAATTTTCTAGGCCTGACGGATGAAAGCCGGGCAAAAACAACGAAGCGCTTGAAAGGAAGATGAGGCTCAGCCCATGAAATCTTCCGCACCCCAACCCGACCGCCTTGTCGCGCCATCATCCTTGTCGGAAGAAGCGCCGGATGTCGCGCTGCGTCCGCACAAGCTTGAGGATTTTATTGGACAGGAAACCTTGCGCGCCAATCTCGACGTTTTTATCCGCGCGGCGCAGCAACGCAAGCAGGCGCTCGACCACGTTTTGCTTTCCGGCCCGCCGGGGCTTGGCAAAAC
Organism: uncultured Rhodospirillaceae bacterium; assembly: GCA_964398175.1. Taxonomy (GTDB): domain Bacteria; phylum Pseudomonadota; class Alphaproteobacteria; order UBA9219; family UBA9219; genus JAXGVG01. The sequence goes on from CAYNLV010000045.1 coordinate 8,444, forward strand.
CACGCTCGCGCAAATCATCGCGCGCGAGCTTGGCGTCGGTTTTCGCGGAACGTCCGGCCCTGTTATCGCACGCGCGGGTGATCTTGCGGCGTTGCTTACTAATTTACAACCGCATGATGTTCTGTTCATCGATGAAATCCACCGCCTGAGCCCGGCCGTCGAAGAAATCCTTTATCCCGCGATGGAAGATTTCCAGCTCGACCTCATCATCGGCGAAGGTCCTTCGGCGCGTTCCGTGCGCATCGACTTGCCGCCGTTCACGCTCGTCGGCGCGACGACGCGCAGCGGCCTGATCACGCGCCCCTTGCGCGAGCGTTTCGGCATTCCTTTGCGTCTTCAGTTCTACACGCCGGAGGAATTACAGGAGATCATTCGCCGTGCCTCCGCCAAGCTTGCCATGCCGCTTACTCCCGATGGTGCAGGTGAAATCGCGCGCCGCGCGCGAGGAACGCCCCGCGTGGCCGTGCGCCTCTTGCGCCGCGTGCGCGATTTTGCCGCCGTGGACGGTTACAAGGCCATCGACGCCACCGCCGCCGACAGCGCCCTGAAAAAGCTGGAAGTTGACCGTCTTGGCTTCGACGCGATGGATCGCCGTTATCTTGCCATGATTGCCGAAAATTATGGGGGCGGCCCGGCGGGGGTGGAAACGCTCGCGGCGGCGCTGGCCGAGCAACGCGATGTGCTGGAAGAAGTGATTGAACCCTACCTTATCCAACAGGGTCTTCTCCAGCGCACGCCGCGTGGGCGGATGCTGACGGAAGGCGGCTACCGCCACCTAGGCCTGACGGCGCCAACGGGACGGCAAATGGATTTATTAGGTAATGAAAAAACGGCAACAGATCCCTCGGAAGGAGATATCTGATATGACCGGAAGAATGATCATAGCTATTATTGCCGCTGTTATCATTTCGCTCGGCATTCAAAATTTAGTGCTGCCCAAAATATCATCGGACAGCATTCAAAGAGAAACGGCTTATGACCGCGTTATTCGAACCAATACATTACGCTGCGCTTACGCCGTTTTGCCGCCGTTTCTCGGCAAGGATCCGAATAATGGCAAATTAAGCGGTCTCATGCCTTCTCTTATGGCCGAATTCGAAAAAGCGAGCGGCATTAAAGTTGAATGGGGGCCAGAAATCGATTGGAGCGATGTTGCCGTCACGTTGCAATCCGGCAAAGCAGATGCTTTTTGCACAAGCATGGCGGCCACGCCAAAACGTGGGCGCGTTATTGCAAATTCAATCCCGCTTTTTTACGGAGTCCTGACGGCTTTTGTGCGTCCCAACGATACCCGTTTTGACAACAATCCGGAGCGCATCAACCAGCCCGACGTGCGCCTTTCCGTAAACGAAGGGGATTTATCCGAGGAATGCGCTCAACGCATTTTTCCCCAAGCCCAGCGCGTTTACAAGGGCGTTTTGGGCGGTGAAGACGCTTTGTTCCTTAATGTTGCCACAAATAAAGCTGACGTTGTCTTAAGTTCGCCAAGCAACTTGTCAATTTTTAACAAAAACAGTCCGGAAATGGCCAT
>CAYNLV010000046.1:0-9936 GCA_964398175.1 uncultured Rhodospirillaceae bacterium
TCCCTATGGCCGAAAGCGCAGCCACAAACGAACTGCGCTGGTTCGACCCGCCAATGCGCGCCATCATACCTCTCGATAACCGCTTTCATGTACCGCGCAGCTTGCGCCGTATCATCAAGCATAAAGAATTTGAAGTAAGACTTAATACAGCGTTTAACAATGTCATACGCGCCTGCGCCGCTCCCGCACCTGATCGGCCCATCACGTGGATTAACCCGGAAATCATATCGCTCTACACAACACTTCATAAACGTGGCAATGCGCATAGCGTCGAAGTCTGGCAGGATAAGGAACTGGTGGGCGGCTTATATGGCGTAAGTCTTGGCAGTGCCTATTTCGGTGAGAGCATGTTCAGTCGCCGCGATAATGCCAGCAAAGTTGCGCTTGTTTATCTTGTGGCCTTACTCAAAGAACGCAGGTTTACGTTGCTGGATACCCAGTTTCATACGGAACATCTGGCGCAGTTCGGCACTATCGAAATTACGCGTACAAACTACCACCACCTCCTAAGCATGGCGCTGGAGAAAACGGCAGCGCTTACGCTGCCGCCTGGCAAGGACTGGGATCACTTGGTTGGCGGGCTTTTACAATCCATCACCCATAAATCGTAAACAGGGTGCTCCATAGCGGAAAGCGCCGGGCTGGAGGCAAACATCCAGCCACGGAAAACGCCGATTTCCGTCTCGCCGGGCTTAATCTCGCCAACTTCAATAAACGCGGCCGCCTCTGGCGTTTCTTCGGGCGGTGTCACCTTGCACGCATGAACGGTAATCATCATCGTCCCAAACTTAAACGGCCGCTCTGTTGGCACATTCAACTCTTCAACCCGCGCTGTAATCTTGTCAAGCGCGCGCAAGACAGCAATTGGCCGGTCTTCAGTGGGCACAGCTGCGAAAACGGGAAAACCGCACAAAAGAACGATAAAGCCGAGAAGAAGATTTTCTAAACGCATCACGGATGCGCCGGTTGCGCCGGATGAGGTGAAGTCGTGGCAGCGCCAGTTGTCGAAGGCGCTGAAGGCGCTGAAGTCGAACCGCCGGCCGGAGCACTATTTGATGGAGCGTCATTCGAACTCGAACCGCTTTCGGATTTCTTGGAATTATAGATCAACTGGCCGATCAGGTCATCAAGGCGCATGGGTGATTGCGTGCGCGTCAAGCGTCCTGTTCCATCGGTTTTAATAAGATCCTCATCCACGCCGATTTCGATCGACATGTACTTGCCACCAAGAAGGCTTTCCGAAGCCACCATAGCAATACTATCCGTCGGCAGTTTAACCGTCGGCAAGAGCGTCATTTTCACATCAACCATGTACTGGTGCTGCCCCGGATCAGTCACGAGGTCCAGACTTGAGATGGAGCCGACTTTAACGCCGTTGATCTTAACGTCGCTTCCCTCTTTCAGGCCATCGATCATGGGGAAATATGCGCTTAGGGTGTAACCCTGCACTTTTTGGAGATCAGCGCTCGAATAGGCAAAGGCAATGAACAAAGCCGCCAGCATCAACACCACAGCGCCTAATACGGTTTCAATTGCATTACGTCCCATCGAGATGCTCCCTAAAGTTTTCTTTATTCGTCCGGCCGCCAAGCTTGGTAGTGTTGATGTTGTTCAAGCGTGGTAGATTCGTCATAAGGCGAGATTTGATAAAGTTCATGGCGAACGCCATTCCCCGACAATGGCATATTGCTCACGTGATGCAACCAGATATGCCACGCAGGCGGAATTTTTGTGGGCTCAGGCTCGCCCGCGTAAATAACCCAGCGGCGGTCGTCGCGGGAACGCGATCGGTAATAGCGGTTGCCGAAAGAATCCGCCCCCTCTTCAAGCCCTTGAAGCTTGGTGTGTAGCTTTGTGCCGACTTGCGAGAGGCGGCGTATCAGCGAGAAATCTTCGTACATTCGCGAATCATAATCAGTTGTAAGGTTTTTAAGTAATCAGAATTTCTTGAAAAAAACTTTATGTTTTCATGGCGTAACGGTTTGCCTTTCGATCGAATAACCGTGGATCGAATGTGAATAAGTTTTTCTTTCCAGACACCACATTTTGTGGCATTTATCACTTTAGCCACATCATCTTGTGGATAACTTTGGTTTTTCTCGCTCCAAACCAGAGTTAAGCCACTGAAAAAGAACAGGATTCAGATGCCGATCGAACGTCTGTTCACATCAGCCGAGACCGGTCCTTACGACTTGTCGACTTTTATACCGCGCATGGGTAAAGCTGCCGATGGCAGTAGCCTGACTTTCAATGTACCCAGCGATTGGCGTGCGGAAGCCGCGCAAGTTTTTGCAACTGCACTCTATCCATCCGTACCTGCTGTTCAACAACCCATTGAAGAAAATACGCTTCCTTCGTGGTTATGGCAGCGCAAACGGCACGACAAGCGCACTGTATCAGAGGCCAGCGCACATCAGGTTTTCAGTCGAGTGGCTGGAGCGGCGGTTTATGGCGCGTGGAAAAAGGGTCTTATTCGCGACGAAACCGAAGCAAGCTCTTTTTACGACGAGCTGCGCTTTATGATGGCCCGTAGAGTTATCGCGATGGAACCCCAACAGCTCCGGCAGCTTGGTGTAAATTGGAGCTATGGGTGTTCATTTTCGCCCTTAAATAAACCTGTGGGTACTCATAACACGCGTTTTGAACATTCCGAGGTTATGGAAAGAAGCCTTATTTCTTCCTTTTCAATCCAGAATGATAGTATTGATGCCCTTCTCGGCGGCAAAAATGACGCGTTGCGTACCCGGTTGGATGCGTTTGCCACGGGGAAAATCCCTCTCTCGCTTCTTAACCTGACATTCACGGACACGGCAGCTGAATGGGGGACATCTCCTTCCCAAGATGTTGGGCCAAGTCTCATGATTAATTTGATGAGCTTCCGGCGGGCAAATGGCACATTTGACGTTGCACTGTTTCAGCATGCTGTGAAGTTGTCGGTTTTCTTGCTCGAATTGCATTACGATCAATTAGCTTCCACCATCGATCCAACGCGTTCGTTGGCTATTGGGTATAGCAATCTTGCCGCTTTGTTGATGTCGATGGCTATTCCGTACAACAGCGATGCCGGACGCGCAAACGCGGCGGCCATCAGCGCCATAATGACAGCGGAAGCCGTGGCGACTTCGGCCCAACTGGCCGGTTCGCTTGGCCCTTGCCTCTCCTTCTTCACGCAACGTGACATCCGCTTGCGCGCGCTACGCAACCACCGGCGCGCTGCTTATGGAGAACATAACGATTACGAACGCCTTTCCATTCTTCCGGAACCCCTTGATATCGAAGCCGGCGCTGATCTCGTTCTTGTCGCCACGGCGCGCCGCCGCTGGGACGAAGCGCTTGAACTCGTTCAGCAGCATGGTCTCCGCCATCTACAGCTTACGGCTCTTTTCGCGGCACCTGTTTTTGCACCTCTTATGCCCTGCTCGGCCCAAGGCGCAGAACCGGAAACGACCCTTATCCGCCAACGGATGTTCGCATCCGATCTATATCAGCGCGAAATTCACCCGTCCGTGCCCTTAGCCCTTGAAAAATTGGGATGTGATCCTGCGGATATCAAAGCTATCGTCGATTATGCGGTCGGTTATAACACGTTGGTTGGCGCGCCCGGCGTTAATCATGACCTGCTGACCGAGCGCGGATTTGATGCAGATGCCATCGCTCGCGTTGAAGAGTACTTGCCGCGCATAAACAACATCCGCCATGCCTTTACGCCGTGGATCATTGGCGAGGATTTCTGCCAAAATAACCTTGGCGTTACGGTTGAACAATGCACCAATCCGCGTTTTGATCTTCTGCAACATCTTGGTTTTTCATCCGAAGACATTGCCGCCGCAAATGCGTTTTGCTGTGGGCATGATCTAGTGTCGGGATCAAGCGAGTTACCGGCCCAAGCAGCGAACGTTTTTGATACCGATGGCGTTTTCGCCTCGATTCGTATGGCTGCAGCCGTGCAAAGCTTTATGATGGGCGATGTCGGGCTTGTTCTATCCGTTCCGGAAGACATGACGAACAAAGAACGGGAGGAATACATACTTGCCGCCTGGCGGCATGGTATGAAAAGTGTTTCGCTGTATTTCGAGGGTTTTGCGCCGCTCGAGCAACCGGCTGAAGAAGCTTCTGTCCAACCGGCGGAAGAAAAGCGCACATCAAACCTTCCGACACGTCAAATCACACCCAAGCTCATGCGCAAACAAGCCCTGGCGCACATTACGTCATCACGCCCTGCCAAACCCAAGGCGACGTCGCGCACTGTCAGCTTGAAGGGCAGCGGAACAAAACCGCAAACTGGCGCAAGCAAAAAGTCGGAATAACAAAAAAATTAAAGAATTTATGCAGCCGAGTCAGGCGTATAGCCATCGGGCTTTCGTATTGGCACAACTTTGGATGTAGGAATAACAGGAACAGTAACCGGAACGCACTGCAACACTTCAGCACTGTTTTTCTGGAAGGCACCCATTAATTTATCAAAACCATCGGTCACAGCGCCAACCGCGAGAAGACCAGTGCCAGCAGGCACAATAAACTCAACGGCAACGCCTGAGGCTAGAATACCAATTGCTACGGCTGCTAATGCAAGACCGCCAACAACTTCAAAAACCCCTCTCGCGGCCTTTCTGAAAGTTGACTGAACTTCCTTTTCGACAACAACAACCGGACTCGTGTTACCCACTGGAACAGGCGGTGCCGTCACCAAAGATAGTTGTTTTTCTGTAGCTCCTCTTTGCATCTCTTCGTCGTCGCTCCCCATTTTTAAAGTACTGTTATTTTGTTAACATGCCGTTAAGCTTTTGACTTATTTTGATAAAATGAAGAGGAAGATTGTCAGGGTCACGACGAAAACAAGGCAAAAATGTGGCATTGTCGCCTTTCACGGCGCTGTGATGCCTTCACAACACATTCGATTGACGCTTTTCCGCGATTTTTTTCGGCAAGGCAACGAAATATGGTAAATTTTTTCTACAGGTGAATTACTCTTACACCGATCTCTGGTCGCCCCAGTTTTGCTCGACGTGCCGTTGCTGGCGTTTCGCGTGTTCCCACCGCCCCATTTATCTTCAGAAATTCCCTAAGCTCAATAAATTTTGGGAATACTATTTCCAAAGGCGGCTGGTGCACCTTGCTCGCGTCCAGCCCAACCCTTCGGCGCAATCCAATATAGCCCTCGGCCTTTCCATTTTCGGTTTCTCCGGACGACTGAATTTTAACCTTGACGGTTAATAGCATTCCATCTTCCAACAAAAAACGGCCTTTTTGGAACAGCCCATCGGGCTCTTCTATAATTGTTGCGAGATATTTATCGACGAATTCCTGCTCGGAAAGTTTATCCAGCTCTCCGGGATCGACCAAATGCAGTTCAAGCGTTTTCATCAATTATCCTCCCTTGCAATTCATAGAACATTCGAATCTGAATAAAGCCTGTCACCCGGCCAATTTCGATACCACATAGTCCCGCACCTTCGCCAGCGCAATGCGCTCCTGCTGCGCGGTGTCGCGGTCGCGGACGGTCACGGTCTGGTCCTTGAGCGTATCGCCGTCGATAGTAACACAGAACGGCGTGCCCGCCTCGTCCATGCGCGCATAGCGCTTGCCGATCGACTGCTTGGCGTCGTACTGGCAAACGAAGTCGCGGCGCAGATCCATATAAAGCTTTTCGGCGACTTCCGGCATCCCGTCCTTGTTGACGAGCGGGAAGATGCCCAGCTTGACCGGCGCGAGGCTCGGCTTGATCTTGAGCCATTCCGGCGAAGGACGGCTTTCGTCGTACTGATAAGCCTCGCACAGCAGCACCAGAACGCCGCGCGTCAGGCCGCTGGAAGGCTCCACGACGTGCGGAATATAGCGGCGCTTGGACTCCTGATCGATGTACTCGAGGTTGGTCTTGCTGAATTTCTGGTGCTGGGTCAGATCGTAGTCCGTGCGGTACGCCACGCCCTCCAGCTCGCCAAAGCCCGGCGATGTGAACGGGTAACGGTATTCGATGTCCGACGTGCCCTTTGAATAATGGGCCAGTTCTTCGGTCGGAATAATGTGACGGAACAGGTTTTCCTTGCTGACTCCCATGCTTTCCCACCAGCGCAGGCGTTCGGCCACCCAATATTCGTACCACATAAGGCCGTCTTCAGGTGTGCAGAAGAACTCAATTTCCATCTGTTCAAATTCGCGCACACGGAAAATGAAGTTTCGCGGGGTGACTTCGTTGCGGAAAGCCTTACCGATTTGCGCGACCCCGAACGGGATCTTCACGCGCGACGTATCGAGCACATTCTTATATTGCAGAAAAATGCCCTGCGCCGTTTCAGGGCGAAGATAAACTTTTGAATCCTCGTCCTGGAACACGCCGACGAATGAATGGAACATCAAGTTGAACGGGCGCGGTTCTGTCAACGTGCCGGGATTTTCGGCATCAGGTCCGACAATAGCCCCCAACTGGCCAACCATCTGAGTCAAGTTGGTGGGTTTGCCCCAAGCCACGGACTTGGTTGATCCGTTATCCTTCTGCACAATTTTCTTGGCTTTTTTGGCCAGATTGTCTTCGGCGTCATCGCCTTCCATAACGCTTAAAAGAACGGCTTTCTTTTGTCCGTCCTTTTCATATGTCACTTCATGAACCTGAATATGATCCGCGCGATAACGCAACTTCGTCTCACGGCAGTCGACCATCAGGTCGGAAAAGCCGCCAACATGCCCGGAGGCATGCCATGTCGTGGGGTGCTGAATAATCGTGCTGTCGAGCCCGACAATCGACAGAGGCTTGCCGTCTGGCCCCATCGGCGGACATTCCACCGTATCGCGCCACCACGCGTCGCGCAGGTGGTTCTTGAGCTGCGTACCCAGCGGACCAAAATCCCAAAAACCGTTCAAGCCGCCGTATATCTCGGAAGCCGGATAAATAAAACCACGCCTTTTACAAAGTGAAACAAGGCGGTTCATGAGTGGGATTGTGGGTTGGGCCATGACAATTTCTCTCAAACTGATAAAGATTATTCTCGCGAAGACACAAAAAGCCTTCGTTCCTTGCGAACCAATCGCAATAACGCGTAACCATTGAGCCTAGCTAACTTTTTTGCCGTTGGAAAGCGGGAATCCGTCCTGTTTATGTCGATTGGACTTTGGCCAAAAACCCATGACCTTTATTTCCCAAAGTCGCTGCCTGATCCACTAACCATTAAACACGCCGAGCACATGGATTAGATCAGAGGATTCAGCTTTTCGAGCCGAAACCTGGCTCGACAGACCATAACCAATATACAGCTATATTATGGAGTAATTTAAAGGACGGAACACCACACGCCTTAAACAACATCGCGACCATGCGTTTAACATTCTGTTTAGAATACATGGAAAACATTCTCATTCTGTAGGCTCTTGTGCTGGATTGACGGTCATAAACAGCGTTTGGCGAAGCATTTGCGGTAAAATACGCATAGGCGAGCTCATCGTCTTCCGTTTCCCTGATGCGGTTCCATGCAATCTTCAACCGTTGAGGAAGCCTGATCTTTTCGTGCTTCAGGTAACCTCTCAGATGACTGTAGAACATGCTGTAGTGATGAAACTCATCGGAAGCTATGTTGTGGCAGATGACTTTCAACAAAGGCTCCTGTGTCCCCTCGCCCAGCGCCGTGTAAAAAGAACTGGTTCCGATCTCCACCATGCACCGCGCGATCAACTCTCCGGAACATGATCCGCGAACGGATGCTGTAACTTCCGTGTTAAAGTTATATCCGGACGTGAAGCGCGCATAGGCCCGCTTGAAACTGAAATCGCGATCCGCGAGTTCGGCATAACGCCCAAGCGTTTCTCCATGCTGGATTTCTTCCGCCGCCCAGTATTTTGCCGCGCGCTGAAAAATCGGATCTTTGGCAAAAACATTACGCAGATATTTTTCATACCGGTCTGCGCCAAATTCAACCATTGCCGCAGCTTTGATTAAGCGCAGCGTATCCGGTGATAACATACCAGGATCAAATTGATCCCACGGCAAACCATCAATTTTCCATCGTTCTTTGTACATAAATCACGCCTTATACCTTCCAGACTTTTTTATGATATATGCCTTAATATAATCGCATAATAAATGTTTTTTGTTTGTTGTTCAAATGGTTAGATGGTTAATTTATGTAAGCGAAATTAGGCGGCCCAGACCAATTATTATCAAATCCCTTAATCATATAGTAGTGAGTTTATCATAAACATCTATGTCGACGTTTTTCTATAGGAATCCATTATGAAAAGCACACCGATTGTAATTTTAGGCGGACGCAGCGTTGTCGCACCTTATCTATTGAAACGTCTCGCGGACGATGGCTTGAACGCCGATATTGTTTCGCGCCAGCCTGCAAAGATTGCCGAAGGGTTTCGCACGCTTACAATCGACCTTACCGATGCGAAAGGATGGAAAGCGCCAAAAGGCGCTATCATCATCAGTCTGGTTCCCATTTGGGTCTTGGCGCGAAGCCTTCCTTGTTTTTCTTACGCGCAGTCGATCATTGCTATCAGCTCTACTAGCCGGTTCGGCAAAGCTTCAAGTGATGATCCTAAGGAACGTTTGGTTGCCGAAAACCTGGAACTTGGCGAAAATCTTCTCCATGCTTGGTGCCTAAAAAACAGTGTCGTTTGCACCATCCTGCGTCCAACTCTTATTTACGATGGCATCTCTGACGAAAACATTACCCGGATCGCGAACATTATCCGTCGGTTTGGCGCTTTCCCTATCGCCGCGCCTGGTAAAGGTTTGCGCCAGCCGATACATGCCGATGATGTCGCAAAAGCGATTATGGGGGCATTGGGTAACGCTTCCACATATAATAAAGCGCTCAATATCGCGGGCGGGCAGGTATTGACCTATCTCGATATGGTTGAAGCTGTGTTCCGCGCCTTGGGCCGCAAGCCGCGTCCCATCCTCCTGCCAACAAAACTGCTGTCTTGTACCTTTAAATTGGCAGGGAAACTTGGTGTGATCAGTGAAAAGTCGTTTGGTTTTTCAGTTTTCAAACGTATGAATGAAGATCTGGTTTTCGATTGCCGCGAAGGACTCGAACTGCTCAGTTATAAACCGCGTAATTTCGAGACGGGATTGAGGGCGCCTTAGCCCTATCCTTGCAACAAACGGCGCAAAAGCTCCACATCCTCGCGGAACGTAGGATCATAGGCGGATAATTCCTCGATCTTGCGCACAGCATGAATCACCGTCGTATGATCCCTCCCACCGAATTTGCGGCCGATTTCCGGCAAGCTCCGCGGGGTGAGTTGCTTCGCGAGGTACATCGCGACTTGACGTGGACGGGCTACAGCTCGTGCGCGACGCGCCGAATGCATGTCAGCCAGACGAATATTGTAATGCTCAGCCACTTTTTTCTGGATTTCGTCAATAGTAACGCGGCGTTCGGTCGAGCGAAGCAGATCGGCCAGAACTTCCTGAGTCATTTCCAGCGTAATTGTGCGGCCCACAAGTTGCGCATGCGCGATAATCCGGTTCAATGCGCCCTCTAACTCACGGACATTGGCGGTAATCTTGTGTGCAAGAAACTCAATGACTTTGTCCGGTACGCTGCAACCCAGCTTTTCCGCCTTGGCGTGTAGAATTCCCAAACGCAATTCGTAGTTCGCCGGGTGCAGGTCGGCTACAAGGCCCCAGCCAAGGCGTGAACGCAACCTTTCTTCCATTTTGTCCAGATCTTGCGGCGACTTGTCGGCTGAAACGATAACTTGACGGTTCCGGTCAACGAGCGCATTGAAAGTATGGAAGAATTCTTCCTGTGTTGTTTCCTTGCCGCCAATAAATTGAACGTCATCAATCATTAAAACATCTACTGAACGGAACTGTTCCTTAAAAGAAACTGTGTCCTTGTAACGCAGCGCACGGACAAACTGGTACATAAAGCGCTCAGCGGACATATAAATAACGCGGCGGTGTGGGAAATTCTTCCGGATATGCCAAGC
>CAYNLV010000047.1:0-9865 GCA_964398175.1 uncultured Rhodospirillaceae bacterium
CTTTCGCCATCGGCATCTGGTCTTTCAGGTCTTCCGGAACCGTGATGTCCATCGTCACGTTCGTGAACGGCGACTGGCCCCAACGCGCGGGCACGTTCAGGTTATAGACGAACTGGCGGATAGCCTTGCGCATTTCCGCATCGCTCATCTGATCGCGGAAAACCAAAGGCGCGAGATAGGTGTCGAAGGAGCTGAACGCCTGCGCGCCCGCCCATTCGGACTGTAAAATGCCGAGAAAGTTGGCCATCTGGCCTAAGGCTTCGCGGAAGTGGCGCGGCGGACGGCTCGAGACGCGGCCCTGCACGCCGTTGAAGCCTTCGCTCAGCAGCTGGCGCAGACTCCATCCGGCGCAGTAGCCCGACAGACTATCCAGATCGTGGATGTGATAATCGCCCGCGCGATGCGCCCGGCCCTCTTCGGCGTCATAGACTTCATCAAGCCAAAAATTCGCGATTACTTTGCCCGCAATATTATTGATCAGGCCCGCGTGACTGTAGCCTACGTTCGCATTCGCGTTGATCCGCCAGTCCGCTTTTGAGAGGTATTCGTCGATCGTATCCGAGCAATTGATTCGGGTGCCACTTTCTTGCTCAGGGCGCTCATTTGTCGTTGTACGCGGCTCAAAATTGATGACCCGTGCCGTGGCATTATCGAGCATAAAAATCCTCCTGAAACTGACTCGCATATCTTGTGTGGTGATTGTCTATACCTACTATATGCAGGTGAGACAAGTGGATTAAACCACAAAATATGGTGCCCGCTCTTGACCAAGATCAAAAACGTCCAAAAAGAAAAGTTAACATTAACGGCTCAAAAAAGTTAACGGGAAGCGCTCCCATGGGGCCTTTCCAAGCCGGTCTGCGTATCGGTTCGCGGACGGATCAAAGTTAGCATGAATCATGCATGGGAAACAAAAAAATTTAACCCCGTTTATCCACAGCCCCGGACTCCTCTTTTACGCTGCCGAATCCCGAATCGCGATTCCCTTCGCGCCGCACTTCGAATCCCGATTAAGTAAAAAAACCTTGGAAATAAGGCTAATATTTTGGTTACTTGTTTTTACTTGCCCCAAACAAATACAGTAGAACAATATATTTTGTTTTGCTTTTTATGCTAACGCCCTTACTTTCTTTTTTGTTCTATGAAGCGCATTATGACAAACACATTTTCTCCCCCGCTCTCGCCCGCCGTTGAATCCTATAACGAAACCCTGCGGGCATTACTTAAAGACCCCAAGAGCCCCTATGCCCTGATCCAGCACGAAAGAGCCAAACAGGCCCTTTCAGACACCGATTATGAGCATGTCATCCCTATCGTGGCCGGGGCTATGTTCGGGACCTTGGAAGAATTGCCTCGTTTTGTGGCCTATCAGGATCTCGTGGAAATTCTCAGCAGGCTCTCTACGGCCGCGCCGGATAAAACCCTGCAAGCCGCCGAAACTGTCGCGGAGAGAGCGGCCCAAAGGCAGCACCTGAAGAAAGATAATCTCAAAATATTGGCCGAAACCCTCAGATCGGCGCTTTCCGGCAATTCAGCGCGGCGGCATATCGTCAATGCCATCCAACGCCTGCCAGGACCCTCTTCGACAAGACACTGACAATCATCCGATCCACGCCATCCCCTCTTTGCCATAATAGAAACCGTTGATGAGCGGGATTGGCGCAAGGGTTTTACGTAGCTTTGTTTCGGCAGCTTTTGGGGTCATTATTCCATCCAGCATAGCCCGGTACAGCGCCGCCACCTGAACCATATCCATATCATGCGGCGACAATCGAAAATGCGTAACGCCCGTTTTTTGCATTTCCCCTAATTCTTTGAGGAGCGCGACATACCCATGCGTCATGGTTTGCGTGCCGTTCACGGTCAAAAGTTTTTGACCATCGACCGTCTCCGCCGTCAATCCATCCGGATATTTTCCGCACGAAAACTTGCAAGCGTCCTTTTTCAGTCCGTGCGCCCTCGCCGCGTAGCATCGCATTGCGATCGAAAGGGGTTGACGTCCGAAGACAAGGACTTCCGTTTCGATGGGTTTTCTAGAATTAGTTTTATTCTTAGTCTTATTCTTATTTGTTTTGCTGTAGTGTTGTGTTATTATAGTCTTAATGGATGTTCCGGGGGCCTCAACCGGAAAGACGATGCGCGAAGCGCCCTGCCCGACGAGAAAATCGCGGGTCCCCTCGTTCAAGACATTGATAAAAGGCCCCACGACAAAAGGCTTTCCGGCCAAGATCTCTACGGCCGCCACATCGTTGGCTTCTACGCGTAGCCCGCTCTTCGCGTATTGTCTGATTGCCGCAACTTCGCCCTCAGTGGTAACAAGAGCCAAGGTTGAAATAACAACCTGCTTCCCTCCCTTCTTGAGGCGCTCCATGACCTTTTGCCGATAAGGCTCGAAGAAAGGCTCCCTTTTGGAACAGACCGTCTCGCCAAGATACACGACATCGACATCTGCTTCATCGGCCATGCGGTAGTAAAAGTCCCTCCTCTTCTCCGGTTCCCAGTGGAAGTAGAGGGGGCCAAGGGTAAGCAAGGGCTTCAGCGGCATTTTCATCGCCACCCCTTTTTATAGGCGCCGAATGTTTCGCGTCCGCCTTCGGCAATGCTCTTCAGGTCATTCGCTATAATCGCCTTCTCGTCATGCGCCAATGCATCAAGCGCCTTACGAAACCCGCTGACGACTTGCGTGACATAGGCGCGGCTCCTTTGCCGCCCTTCGATTTTCAGGGCCGTCACGCCTGCGGCCTTAAGCTGAGGCAGTATATCGATGGCATTCAAACCGATAGGCTCTTCAAACAGATACGAAGCCTTGCCGTTTGTGACATACCGGCCTTTGCATGGCGTTGGATAGGCGGCGGGCTCATCCTTTTTGAAGATGTTCAAGGTTACACCGCCAAGGCATGACAGCATGCACTCGCCCTTCTCTTTATAGGACACATGGGTGGCAGGCGCACATGCGCCTTCGCTGCTTGGCGAAAGTCCCGTGATGTAAGATGAGAGAAAACACCGTCCTTCCGACATCGGCCCGACGCTCCCGAAAGCAAAAACCTCGGTTTCCATTTTGATGGCGGCGACAAGCTCTTTCACTTCCTCGACCGAAAGCACGCGCGGCAGAACAACGCGCTTGGCGCCGAAGTTGTCGCGGTAAAAAGCGATCGAAAGGGGATTGGAGGCGGCGGCCTGAACCGATAAATGCAATCTCAATTTCGGATGGCGGCGAAACGCATAATCGAAAAGCCCTATGTCGGCGAGAATGACCGCATCCGCGCCCAAGCCGGATGCCACATCAATGGCGCGGTGCCACATCTTCAATTTGCCCGCGCGCGGAAATGTATTGATCGCTACAAGCACTTTGCGCCCGCGCGCATGCGCATACGCAATCCCTTCCTCCATTTCATCTTCATCGAAATTCAGGCCCGGATAGTTTCGCGCGTTGGTGCAATCCCGAAAGCCGCAATAGACAGTGTCAGCGCCCGCATCGATGGCCGCACGAAGGGCAGCGGGCGTGCCAGCGGGACAAACAAGCTCAAGATAGGATGCCTCTTTCACGCCGCTGCCATTTCCTCACGTATCTTGCGGGCCAGCCGATCAAGGATGACAACCGCGCGGCCAGCCGGTTTGGCGAAAGGTCCGAATAACGACAGAATATCCTCCATCGGCCTGATTTCCTCGCGATCCAACGTATTGCGAAGAGCGACGATGAGCGCCGTATCGCCTGTAATGACCAGATCCCGCGAAAAGAAGAGCGTATCGCCATCCGAGCGCCCTTCCAGCATATCCAAAAGCTCCTGAAGCGAACCGCGAATGCAGGCATCCGGCTTTTTCATTTTTTGCAGCGCTAAACTTAAGACTTCGGTTGTCTTCCCGGTTCTTAAAACAAATGGGTAAGGCAATCCTTCCGGTTCGATACGGATCACGGCGTTCTCAAGCCGCGCCAAGTTGGCAAACAAACGAGGATGGCGGCGCTTCATCCGGCAGACCAACGCCTGCAACAGGCGCGCAAAGAGAGGTGGCGGCAAAATTCGCATTGCTCCCTCGGCTAAGGGCGCTGGCAAGCCGTCGTGCGCCATGTTTTGTTCCTATGGAAAAGAAAGAAGAATAAACGTGTTGGAGCCGGAAAAAAGTCCGCGATTCCGTCTATCCTATACTTTGACCCAAATCAAGCGAATCACTTTTTTTCATGCATCATTCGGACTAATAATTGTTCATTCGTCCTTCCGAACTTACTGCCTTCCCTCAGGTTTCTCTTGTCTCACCATCTCGTTTCTTGTCTTGAGCTTTTTCATAACGTTCAAAAAGAACGCGGGTTGGCCACGCTCTATCTCGGAAGCAAGGGCGAACTTGTTTCGATCGGCATGAAAAGTCAGTTTGCGCTTACGGACATGGCCGCCGAAAAAATCCGCGACATCCTGCGCCATACGCGAAAACTCCCGCCCCTGCTCCGGTCCCTGCAAGCCTTACCCGGACAACGCGAGTATATCGCCGCGCATTACATCAAGCCGTCCGATGCTGTGTCACATTACACTGACAATTTAATTACACCTGCGCTCGATCTCGCGCTTGAGCTTATGATCAGCAATACCCGTAACGGACCCGCGAAGATCAGCGCATTGACCTATCTGCTGCAATGGAAAGAAAGCCTTGGCCAACAGCGCGAAGTCGGGATCCAGATGACTGTGCCCGGATGGCATGACGATTTTGACCTCGTTCATCGGCTCCAGAATCTTATTAATGAACAACAAGCTTACAAGCGTTTGTTTCTCGGGCTTGCGGACGAAACCCAACGTCAAATCCTCTCTGCCACCAAAGGCGATGAAGCGCTTATCGTTTTCTGCGATGATATCAATGACTCGATCATGGCCGGCAACCGACCTGTTTCCGCATTAAGGACATTTGCAGCTTCGGACTGGTATGCCATTTTCAGCGCCAAAATGGATATGCTGCACATCGTTGCCAAAGAATTGGCGGAACAACTTACAGATGAAAACAGCGATCCCGTCGTGATAGCGCCGGCGAACCAGCCACTTGATCCTGAAGTTGAAGGCTATTTTGAGATCTTAAAGTCTTTGCCTTTATTTAAAGGCATTAATATTGCCGTTTTACGAAGCTTGCTTCGTCCCGCGCGGGTTGCCCCTCACGACAAGGGAAGCCTGATTGTTATGCAGGGCGAACCGGCCGCACGTTTCTATATCATTCTCGATGGCTGGGTAAAGATATTCAGGGGCACCGCCGAAGGCGAAGAGGCCATCTTGGAAATCCTTGGCAAACGTGAAGTTTTTTTAGACACCGACATTCTCAACGCAGGCCCCAGTCCCGTGAGCGTTCGCGCCGTAACAAAAGCCAGGCTCCTTGCCATCCCGGCAAATACCTTTCGCGATCACATCGTGCGGCATAAAGATCTGGCGCTGAATGCGCTTATGACATCCTCCCGCCATACGCAGCGCCGCATCGATCATTTTGAACAGCTTACGCTCCGAACCGCTACGCAACGTGTGGGGCGTTTCTTTCTGGATTTATGTTTGGAAACCGGATTGGACGGAAGGCCGATTAACTTGCCGTTCGATAAATCGCTAATCGCCGCCTGGTTGAACATCAAGCCGGAGACTTTTTCGCGCATCCTTCAAACGTTCCGCGCAAACGGCTTTCGCATCGATCGGCATCAGATTATTTTGCCAGAGCCATTTGCTCTATGTGATTTCTGCGATTCTGAAACTGCGTGTCAGTGCGACTTGGACGGAACGGGAGCGTGCCCGAATAAACCCTTGCAACAATCTTTAACAGGCTAGCTTTTTCCCTATCCGACAAAGGCCTCTTAATTGTCCGCCAGTGCAACGCTTGACGACATGATGTATTTTATTGTCTACCTGCGCGACCCGGCCGATTATGAAAACATTGATGCGTATATAGCCAACCGTTTTCCTTCTATCCCGTATTTGATCGTGCAAGGCCCCGTCTGCCGGCCGGAGTGGCTCATCGAGATTGAGGGCGTAGGAGTCGCCCCCAACAACGCGCCAAGCCTCCCTGATTTTTAGTTAAATATCAGCACGTTGGCTTGGCTCAATTGCGGTTTAACATAGCCCCTGATAGAAGAGGCATGGTTTTATTGGTGTCTATACCTTCCGTCCAAGAAAAGGGAGAGCCATGTCTGGTTCAGTTTTCCGGTGTTTGTTTCATACGGTTAGTTACCTTACCAATCGCCTACCAAAACCTTTTAAGACCGGCACTTACGACTTTGATCCCGAGGATCTTAATGACTTTTTGGCGCCTGAATTAACGGCGACAGGAACCCCTAATTTACCATCGAGTTTTGCTGATCATCCCGCTATCCAAAGGACAAACCATTTTACCATCAAGTGAACACATCCAAACCCGGCTGATGTGAAAGGGCTACGCTATGCTTAATAACGATCCGCCATTCAATTACCTCGACGAGAAGGCTATCGAGAGGCTCGAAATCAAGAAAGAGCCGTATGAATGGGGCTATATACCAGACGCCATCCCAAACATCCATTTGGACAAGGTTTTAGCCGATGCACCGACTATCCCGACACGCGGAAGTTACCCGATCGTCAGCTATTTCGGCCTTCCACGCCTGAATCGCGGCCCGGAATTCCAAAAAGTCCTAGATGACCTGTTGAGCGTGCGCTTTCGCAAGATCGTCGAAAAGAAGTTCAACATAAACCTGAGCAAAAATCCGCCTTGTATTGTCATGATGGGTAATACAACAGGTCACTATAATGAAGGCTACGCACACAACGATTCAAAACATAAGATTGTGACCATTCTCGTTGGTTTCACCCGCGAGTGGCCCTACGAACGCGGCCATTTACGTATTTTGAGGAGCTCAGACCGAAACGATTACGAATTCGAGTTCGCCCCTGAATTCGGTTGCATGCTGATGTTCAAAGTCGGCGAAAAATCATGGCACGGCTTTTTGCCGCAGAAGGGACCCCGCATGAGCCTGCAACTGTGCTACTGTGATTCCGAAGCCTATGTTCGGAGCGAGTATTTCCGCCACGGTCTAAGCGCCTTCGTTAAATCCGTACCTTTCCTGAATAAGATTTTGAAAATTCTGCCCAAAAACATCTGGGGATTCATTCCAAGCAAACGTTAAGGGGTATTTACGGCATTCCCGCAAGTACCTGACCCGGCGAAAATCGCACGGCATTTCATCAAGGCCCTGAAAAATGCCTAGCGCGACGACCAGCCTTATACGTGGTGGGTTTTGAAAAACACACTACCTGAGAGTCTTTGTGTTGGCATTCTTGTTCTTCCGATCAAGCCGCCGGAAATTGCCGAGTGGGGCGGCGTTCGTGATTTGGGCGAGAATAACCGGAAGCGCACTTTCTTCACGCCCAAGCTTCAGGAAGACTTCCCGGCCGTGAAGGCTTTTGTTGACGCGTTTCAGCGCCCGGACGTCGCGCGGACATTCCAAAAAGTGCTTAGCCGTTCCCGCAAGGATCTCGAAGGCAGTTTTCTGCGGATTGAGTACATGCAGGATACCGACGGCATGTGGCTGAAACCGCATCCGGATATCACCGCCAAGCTGTTTTCGATGGTGATTTATCTTTGCACCGGCCCCGAAGCAAAAAACTGGGGAACGGACATCTACGATCCCGATCAGAAATGGGTGGCTCGTGGGCCGGCAGATTTCAATCGAGCCGTGATCTTCGTGCGAAGCGAAACGACATTCCATGGCTTTGAAAAACGACCAATTGTTGGCGTCCGGCGTCTTTTGGAAGTCAATTACGTCCGGCCCGAATGGCGCGACCGCTGGCAACTCTGCCTGCCCGATACGCCGATTACGCTGAAGAGTGAGAAGAAGTCCTAAAATCCTCAATCAATATGCGAGTCCAACTATTTTATTAAACTAAGACAGCTACTATCAAAACGAACAGGGCTGGCACTGCGCCATAGATAAAAAACTTTCCTGCAAATCTTATTGCATTTTCATACCCCGCTCCCGGCACACCTTGAGCCGCAGCATCAAGAATATTGCGAATGGGCGCAATTCTCCGAAGAACATAATTTGAAAGAAAAAGACTTACTGACAATCCTACAATGAAGGAGCAAAACAAAACAATTAAGCATGCCACATTAAGGTCTTTGTCTAAAAACAATGAAGAAAAATTTGGATGTGAATGCGCGTAAAGAATCGACGCGAAGAAGCAAACAAGAAAAGCGCCGCAAAATGTAAAAAACAAGAACGTTGTTGGCATGATGACCTTTAGCCACCACGGCAAGCTATCGCGCGCCTTTTGCCTTAACTGAAACTCTTCAATATCCATTTTTGAACCTCTTGATAGAGGCGATAGTTGGCATGCCTTCCGAATAGTAAAGTCTGGCGGAGACGGAGGGATTGCAAAAACATGCACCGGCATGTTTTTGGTCTCGCTATCGCTCGACCTCGGCCTTTGGCCTCGCGCGAAACAGTCCCCCGGACTGTTTCGTCAAACCCTCTTCTCGGGTTCAAATCCCGCTTCCCTATTTTCTTAGGCATGGGGCATTTGCCCCATGCCTAAGAAACTGGCGGAGACGGAGGGATTCGAACCCTCGGTACGGCTTTACAACCGTACAACGGTTTAGCAAACCGCCGCCTTCAGCCTCTCGGCCACGTCTCCGCAACACAATACCTTTAGCGCACCTGCTGAAGATCTCTATCATATTAAGCGCTTCGCGCGGACAGCCTCTTCCGCCTTCGCCTTGCGCCTCCTCCAGACTTAATCCGGAGTTCAGAAGATACAAGGCTTCGGCGGACAAGCGGCCACGTCTCCGCAACGCAAAACCTTTAGCACAACGGCTGCAGGCCTCAATTGTTTTACGCGCCCCCGCGCGCGGGCTGTTTTTTCGTCAAGTTCCCGAGCCCTGCCTTGAGTTCCTTAGCACAAAAAGAACAACCTAACCCATTATAAACAAACACTTCCTGCCTTCTCAAGCTAGTCTATACGATTTTTCTGCATTGGAAAACACCCCTTAAAATCGGGACGTACTTGCCAGTAAAAGGGATTGGATGAACGACACCTATATAACAAACCTGATATCTGAGTCGAGTTTGTTGCTCTCTGTCTTTCTGTCTTTCTGTCTTATCCGCGTGGCACAGATCAGACCGGCATTAATCACAAGTTCATACTCTGGTTAAACCGACCAGCAAAACAACATCAATTTTCAGAATAATTCTAAGTATGGTTAATGCCCATATAAAAAACTGTTGATAACTCGCGCTTCACACCAAAATAATTCGCTCAATTTAGAATAGTTCTTTCCGACTCAGATCTGCTCTGCTTTCATGCCTTTATTACGGTTGTTCAGTTGCTAAATTAATTCGGAGAAAAAAAATGAAAAATAAAAAAAATGGTAACGCTTCCAATACGAGTACCTACCCCGTCCCCTCTTCTGAAAAAATAACAATTAAAGCGCTTGAAGATAGTCCGGTCTTTGAAGATTATATTACTCAGACCGCCTGCTCAGATCCAAGCGTTCAGCCGTGCCAAACCATTCACTTTCTGAAATCCGGCCGCAGCGCATATCTGCGCTTGGTGGAGGATAATGGGTATTACCTGAGAAGAATCCGCGATCGCATCGGCGATTTGTCCACCGCCACAGAGGGAAGAAAACTTCCGAAAATCACGGTTCAAGGGTCTTCAAACAAATTTGCTGTTTTTTTGAACGACGTAATTACCTTCTGCCATCTTGTCGCCCAACATCGTTACAAAAAAAACGAACATCTCGATATGGTGTTGAAATGCGTCTCCGGTGAAATCAAACCCGAACAACTTCCTCCGGCTAAACCGACCAGTTATGCCGCCGACAACAACACCGGCAACGGCAAGACCGCGAAAGAAAAGAAACTCAAGTTCACGCCTGCCGC
>CAYNLV010000048.1:0-9853 GCA_964398175.1 uncultured Rhodospirillaceae bacterium
TTACTTCGTAACGACAAGTTTTTGCATCTTCTCCTCCTTAAGGAGGAGAAGAAAAATATAACTGATCCCTGAATGCTAAACAAACCCCTCTCCCTCACCCCGCCGGATTTGCCATCCTTCCCATAAAAAGAATGCTGCCCGAGCGCGTGTCGCGGATGAGGAAAATAAACCGATGATCGGCACGAAAGATAACAGGCTTCGATGGCATGCGCTCTTCACTTAAATCCGTAAGAACGCCCGTCGCGGCCGCGGCTTCGGTGCCCTCCTCGTTCACATCCACAAAAGCCTTGTGGATCACTTCAGATATAAACAGTTCTTTCGTGTCCGCCATGCCGGAAAAGTCTGCATGGCCGAAGACAAAGGCCTTCTTCATGCCCATGGACTTCAGCGTTTCGGCCATCAGGAAAGACGACTCCGTCTTGAACTTTGGCAAGGTGATGGCGGCATTAACGCTCGACGTCAACTTGCCAAGCCATTCCTGCAAACGTTCGCCGGTCAAAGATTTCTCAAACGCGTCCAGCCCGTCTTTCTCTTTCGGCAGAAAAACGACCATGGACAGATCGTTGTTTTGATAAGGTATCTCAATCGCCTGAAATGTCCCGCCGTCATAATATTTAAAATAACCTGTATGTTGCATAAGCGGCGTTTTCACAACTTGCGCGGACGTGACGAAAAAATCCTCGTCCTTTGTCATGCTTTTTTCGAAAGGATTTTCCCATGCGCTTTTAAAATAAACCGCGTTCGTCAACACAAGCCGCGTTTGATCGTTGATAAGCCCTGACGGAATCAGATCCTTGATCTTGTCAGCTGTTTGCTCTTCCACCCACTCGTTGATCTTTTGGCGCGAAGGCTCGGGGGCGCCTTTAAAATCCACCTTGTTCAGCCCGGCATCATAATGGGCTTGCGTCAGTTTCAGATAGCTATCGAGAAAACGGTAATCTTTCTCAAGCCAAAGGGCGTTCGCCATTTTAAGCTGATAGGCGCGCTTTTCGCCCTTGCCGTTAAGTTCGCGCAACAGGTCCGCCATGGCGGGGTGCAGCTTTTCCTGCGGCAACGAGAAATGCAGGGTACTGGCCATTTCGGCCGCCGTATCGCCGCGCGCGCCCGCATAAGTCATGGCCAGCGCCATCGAAACGCTTTCGGGAGAGAAAAAGAGATTGCCCGTCGCCGTGCGCAACTGCGCGTAGAGATCGGCAGCGAACATGTTGTTATCGGCCACGGCTTTAGCTTTATCGCCCGCGGGCGCAACCTGAACCAAGGCGTTCGCGGCCATGGGAATAAGCAAAACCGCGCAAAGGATCGAAAGAAAGCGTCTCATGGTATGGCCTCTTGTTGTGCGTGAACTCACGCGGCGACTCTTTCAAAAAAGATTGACGAAGTCTATGGCTAAAATCAGGCCGGAGGCGGCGCGGATTGAGGCACTTGATCGACCAGATAACGGATGGCGTCGTCGTAAAGTTCGGCGGGCAGGCATTTGAGGTTAGGAATATTGAAGCGGTCGGCGAACTGGCGCTCGACGCTGAACTCGGTCTGTCCGGTTATGTGGACGACATAAGCAACCAGCGCTGTAATGGATGTCATCTCAAGCGCGTTTATGACCTGACTTGAAGAAGGATTATACTGCATCCATCCTTCGGCTTTCGCCGTGGACGAATCGGCGTCTGTCTTTTCCGACGCTTGAGACGGTGTCGCAGCAATTGTCTCGGGCGGGGCTTTGGGCATCCTTAATATCCTCAATCAACACATGTAATAACTAATAACTAATGGCCGTTAACGCTTGGAAGATTTGGATCTGAATTAACCCTAGCAGAGGTACGAAAATAACGTCTATCCCTTCTATAACCTCTTAAGATATACCTATATTTTGCAAGTAAATACCATTATTTAGTTGCTTATAGCCTTCTAATACCCTATAAAAAATTAATATTTCGAAAAAGAAACGATGCCGCTATAAACCGCTAAATTTGCTCGAAAAGAGCGATGAAAGTATTGTGCCGCTTGATGCGGATAACCTAAAAACGTTAAGTTCTGACCATACTACGGTTTAGAAGAAAACACTAGGGTAGCATATTCGATGATTTCAGCCGCTCAACTACGTGCCGCTCGAGGATTGCTGGATTGGACACGCGCCGAATTAGCAAAGGCTGCTGGTATCTCGCCGGAAACAATCAAGAACATTGAGCACGGTACGTTCAAACCGCAAGAGGCGACTGCAGCTGCGATTGAAAGGGCCTTTGCTATACACGGTGTTGAGTTTACCGACTATGAGGGTGTAAGATTACACAGTAGTCCCGTTGTTATATTTGACGGTGTTGAAGGTTTTAAGAAATTTATGGACGATGTTTATGAGGCAGCCTGTGATAAAGCCGCTGCTGAAGGTGGAAATAAGCCAATTTGTGTTAGTAATGTTGATGATAAGCTTTTTGTTGAGCACCTTGGGAACTATGCCGATGTTCATGTTGAAAGAATGAATAAAATACAAAATATTAAAGTTAGGGTTCTGACCGGAGAGAAAGATTATTATACAGCGCCTAACAGTTATTACATTGAGTACAGGTGGAGCGGTGTAGATGGCATTGTAACAGTTCCATTCTATGTTTATGGGGATAAGTTTGCAGTGATCCTTTTTACAGAACATGGGGCGCCTAAAATTGTAGTCATCTCATCGCCCTTAGTAGCGAAAGCGTACCGGGAACAGTTTGACATTCTCTGGCGGAATGCCAGAAAAGTGAAATGAGAAAATCGATAAGGACTAAGAAATGAATGTTGCTTTAGATAGTTCACCATTAGAAGAAATCAGAACGCCATTGTTGGATATCATGGCGAGGAATGATATTGGTTCGGATCGCGAGTCACCTATGGATGCAGCTTTCAAGGCCGAACTTATTAAATGGGGCCAAGCAGTCAGGGACAATCCCAAAGATCGTTATTGTGTCGACTGGGCAAAATTTTTATATTCACCGCGAGTTCCTTCTGGTTTCTATCAAAGCGGCGCAGAAATAGCTGAAAACTTATTTTCAGGCATTTCGGACACTAGCTATAACATTCCTGCTTCAGAGGTCAGTTTCTTAGAAAGAAATATAAAAGCTCTTCAAAATTTTTTTTCGATAGCAAGAAAAAGCAAGAAAAACGGTATTGTGCATGTCAGCATGGGGTGCGGCCCTTATCCATCCATATCTTCAAAAGATTTGATCTTTGCTCGAGCTTGCGAAGCACAGGAATATATTGCCTTTGATATTAATGCTGGATTCGCTCTTTCTGGAGCGTCGTTAATTCAACAAAGAATTCCGACACTAACCGCAAAATATATTGTGGGCGACTTTACCAAGCCCTTTGATTTAACGAGTTATACGAATAATAAGCTTGTCGTTATGACTCTCTTCGGAGACACTATAGGACAACATCCCATTAGTTATAAAAACGATAACGGCCTATTTTCACAAAGCGTTTCTCTTGAAAAACTCCTTGTTAACTTTGGAAAGGCAACGAATTTTGAAGCTCTTCTATTAGCGACAGTTGATTCGGAAACGGACCCACCCTCTGCAGAAGCCAAATATCAAGGACGTGGCATGAAAAAATTGATGCATGCCTTGTGGGGAACAGCTAAGGAAATTACAGGCGATAGAAACTTTAACCCCCAGGCTTTTACTTACCGGGCCGAATATGATCAAAAAATGAAGGCTGTTTTGTTCGTGCATACGGCGACGCAATGCACAAGCCTTACTATCGACGGTATACAATACTCAATCCCCAAAAAAACCGAAGTTGTCATTGGCTGTTCACAAAAAACAGAACCCAAGGATCTAGAGTCTTCATGGATAAACGCTGGTTGGAACCAGGTTCAATTTCCTTTTAACTATGATTCAACAACCCGCGCTATTCTTCTTGCTGGCGAAAAAATTCCAAAAGGCTGCACGCGGCACTGCGTTAGCAAAGCTTTGAGCATGTAACTTTCTGTTTTAAAATCTTTATTCTTTCTCATTCTTCTTCCACGTCCAGCTCATCCACTTTCAGATCACAGCCCTTGGTTCGATTGAATTCCAACGCCGCGCCTTCGGCCAAAGTTCCTTTGGTTACAAAGGGAAAGCAGAAGGCCAGCGATTCCTCGCTCGCGCCGGCGTGTTCACCGATGAGTATTTTAACCTTGAGGACGCGCTGGAAACCTTCTTTTTCGGCCTGTTTTTCAAGGATACGAAGAATGCTCTCACAGAGTGACATTTCATGCATCGGTAAACTCGCGGCAAATCGTTTTTGCAAGACCGGGCAAGGCCTTAGCTACTTTCGATGACAGCCCGGCACCGAACGAGTACGCGCCGCCCTCAATGCCGTAGACGATCAGCGAAGACGGCAAGCGGTCCAATTGCCGAGCCATTTCAACGGCTTCCGCCAAACTGAACAGATGGCTCGAGTAGTAAAAAGTCCCGCCGGAAAGACGATCAACACGCGCGTCAAAACGCCTTATATTTCCTACACTTAACCCTGATTTCATCGAGTCGACAATCACCGTTTTTTCCGTGCCTTCCCAGAGATCCATGAGCGATGCGCCCTCGCCGCTGTGCGGTAAAATATCGACCCCGAGCTCTTTCAACACTTTGTTTTTCAAAAGCTTTTCAGCAAGAAGCGGCCCGACGCCATCGTCGCCGCGATCGCGATTTCCTACACCGAGAAAGAGAAACTTGGGGGGCATATAAGCTCCTGACTAAAAAACAACACGTCAATGCGGTTGCGTGCCTATACGGCGCGACCGAGGAACCTGTTCAGCACGGGCAGCGGAATTGTTCAACACCTGTTTGCAAGGGTTGCGTCACCGTTCAGAGCAGCTTTGACCCCTCCCCGAAATCGTTAAAACGATTTCGACCCTCCCGCAAGGGGAGGGTATTTTCTAGGAGGCCAAATTCCGGTTGCGTGCCCATACGGCGCGATCGGGGAACCTGTTGCGTCCGAGCAGCGGTACCGCTCAACACCTGTTTGCAAGGGTTGCGTCACCTTTGATTTCCGGTTTCCGATCCCTGACCTCTGATCCCTGCTTCCTACTCCCGGATCACTTTCAGATTGAGAAAATGCGTTGCGCAGGAAATGCACGGGTCGTAGTTCCGGATCGTCTGCTCGCACCGCAGTTTCAGGGACTCGTCGTCCATGTGCAGGTTCTTTTTCACGACGCCAAGCAAATCGCGCTCAATCTGCGGATTGTTCTGCGCCGTGGGCGGCACGATGTTCGCCTTCACGATCAAGCCGCGGTCATCCATCTTGTAGTGATGCACGCAAATGCCGCGCGGCGCTTCCGTGCACCCCGTCCCCTCGCTGGCTCTGACTTTGGCTTCGACAAAGGGACGATCCGGCTCCTCATAGTTCTGAATGAGCCGCAAAGCTTCTTCGCAGGCATAAAGCGTCTCGATCATGCGAACAAGCAAGCTCTTATAGAGATTGTTGCATTTCGCCCCCAAACCAACATCCTTTGCCACCGACTTCGCAAGCTTGGATAGCTGATTGTAGTTATTGTTGTAACGCGCGTTCGGCCCCACAAGATACGGCTTATTGTAAACCTTGGTGCGCCCATGCAGCGCGTTAGAGTGCTCGACATGCTCTTCATAGAAGTGATCGAAGAACTCTTTAACCGGAATGTCGATACCGTGATTGCTGACAATACGCCCTTCGACAATTGCGTACTCGTCCGGATGACGCAGCGATACGCAATGATAGTCGTACTCGTAATCCGGAAAATCGAACGTGCCGAAAAGCCTGGTGATGTCGATCGCGGCCTCAATGCCCCATTTCAAGGGATCGATCAATTTCCGCAATGAGGCTTTGCGCGGGATCTTATAAAAGCCGCCAACGCGCGTGTTGATCGGGTGAATAGCCCGACCGCCGCCAATGACTTCCAAAAGATCGTTGCCGAGCTTTTTGAGCTTTAGCGCCTTCTCCACCACGGCCTTGTTTTTCGCCGCCAGCTGAAGAATGTCATCAAGGCCCAAAAAGTCAGGCGCATGCAACATCGCCGCGTGAAGCACGTGGCTTTCGATCCATTCACCGCAGTACATGATGCGGCGCAGGTCGCGGATGGGTTTTGTCACCTGAATGCCCAAAGCCTGTTCCATCGCCTGTTCGGCACTCATTAGATAAGCCAAGGGGCAAATACCGCAAATGCGCGCAGTGATATCCGGCGCTTCGGCATAACTGCGGCCGCGCAAGAACGCCTCAAAGAACCGCGGCGGCTCGAAAATGCGGAATTTGATTTCCTTGATTTCGCCGTCCTTGACCCGGACAGTTAAAGCGCCTTCGCCTTCCACGCGTGAAAGCTCATCGACCTTAATAAGGCGCGTTCCGGCTTTCGTATCCTTTTTTCCGGATGGCTTTTTGCTGCTGGCTTTCTTGCTCTTGGCCGTCATGTCCGTTTCCTCTCCTTTGCGCCCTTAATCGCCAGCCTTACGGAAAGCTTCGGCATTGGCGTTAAAGTTCCGGTAGAAATCGCGAATACTGCGACGATCCATGCCCATCTTTGAAAGCTGTTTGGTCAAACTGCCGGTGTTCGGCGTTTCCATGGGGCCAAAGCATCCGTAACAACCGCGATCCGATGCAGGGCAAAGATTACCGCAACCCGACTGCGTAACCGGACCAAGGCAGGGAATCCCCCGCGACACCATCACACAGACCGTCCCGGCCCGTTTGCACTCCATGCACTGGCTGTAGTGCGGAATGTTTGGCGCCCGGTTATTGATCAGGGCGTTAATGACCTCAATCAGCTGGTACTTGTTAATCGGGCATCCGCGCAGCTCAAAGTCAACTTGAACATGGTCCTTGATGGGGGTCGATGTTTCCAGCGTATGGATATATTCCGGATGCGCATAAACCACCCGGGTGTATTCGACCACATCGGCAAAATTGCGAAGCGCCTGAATCCCGCCCGACGTCGCGCACGCGCCGATGGTGACGAGAATTTTCGATTGCGCCCGTATTTTCTTGAGTCTTTCGATATCGTGCGGCGTTGTCACCGACCCTTCGACCAACGACACGTCATAAGGCCCTGCGATCACAGCCCGCGTCGCTTCAAGAAAATAACCGATTTCGATCGCGCCAACGACAGCTAAAAGCTCATCTTCGCAATCCAACAGGCTTAACTGGCATCCGTCGCAGGAAGAGAATTTCCACACCGCGATCTTCGGCTTGAGCCGGGCCGGCGGTTTTGATGTTTCCGGCGCTTTTTTTACGGCGGCTTTCTTTGAACTTTTCATTTTAAAGCTCCTTGATGCCTAAAGCGGATGCAATCGTGTCATAACGGTACACCGCGCCATCCTTGCAGATGAAATCTGGACCCCACTGGCAATGGCCGCAAAGCCCAACGCCGCATTTCATGTTCCGTTCCATGGAGAGATAGAACTGGCTGGCCGGAAGACCCGCATCCAGCAAAGCCTTGCCGGTGAAATGCATCATGATTTCCGGACCGCAAACAAAGGCTACAGTTTTGGCCGGGTCGAAGCTGCCATGCGTGATAAGCTTGGGCACGACACCAACGCGGCCTTTCCAGGCCCCCGTCGCACGGTCAACCGTCAATAGAACTTCCATGTCAAGGCGGCTTCGCCACTCCGTCACTTCCTGCATAAACAACATATCTTCCGGCGTGCGAGCGCCACATAGAACCGTCAAAACGCCAAACTTTCTGCGGTTGTTCATGGCATAATAAATCGCGGGACGCAGCGGGGCCAATCCGACGCCACCCGCCACGAAAAGCAAATCTTTCCCTTCCGCCTGCGCGACGGGCCATTCCGTCCCGAACGGGCCGCGCACCCCGACAGTATCGCCCGCCTTAAGCGCGTTCAAAGCCGCCGAAACTTTGCCGACGGAACGCGTTGTGTGAACAAGAACGTTCGGTTTGGACGGATCGCCGCTGATGCTGATCGGCGCTTCGCCCACGCCGTACACGTACAGCATATTGAACTGGCCGGGCTTGAAGGAAAACTTGCCGCCGCCTTCGGGCTGCAGATCAAGTGTGTAAATGTCCGATAATTCCTGCTTGATCTTCATGACGCGGAAAGGCCGCGGCAGCATGGGATCAGCAACGGATTCCCCGTTCGCTTTTGGCTTTTTCATAACGGCCGTCTTTGTCATCGCCGGATTCCCCTTATCGGCTTGTGTACTTGATGGCTTTGGCTTCTTCGGTAATGTCGATACCGACCGGGCACCAGGTGATGCACCGACCGCATCCGACACATCCCGACGTGCCGAACTGGTCGTGCCAATTCGACAGCTTGTGCGTCATCCACTGGCGATAACGCGAGCTCACTTCGCGGCGGATGGCGCCGCCGTGGATGTAGCTGAAATCAATCGAGAAGCAGGAGTCCCACAGACGCCAGCGCTCGGAATGATCGCCGGAAAGTTCCGTGACTTCTTCCACCGTGTTACAGAAACAGGTGGGACATGCCATGGTGCAATTCGCGCAAGCCAAGCAACGCTTGGCGACATCTTCCCAGCGCGGATGCTCGAGATTCTTTTTCAGCAGCTTGTCGACTTCCGGCACCATGGCCTTGCTGATTTGACGGCGCGCGCGGGCCAAAACGTTTTCGGCGGCGCGTAAATCGTTTTCCGTCGCCTTGCGGCGCGACAGGACATCAAGCACAAGCGTGCCGCGCTTGGTTCCCGCCTCGACGATGAAATCATGTCGGTCTCTATCTGCTATTTCCGTCATCAGAATGTCATAGCCCTGCTCTTTCGTAGCTTGCGGGCCGGTGCCCATCGACGCGCAGAAGCAGTTCTTTCCGGCGCGGCTGCAATTCACGGCAATCAACAAAACCTTGCTGCGGCGCGCGCAATAACCGGGATCGGCAATTTCAGCGGGGCCGTTTTCCGGGTCATAGCCGAACACCTTGTCCTGAATCTGGATTGCGGCCAACTCGCAAGGACGCACGCCGACAAACGCATAAGGCTTTTCATCCTTAAGAACCGTCTTGACGGTAAAGCCCTTGTCCTTGTGCGTGACATGCAGAAGCTTTTGACGGGGCGGGAAAAGGTATTTTTTCCAGCTTGTCGGCCCAACGACGTATTCAAAATAGGCGTTGGGCGTGCCCTTCGTAAGGCGGTATTGGCCGCCGCTTTGCTCATCCGAAACGCCTATGGGCAAGTCTTTCGGCGAGGAAATCTTGTCATAAACTACGGCGCCGTCGCGGACGCATGGCCCAACCGTTTCATATCCCACTTTCGCAAGGACTCCGAAAAGCTCGGCGATGCCCGCTTCGTCCAGAACAATTTTGGCGCCGATGGATACAGCCGCATCTTTTCCGTGAGAGCCAGCCGCTGTCTTTGATTGAGTTTTGTTCATACAGGTACCCTGCGATCGAGTCTGACAACACTCCGGATGGAGAGCCCATGAACAGCGAAACCTTTTTTAACCGGGGAAAGAACTTCCTCGTTTTCTTTTTTTGGGAACTGGCTTGTGCGTGGGCTATTAAGGAGTGAAGCTTTTGAGTTGCTTCTAATTAAGCAAGTCTTGAGTAAACATTAAAGGGGTTTTTTTCACCTTGCTCTCAGGAAGAGTTCAGCCATAAATCAAACGGTTAGGAGAAGCCGTTGCGCTATCGTAACCAAAGTTGGGTACGGCATCGGAGCCATTTCATAAAAAATCACAAAAAAAGATTCGCTCTCGGCGACACAAGCCTTTTATTGTTATCTGAATCCGATAAACGAAGGAGAACTTATGAGCAAAGTCGCACGCGTCACAATCTCTGTCGAGGAACCCTTGCTTGAGCAGTTTGAATCTTATGTCTCTCATAACGGATATCCGACCCGCTCGGAAGCGATGAAGGGCCTGATGCGCAAGGCCCTTATCGAGCAGGAATGGCAAAAAGACACCGATGTCGCGGGC
>CAYNLV010000049.1:0-9533 GCA_964398175.1 uncultured Rhodospirillaceae bacterium
GCGCTGCGTCTTGTTAATAAACTGGACTACGAACTTATAAAGAAAAATCCGAAGCCTTTTGTTGGTTATTCCGACATAACTGTTTTGCTTCATGCCATTACTTGGCATTGCAACTTAATAACTTTTCATGGTCCTATGAGCCTGAATTTTTCAAATGGAAAGAATGATCCATCTACAACAAAAGATTTTTTAGCCGTTTTAGGCAATAGTAACAAAAGCCGCGCTTTTCATTATTCTGGTATCGATAGCATTCGGCCCGGAACGGCTGAAGGCGTATTAATCGGTGGCAATCTCACAATGTTACAAACGCTTGTAGGAACATCATATGATTGGACAGGAAAAGACGCCATTTTGTTCATCGAGGATACTGATGAGCCCCTCTATAAGATTGACCGGACCCTTCAACACCTTCAACTTGCGGGCAAGTTTGAACATATTCAGGCTGTTTTGGTAGGAGAAATGGTAAGTGTCGTTGATAGCGAAACCGGATTTGCCCGCGAGGGCGAAAAGCCGTATGGCCGCACCCTCCGCCAGATCGTTGAGGAGCATGTGCCGCCCAACATACCTTTAGGCTTTAACTTTCCGTGCGGCCACGGTAACTATATTACAACCCTTCCAATCGGAGCTTCCGCTCGCCTATCTTTGGGAGCTCACGGGGCGGAATTGTCTTTCGCTTAAGCCAAGCGCCATCAATTCATTTTTTACAGTGAATAAACGATGACCGAAGGCCCGAAACTTGTCCAAATAGATCAAAAAGAGCTTGCTTCCATTATTCGCAAGCACGGGATGTTTTTAGCTGCGCGCATGGGTGGGGCGCGGGCTATTCTCTCGCGTCGGGATCTGACAGGGGTTTCGCTTGCCGGTCAGGATGTTTCGCACGCCGACTTTACAGGCTCCGTTCTTTGCCAGGCCGATTTGCGCGATGCCAAACTGGATTATTCCATATTGTTCAGCGTCGATTTGCGGCAGGCGAATTTGCAGAACGCAAGTCTTGTCCGGGCGGACATGCGGGGCGCATGTCTGCGGGGCACGACGCTCATTAACGCGGACATGACTGGTGTTGATTTGCGCGAAGGGGCCATTACCGGGAAAGATGGGTCAAGCATTATGGCTTTCGGCAAAGAGATACCGCCGACTTCCGATAACGCCGGGGCCGATTTGAGCGGCGCGAATTTGACTCTGGCGCGTCTTTCCGGCGCGGTCGCTATCAATAGCGATTTTAGCGATAGCACCATGTGTGGCGTCAAAATAATGCGCGCAAGTTTGCAGGGCGCCAATTTTTCAGGGGCCAATCTGGAAAACGCGGATATCAGCATGTGCGATATGCGGCAGGCGAATTTCCGCAACGCCATACTCGTTAATATTACCACAAACCTCGCCAATTTGGCCGATGCCGATATGACGGGGGCGATCACCGACAAACCTATAGGTCCGACGCTTAAGGACCTTCCCATGCCGCTTAACGAAATGTTGCGGCGGCATGAAGCATGGATCGGCAGCGAAGGGAAAGACGGCGCCCGGTTCGATATAAGCGGTTATGATTTGCGTCACGCGACGTCGTTGGCAAGGATGCAGTTGACGATGATGCGCGGTCATGCGGCTATGCTGTACGGAATGGATTTTTCCGACGCGCAGCTTCAAGTGGCGGATTTAAGCGGGGCTGATTTGCGCCATGCCAATTTCATGGCGGCGGATTTGCGCGGCAGCAACTTCAAGGGCGCTTTGATGAATAACGCTCGTTTACAAGGGGCGCAGCTTCATCCTTTGTCTTTGAGTGGCGGCCGCGAGCTTGCAACCGACTTTTCGGGTGCGTCGTTGAAATTCGCCAATTTCTCGGGCGCAAGTCTGCGCGACATCAATCTGCAAAACGCCGACCTGACGTCGGCCAATCTGTTAGGATGCGACCTGACTGGGGCCGACTTGAGAGGGGCGAAACTGCTGGGCGTCCGGCTAAGTCCCGGGCAGCAGGAAGTATTAAAAAGCCCCGGAAAATAGCCATGGGAAGGGGGTTGGTGGAAGCCCGTCGGCTGGCTATGCTTCCCCTATGACCATTCGCCGTCTTCCCGAATCCCTTGTAAACCGCATCGCCGCCGGTGAGGTGATCGAGCGCCCGGCGGCGGCCGTCAAGGAGCTGGTGGAAAACGCGCTTGATGCGGGCGCGACGCGCGTTGAGATCGAAGTACGCGAAGGCGGCCAATCCCTTATCCGTGTGATAGACAACGGTCACGGGATGACGAAGGACGATCTGTTGCTGGCGATCGAACGCCACGCGACATCGAAACTTCCCGATGAAGATTTATGGAATATCCACAGTTTCGGTTTTCGGGGCGAGGCGTTGCCTTCCATCGGTGCGGTTTCGCGCCTTTCCATCGCGAGCCGAAAAAAAGACGATAACCAAGCGTGGCAAATTGATGTCGAGGGAGGCAATGTCAAACCGCCTCGGCCGGCATCATTGACCGAAGGAACGCAGGTTGAAGTCCGCGATCTTTTTTTCGCAACGCCCGCGCGCCTCAAATTCCTGAAGTCCCCGCGCACGGAAACAGAAGCGGCGCGCGAGGCAGTTAAACGCCTTGCCATGGCTTATCCCGAAGTTGAATTCATTTGGCAGGAAGATGACCGCCGTCCGGTGCGTTATGCCGTAATAAATTCCCCTCCCTTTGAGGGAGGAGTTACGGGAGGGGTATGTGATGTTTTTTCCGAGCGTTTGAAAGCTGTACTCGGAACTGATTTTATGGCCAATGCTGTCGGTGTCGATCTTGCGCGTGACAATTGGCGCATCACGGGCTATGCCGCGCTGCCGTCGTGGCACCGGCCCACAACGAGGGAACAATATCTTTTCGTCAACAACCGGCCCGTGCGGGATAAGGTTTTGCTGGCCGCTGTGCGCGGCGCTTACGGGGATTTGTTGTCCGGCGGGCGGCATCCGGCCGTCGTTCTGTTTCTTGCGCTGCCGCCGCGCGACGTAGACGTAAATGTCCATCCCACGAAAGCCGAGGTGCGTTTTCGCGATACGAACCGCCTGCGCGGGCTTGTCGTAACGGCGATCCGGCAAGCGCTGGAAAAAATGGCCTCGTTCACGACTAGCGCCTTGGCGCCGCGCGCGCTGGACATGATGCAGCCGGAGCCGCAAATGTCTTCGCCATCATCTGGCTTTGCCGATCGCTATGCCTCATTACCGCTTATGCCTGAAATGACGCCAAGCGCCCGCGCGGTTGAACCTGCTATTCAGCCGGAACGTGTTGGACGGCTCGGCGCGGCCGTGGCGCAGGTGCACGGCACGTTCATCGTCGCGCAAACGCCGGACAGTGTGGTCATCGTCGATCAACACGCGGCGCACGAACGGCTTGTGTACGAGAAAATGAAACAAGCTCTGGCAAACGGCAACATCAAACGCCAGATTCTGCTCATTCCGGAAGTGGTTGATATGGAAGAAGACGCAGCTCAACGCCTGCTAGCCTGTGCGGTACCTTTGGCGACGGCGGGCCTTGTCATCGAAACATTTGGCGCCGGTGCCGTGCTTGTCCGGGAGGTTCCGGCGCTTCTGGATAAGGTTGATATGAAGGCGTTGCTTAAGGATCTGGCCGAAGAACTGGCCGAATACGACGATTCCCGAGCTGTTCAGGACAAGCTCGAGCATGTTTGCGCAACGCTGGCATGCCATGGCTCGGTGCGCGCGGGACGTGTTTTAAATTTAGGCGAAATGAACGCTCTATTGCGCCAGATGGAAGAAACGCCGAACAGCGGCCAATGCAGTCACGGCCGCCCGACTTATGTGGAATTGAAGCTTACCGATCTGCAAAAACTGTTTGACCGGCGTTAATTTGATTTTGATATAAAACACACCGCCGTATCGCCATAACGGCGCGAGAGAATGACGTTGAATTTCTCCGGAAGGGACAACGTCTCCGTTTTTGCCGTCTCGGCCATGATCAAGGCGTTCGGCGCAATCCACCCGGTCTTGTCCAACGCCGCCAAAGCCGGTGGTATTAAGCCCTTCCGGTAAGGCGGGGCAAGGAAAACGAGCTGGCAAGGCTCAATGGCGCGTGGCGGCGTCAGCGTATCGACGGGCATAATCCGGCAAGAATCCATAACGTCCAAAGCTTCGGCGTTGGTTTTAGCCGTACGCAAGGCCTCGCGGTCTTTGTCGAACATAAAGGCCTGCGCCGCGCCGCGCGAAAGCGCTTCGAATGCCAATGCTCCTGTGCCGCAAAAAGCATCCAAAACATTAGTTCCGTCTAAAGGTTTCCCAATTAGAGCGCCCCAATCGTGATGCGCGATGATATTGAAAACTGCGCCGCGTACGCGGTCCGTCATCGGCCGTGTCGTGCGTCCCGATGGCGCGCTGAGTTTTCGGCTCGACAATTTTCCGGCAATGATGCGCATGTTTATATTAATCCTCTCCCCTTGAGGGAGAGGATAGCTTGGCTTAGCGAGCGATGCAAAGTATCGTGAGTTTAGCCAAGCTTGGTGAGGGGTCAACTTTACATACCCCTCCCTCCGCCTTCGCTGCTTCCCCCTTCGCGCTACGCGCTTCGGGGGACAGGTCGCAGCTTCGGCGCGACCTATCAGAAGGACCGCGCCGGAGCTTTAGCGGAGGCGGGCTAACCCCTCCCGCATCCGTCTTCGCCCTTTGGGCTTCGCCGGACAAGAGGGGAGGGGGACTTGTTCGCTTTACCTGAACAATGACTCTGATCGAAAAACTTTCCCAATGACTCCCGCAGCACGCGGCGCGGGATTTCCTCGATGCCGCCACGCGGCAATTTGCCGAGCTGAAACGGCCCGAACGCCACACGAATGAGGCGGGTCACCTGCAAGCCCAGATGTTCCATGACCTTGCGTATTTCGCGGTTCTTGCCTTCGCGCAGGCTAACCGTCAGCCAGACGTTCGCCCCTTCCTTCTTTTCCTGTTCGATCTCGACCTTGATGGGCTCATAACGCACGCCGTCGATCGTAACGCCCTTCGCTAGAGCTTTCAGTTTGGCGGGATCGGCATAGCCATAAACGCGCACGCGGTAATGGCGGAGCCATGCGTTTTGCGGCAACTCCAGATGCCGCGCCAACTCGCCGTCGTTGGTAAGCAACAGCAAGCCTTCGGTGTTGTAATCCAGACGCCCCACGGTCACCACGCGCGGCAGCTCCGGCGGGAGCTTTTCGAAGATCGTCGGGCGGCCCTTCGGGTCGCGGTTGGTGGTCAGCGTGCCGGGGCTCTTGTGAAAGCGCCACATGCGCGGCTCTTCGGTTTGGCCGATAAGTTTGCCGTCCACGGTAATTTTGTTTTTGGGCGTCACGTTGAGGGCGGGGGAGGTCAGGACCCTGCCGTCCACGGCCACGCGGCCTGAGGCTATCATGCGCTCGACCTCGCGGCGCGAGGCCACCCCGGCCCGGGCCAGCCTTTTGGCTATGCGTTCGCCCCTCTCGCTTTTTTCCTTGTTTTCGATCATGTTAGGGGAATGTAGAGGAACCGACAGGTTTTGCCCATGGTTGATTTTATGCAGTTAGCGCTTGAGGAAGCCGAGGCCGCCGCCAGGCGCGGCGAGGTACCCGTGGGGGCCGTTCTAGTGACCCTTGAAGGCGAGGTTTTAGCCCGGGAAGGGAACCGTACGGAGCAGCTTGCGGACCCGACCGCGCACGCCGAGATGCTGGCCATCCGGGCCGCCACGGCCTTGCGCAAGGAGCCCCGCCTGCCGGATTGCGATCTGTACGTGACGCTCGAGCCTTGCGCGATGTGCGCGGCGGCGATCAGCTTCGCGCGCCTGCGCCGGGTGATTTTCGGGGCCTACGACCCGAAGGGCGGGGCCATCGAACATGGGCCCCGGTTTTTCAGCCAGCCCACTTGCCACCACGCGCCGGAGGTTATCGGCGGGGTTGAGGAGCAAAGGGCGGGGGAGTTGCTGAAACGGTTTTTTGAAACGAAGCGTTAAGCCGCCTTATCGCGTTTAACGGCGCGCCAGCCTATGTCGCGGCGGCAGAAGCCGTCCGGCCAGTCGATCATGTCCACGGCTTGATAAGCTTTCGCTTGCGCTTCCGTGATCGTCGGCGCCCAACCGGTCACGCCAAGCACGCGGCCGCCGTTGGCGACTGTTTCGCCCTTGTCGTTCAGCGCCGTTCCGGCGTGGAACACGACGGCGTTGCCAATCTTGTCCGCGCGGTCGATGCCTTTGATCACGGTGCCTTTTTTGTACGATCCCGGATAGCCCTCCGCCGCCACGACGACGCAAAGCGCCGCGTAGTCGTGCCATTTAAGCGGCGCATCGGGGAGCTTGCCCTTGCCCGCCGCGTAAAGAACCTCAAGCAAGTCGGATTTCAGGCGCGGCAGCATGCACTGCGTCTCGGGATCGCCGAAGCGCACGTTGTATTCAATGAGCTTCGGGCCTTGCTTCGTAAGCATGAGGCCTGCGTAGAGAACGCCAGTGAAAGGCGTGCCCATTTCCTTCATCGTTTTCATGGTGGGGTAGATGATCTCGTTCATGACGCGGTCGTGCATGGCCTCGTCCACGATGGGCGCGGGCGAATACGCGCCCATGCCGCCCGTGTTCGGGCCCTTGTCGCCGTCGTAAACGGCCTTGTGATCCTGCGCCGTGGCGAAGGAAATCGCGTTCGTGCCGTCGCAAAGGGCGAAAAAGCTCGCTTCCTCGCCGATCAGGCATTCCTCGACCACGACCTCGTTGCCGGAATCGCCAAAAACCTTCTTTACCATTGCGTCGTCGATAGCTTTGCAGGCTTCTTCAACCGACTGCGCGACCGTCACGCCTTTGCCGGCCGCAAGACCGTCGGCCTTCACGACAATCGGCGCGCCTTGCGCTTTTACATAAGCTTTCGCGTCGTCCGGGGTGTTGAAACGCTTATAGGCGGCAGTAGGAATGCCCGCGCGGGCGCACATGTCCTTCAAAAAGCCTTTCGAACCTTCAAGCTGCGCAGCCGTCTTGCTGGGGCCAAAGCATACGATGCCGGCCTCACGCAATTTATCGGCAAGCCCAAGGACAAGCGGCACTTCGGGGCCGATCATCACGAAATCGATGCTGTATTTCTTGCAGGCGGCGACGAGGTCGTCCGTTTTGTCCGTAGCGATGGGCAAGCATTCAGCAACCTGTCCGATGCCCGGATTGCCCGGCGCACAATACAATTTGCTGCACAAAGGTGATTTTGCAAAAGACCAGCACAGCGTGTGCTCACGACCACCGGAACCGACAACAAGTACCTTCATGTTTGCCTCCGTATTTTAGGGGATCCTTTCATATCTGCTGCTTTCTTTCCAGTAGGATTCATCTTCCGGAATTTGGGAAAGAATGCGGAAAACATCGTCCGTAAAATGAATAATTTGCGTGTATTTTTCGCCCGATTCATCGCCTTCGTTCAGGCTTTCGCCATATGATTTCACAACAATGTCTTTGGCTTGGGGAAAATTTTTCTTAAGGAAGACTTGAATGGTTTCGGGAATATCGTTGTACACCGTGAGCTTATTCTGGCTGATCGTGTAGCGGAACATGACCATCGAAGGGTCTTTGGTGCTTTTTTCCAAAATAAAACGGTGCGGCCCGACCTGCAGCGTACGAAGCGGCGATTGCTGGTTGTCTACATTCGATTTTGAATCGTCGACCTTCTTGCCGCCCATGTACTCCTCGACCACTATGTCCTTACTCTTGTCGATAATGCGCACTTCGTCGACCTTAACTTCATCTTCCTGAAGCGTGAGGGGCTTCCACTTGCCGACAAGTTCCGCGTCCACACCGGCTTTGTCCCAATATACACCGGGATCTTCCACCGCGATGCACGAGGCGAGGGCAAGGGAGGCAAAAACGAGAAGCCCTTTTTTCATCGGAACCTTTTAAAGAGAGGGCAAAAGAGAAAAAACACGCGCTTATAGTCCTATGCTTCTAAGAAATCGCTTTAATGGGGTGACTTTTTTATCTGGCTCCATTGGAAAGGGATAGCCGTTGCCAAAGGCTCGGTGAAGCTGGTTTAATCTTAACACCTCTTGGGCGTGGAGGCGCATTTCTTGCGTATAAGGCTGAATTTTTCCCTCATTGTCGCCTTTTTTCATTGGCACATCTTCTCTATGATTTGGCAAGGCTGCCCCCGTTTTATTGCTGGTGTCATCCCCGTGTAAACGGGAATCCAGCGGCCTGCGTCTGCAGGCCGTATGAGTCATGCGTCGCGTAGACACGCTCCACTGGATTCCCGCTTTCGCGGGAATGACGTATGGACTAGGATTTCACCATGCCACGTAAACCTTCGCAACCCTTTAAGGATTATTCCCAGCTCAATCTGCCGGTGAGTCGGGAGGAAAAGTCTATTGCTTCATCTTTGCCGCCGTCGGCTTCTTCTTCACAACTAGCCTTGCCGCCTAAAACTCAAGAATCAACAAATATAGCCAGTCCCAAAAGTAACGTACCCGAATACACGGTCAGCGACCTCTCGCGGCAGGTTAAGCGAGTGGTGGAGGACACATTCGGCCTTGTGCGTGTGCGCGGTGAAATCGGCGAGTGCAAACTGCACTCCAGCGGCCATTTGTATCTGTCGCTCAAGGATGAAGGGGCGGTGCTGGCGGCTGTGTGCTGGCGGGGGCAAGTCGGCAAGCTTGGCCTGAAGCCTGAAACGGGCATGGATGTCGTTTGCACGGGCCGCCTGACGACTTATGCAGGGCAATCGAAATACCAGCTCATCGTCGAAAACATGGCTCTGGCGGGCAAGGGCGCGCTGTTAAAGATGCTGGAGGAACGGCGGCAAAAACTCGCGGCCGAAGGCCTGTTCGATGCGTCACGCAAACAGCTCCTGCCTTATATCCCGGAGGTCATCGGTGTGGTCACGTCGCCCACCGGCGCGGTGATACGCGATATTCTCCATCGCCTTGAGGATCGTTTTCCGCGCCGCGTTCTGGTGTGGCCGGTGGCTGTTCAGGGCGAAGGCGCGGCGGAACAAATCACGGCCGCTATCAAGGGTTTTAACGCGTTGCCTGAGACAGGTCCCGTGCCGCGCCCCGATATTCTGATCGTCGCACGCGGCGGCGGGTCGCTTGAAGACCTGATGCCGTTTAACGAGGAAAGCGTCGTACGCGCGGTGGCGGAAAGCCATATTCCGGTGATCTCCGCCGTTGGCCATGAAACGGATACAACACTTATCGATTACGCGGCGGACGTTCGCGCGCCGACACCGACGGCGGCGGCTGAAATGGCGGTGCCGGTACGCGAAAATCTGTTGGCGCAGGTGCTGGACGATGGCGCGCGGCTGGATGGTGCGATGTTAAGGATGCTGCGCGAACGCAAGGAAAAGCTCAGCTTGCTTAACCGCGCGCTGGGCGACCCGATGCGCGTGCTGGAGCCGTTGGCGCAACGTCTGGACGAACGCGCCGAGCGTTTAACGCTGGCCTGGCAAAGTTATTTTGAGCGGCGTTTGGGCCGGCTTCTCGAGGCGGGAGCCAAGCTTCGGCATCCGCGCGATTTGCTCAATCTCGCCATCCAGCGCTTTCAGCATCAGGCGCATCGCCTGCAAGCGGCGGGCCGCGAACGTTTGCATCAAACCGAGAAAAGGCTGGA
>CAYNLV010000050.1:0-9188 GCA_964398175.1 uncultured Rhodospirillaceae bacterium
GGCAGTGACAACACCTTGGCCTCCGCGGCCATGAAAACGGGCCTGGAACATGCTTGTGGCGCCTCCTTATTTTTCAGATTATTTCGCGTTGTTTATAAAAGATCGTCGCTTCCTTACGCCATATCACTGCAATAAAAAAGCAGATTTTGCTGCGTTGGAGCATTTTTTGTGCACCGCACAACAATTTTTATGAACTTTTTGGCGCAGATTGAATCCCACTTTCTTTTTCAGGGAATATCTTGCCTATGAGCGCAAAATGTGTGCAGCGCAACACGATTTGATTCTCGCTTTTCATGCCTTACGTGCGGCGTTTTGTCACAAAAACATACCGCGAATAGAACCAGCTCAAGCCAAGCAAGCTGAGGCCAAGGCCGAAGAAGGAAAACACCCGCCACAAACCTGCGAGTTGCGCCGCGTCCCACAGAAAAACCTTGCCGATCGTCAACAGCATGATGATCAGTGACGCGACGCGCATCATCCGGTCACGCCGCACGGTCCCAAAGAACAAAACACCGATGCCGAAAATCAACCACACGACCGAATACACGTAAAATTCCGCGTCAGTAGTTATGCGCCCGTCAAGAAACGCGCCTTGGAAAAACTGGCGCACTTCCAAGGACACCAGCGCAAACGCCAGCACCAGCATCAGGCCATAACCCTTGCGGCTCCAATTCTCCAGATCAAGACGCGCCAGCTCATCGTTAGCGAGACCCACCCACGCAATCGGCAAGCCATAGGTCAGCAGCAATGCATTCAGGATCGGCCATGCCCCCACGTTTTGCCCGGACGACCAAAGCGGGTTGTACGCAATGAAATCGAAATAGCCGATGCGGAAAACCGCGATAGCTGTCAGAATAATCCCCCCCGCCGAGACGGCGCCGCGGGCAAATTTCCGCCCAATCCACAAGCACGCGAGACCATAAACAAACAACACAGTCGTGATCGCACCACGCTCGACAAACCCAGCTTTGACGAAAAGGACGTCCTGACTTGTATGGAACGCATGGCGCATCAGGTAATAGCCCATGACGCCCGCCAATGCGATAGCCGCAATTTCAAACGCGCTGACAAGGTGGCCATCTTTCTGTTTGCGCAGCAGATAGCTGCTTCCGATAAAGAATGCCGCCGGCACGCCAAGCTGGAAAAGCGGCCAATTCACAATTGGCACGCCTTCCTGCAAATGCAACCGCGCTTCGACGAGGCTATAAGCCGCAAGTTGCACGAGCAGCACAATTTGCGGAACCAGAAGGAAACCAAAGACGCATCCGAGAATGCCCGCAATGGAACGCAAAGCTTTAATGTTGACGCGCGTGTTGATCCACGCCAGCGCCAGCGTTTCGCCCGCGAAAGCGACGGACAAAAACTCGCGCTTCATTTCGACGCTCAGGCCGATGGAGAGAAAAGCCGTGGCAACCCCGGCATATATCGCGAGCAAATGTTGCTTTTGGGGATGGTCGGACGGCACATCCTGGATAATGCGCTGCAAGGCGAATGTGCTGAGCGCCGCAAAGATAAACGCCAGAAACCCCCAGAACATCGGCAGTGAATTCGTCAACGCCGCGTCATGCAATTCAAAATACCCGAGCAAATAATAGCCGAGACTGGCTGCGCCCGTGAGACCCGCCCAGATCAGCGGCTTTTGGCTGCGGGACTGAAGCTCGTAACCGCTCACAATATACAACGCGGCGAACGCGGAAAGGATAAGCGCCAGTTCCTGCGGCACGGCCCCGTGCCAAGCCGCAATCATGATGCCGTTCACGGCCATGGAAAGCCACGGTACAAGGCCATAGCGGACATGGTCAAAAAACGCCAAGCCGATGCCGGCGACGGCCAGCAGGCCAAACAGGCCCCAATCCGTAAACGTAAAGCCACCGTACGAGGCAACAAGGCCCATCAGAACGATCGCGCCGCCTAACGAAATGCAGTTGAGCGTCGAAGGAACGTATTCGAATTGACTTTCTTTATCTTTCTCCTGCGACATGCTCACCACCGTGATGCTTGTCGCGATCAAGAACAGGCCGAGGTAAAGCGTATCGCTTGGCACAAAGTTGCCGCCGAACAGCCAGATCAGAACCCAGATAAAAGCGAAAAGGGTTGCCGGAATGGAGAGAAACCACCATCCCTGTTTGCGGATGAACACCATCATCCCCGCCAGTACGACATAAAGATAAAGGAAAAGAAGCGGCGCTTGGGGATCGTTCGAGCCCACCATCGCAGGCGTCATAAAACCGCCAAGTAGGCCCATGACCGCGATAGGCGGCCCATGCCGCAAGGAGAGCAGCACGGCAGCCACCGTAATAACGGCCATGCCCGCGAAACCCACAAGCTGCGGCACTAAATGATAAAGGCTCGTCGCGGCGAAAAGGCATACGTAAAGATCGGCAATGCCCGCGCCAGACAACGCCTGCGCGATGCGCATGCCGTTAGCGACTTGCGTCTTCTCCCGCACCCAGCTTCCTGCGCCAAGCAACGCAAGACCGAATACAATGCCAAGCACTACGCGCACGGCCGGGCTAAGCAAGCCCATCTCTATGGAGTACTTGACCATGAAAAACCCGGCCAAGGCCAACGCAATACCACCCAGCCACACAAACATCTTGCCGCCGAATTGCTGTTCGAAACCACGGTCTTCCTGTTCAGGACTTTTCTTCGTTTCGGGTTTTTGCCGTTTCCGGGAAATTTCATAACTCTTGGGCGCTTTTTCTTCTTCAACCGAAGAAAGCCAAGGATCTTCTTCGACATGAATTGCTTTTGTTGGGGGTTTAGCCTTTTCAGCCGCTGCTGCTTTTTCTTCTTTT
Source organism: uncultured Rhodospirillaceae bacterium (assembly GCA_964398175.1). Taxonomy (GTDB): domain Bacteria; phylum Pseudomonadota; class Alphaproteobacteria; order UBA9219; family UBA9219; genus JAXGVG01. The sequence continues at coordinate 2,799 of CAYNLV010000050.1, forward strand.
CGTTTTTCCTCAACCGAGGGCGCTTCCACGCGAAAATCTTTTCGCTGCTTCGCATCCGTTTGCTCAATCCAGTTCTGGATACGATTAATGTCTTCGCTCAATTCGCGAATGCGCGAGCGGTTTATCCACGGCATAATCAGGCTGGAAAAAACAAGAAGAAACAGAATTCCGCCGATTACAAACCACATAGGTCTCTCCTTTTTCCTGCATTAAAGCCGGAACACTTCCGTTACTGGCTTTTCGCCTGCCGTCCCCATTACAGACAGTTTACCCGCCGCCGCGTCAGCCATCATCACAAGTCGCGTGTGTGAATTCGCAATCGGTTTTTTGAACCATCTAAAGTCGTCCTTAATCTCATCGACGGACAACCTATTCGCCAACCGCATACGGCCTTGACTGTCGATCGGGCGCGCGCGCCAGCCATAGCCTATTTCATTAAAACGCGACTCAAAATGATTTGCTGCGCACACACGTCCATTCCGAATTTCACGGATTTCAGCGTCCTTTTCCGTGCGCTCGATCACGCAGCCCTCGCCCGCCTTCGTGCCTGTCAGGACAAACGTGACGGGAAGCGCGATTTCTTCCTTCTTCAGCATTCTTTTCGCTTCCTGATAATCGGCAGCGGTTTCAAAAACCTTTCGCAAAAGATGCGAAGGCGGAAGTCCCGCGGCTTCGCGCATGTTCAAGCGATTTTTCCACCAATCAAGGACAAACGGCTTGTTGTGCCGCCGCATAGGCGCTTGATTGATGGCTGCCGCAAAACGGCCGGGTGCCATGGCGTTGTAAATGCCGCTCATGCCCGGCCATGTGACGTTATAGAAATCGCCTGCCTGACCTGTTTGATGGGCCACAACCGTATTCTCACCCAAAGCGGGAAAAGCCCAGTCAAGCACGCGGGTCAGAACAACGCTTTCACCTTTATTATAAGCGCCGCTGGTGCAGCCCCATTCATAACAAAGGTTGAGCGCATAAACGCCACGTATGCGGAGAATGTTTACGTATTGATCAATTTCATCGTTGTATGGATTGCCGGTTTTAATAAGCCATTTTTTTGAATAATGATCGCCGAGCGGAAGAATGACAACGCTCAAAGCTTTTGAAAGCAGTCCGACCGTGTCATGGCTGGCGTTGATAAGCGCCCGCGCCTGATCGACATGATTTTCCACCAAATGAACCGGCGACGTCTGGCGAATGTCGATATAGGGAATGGTTCGCATGAAGCCTCAGTTTACCGGAGTCGACTGGGGATTTGCCAGCGCCATTTTCTGCGCCTGCACATAATCGACCTTGCCTGTGCCAAGCAGAGGCAGCGCATCAAGCTTGATCAGGCGCCGTGGCAACGAAATCTCCGGTAACCCGCGCTGGCGAAAAGTGTCGTGCAAAACTTCAAGCGTCGCGTCTTGTTTTTCTGTCAAAAGCACCAGCGCCTCGCCCTTTTTCTCATCCGGCACGTTGACAACGGCATGATTGTTCTCCGGCCACAAGGCGTTAATAACTTCCTCCACGGCCGTGAGCGAAACCATCTCGCCCCCGACTTTGGCGAACCTTTTCACGCGGCCAAGAATGGTCACGTAGCCTTCGGCATCGACGCTCACGATGTCGCCCGTGTCATACCAGCCATCGGCAAGCGATTGCAGGACGCCGGGCTTGTCGTCTTTCATATAACCGAGCATCACATTCGGGCCTTTGACAAAAAGCCTCCGGCCATTTTCGATGCCCGGAACGGATTCAAGGAGCGTTTCGATGCCGGGCAAGAAACGCCCAACCGTTCCGGCGCGATGATGCATGGCCGTGTTGACGCAGAGAACGGGCGATGTTTCCGTCGCGCCATAACCTTCGAAAATGGCCACGCCGAATTTTTCGAACCATACGCGTCTCGTTTCTTCTTTCAGTTTTTCCGCACCGGCGAAAACATATCGCAACGAATAAAAATCGTAAGGATTGGCAAACCGGGCATAACCCGCAAGAAACGTGTCTGTGCCGAACAAAATGGTCGCGTTCGTATCGTAGATAAGCTCCGGTACGACGCGATAATGCAGCGGCGTCGGATAAAAGAACACCTTGATGCCCGACAGCATCGGCAGAAGCGTCCCGCCCATGAGCCCGAACGCGTGAAACATTGGCAAGCAGTTAAAGACAATGTCTTGCGGCCCGAAGTCGATGCGGCTCGCCAACTGGTAGCGGTTCGCGATGAAATTCTTATGGCTCAACACGACGCCCTTGGGCGTGCCCTCGGAACCGGAGGTAAAAAGAATGACAGCCGGATCGTCGGGCTTTGTTTTGTTGATAAATGGAAAGACCAGTTCAGGCATCCAGCCCACAGCCAAACCATAAAGCTTATCGACAAGACCGGCTCCGCTTATCATTTCCTCGAGATATAAAACCCGGATATTGCGGGCTTTCAGAGATTCAATAACGGCTCCCAGTTTCGCCATCTCGACAAACTCTTTCGACGTGATAACGGTCTTAATTTCCGTCCTTGCGCATGCGCCCTGAATTTGGGTTGCACCCATCGTGAAATTGAGCATCGCGGCGACGCGCCCAAGCGCCAGAACAGCAAAAAATGTCATGGCTGTGCCGACGGAATTCGGCAGCAGAACGCCAATGCGTCTCTCGTCCTTGGCAGTTTTCTGGCGGGTCAGTTCCGCCAAAACAAACGTGCGCGCGATAAATGCCCTGAAGCTGACCGGTTTGCGCCGCATATCCTCGGCGATCACGTGGCTGCCGCCGTGGATGCGCCGCGCTTCCAGCAACCCCCTGACCAAAGTCGTGTCCACCGGGCTGCTTTCAAACATCATCTCCGACATAAGATCATATAACTGCGCACTGGCCAGCTGGCGGCGACGGCGGCCCCGCACGTCTTCAGGCAGATGAAACTTGCGCGGCGGCATGAATGTCAGCGTCACTTTGGGAAACCAGCGAATGCGCACTTTGCCCTTCAGGCGCGAGAACGGCGTGTATTGAGCGCCTTCGATACGCACGGGTAAAATCATCGCGCCGGTTTTGTCCGCGATCATGCCGGGGCCTTCGTAGACTTTCATCATCGACCCAGTCATCGTCAGGCGGCCCTCGGGGAAAATCATGCACTTCTGTCCCTGCTTGATTTTGTCGATCAGCGTTTTAGTCGCCATCGGGTTGGTCGGATCGACCGGAAAGATGTCGACCAGCTTGAGCAACGGCTTGACCCACCAACGCTGCGCCGTGAACGTGTTGACGGCAAAGCCGACGCGGCCCGGCAGGAACGAAGCGAAAATCGGCGCATCCAGAAAAGCGGTGTGGTTCGCGATAACAAGAACGCGATCGCCCGCTTTTTTCCAGTTCTCAATGCCCTCCACCTCCACGCGGTAAAGCAGCTTGAGGAACGCGCCGATCAACGAAAACGGCAACAGTTTGCACACATATATGGCGACAAACGCGTTCATCACCGCGACGGTGAGGAAAATCTCCGGGATCGTCATCCCGAGCTTGATGAGCCCGACAGCCAACGCCGCCGCAGCAACCATGAACAGCGAATTCATCAAGTTGTTGCTGGCGATGGCCCTCGCGCCGTGATCATGATCGGCCCTAATCTGCAACAACGCGTAAAGCGGCACGATAAAAATGCCGCCGCAGATTGAAAGGCCCAACAGATCAATAAGAATATGCTGGCCGAAAGGCTGTTGCAGGAAAGCCCAAACGCCAAGCAAAGAGCCATCGGCCGGAGGCGCGGCATGGCGGCTGACCAGATAAAGATCGATCGCAAACAGCGTCATGCCAAGTCCGCCAAGCGGCACATGCGTCGCGCGCACCATGCCTTTGATCAGCTTCGCGCACAAAAGCGAGCCGATGGCGATGCCGACTGAAAACGCGACAAGGAACAACGTCACCACATGCTCGTCCGCATGCAGCACGTCTTTCACGAACGGCGAAAATTGCGCGAGATAAAGCGCGCCGACAAACCAGAACCACGAAATGCCGAGGATGCACAAAAACTCGTCGTGCCGCTTGCGGCTGTAGCCGAGCATGTTGATCGTTTCGCGCCACGGGTTAAGCGCCACCTTCATATCCGGCAATGGCGCGGGCGCGGCGGGAATGCCCCGGCTGCTGAGATAACCGAACGCCGCCAGCATAAACATGATCAGGCCGACGGCCTCGCTTCCCCAATTTGTGAGGATTAGAACGCCGCCCAATATCGTGCCGCCAAGAATGGCAAGAAAAGTTCCCGCATCGATGTACCCATTGCCCGCTATCAACTCCTCTTCCTTCAGATGCTGCGGCAGGATGGCGTATTTGACGGGGCCGAAAAACGCCGAGTGCGTTCCGAAACCGAAAAGCGTCACAAAAAGAAGCGTCAGGTTATTGAGATAAAGCGCCGCCCCACCGATAGCGGTTAGCGCGATTTCAGACAGCTTGACCCACCGGGCCACGCGCGCCCGGTCGATTTTGTCGGCAATTTGCCCGGATAAGTAGGACAACAAAAGGGTTGGAAGGGTGAAAAGCCCGAACGCCAGATTGACGAGTTGCGCTGAATAAACAGGATCATTTACCGAAATTTTGTAAGTGACAAGAATAACCATCGCGTTCTTGAACAGGTTGTCGTTGAACGCGCCTAGAAATTGAGTGATGAATAAAGGCAAAAATCTATTCGAACTAAACATCGCGCCCATAACGATCCCTTTCCACTTGACAATGGGATTATTATACTCCATAATTGAACAATGTTCAATATAATTCTGAACACCGTTCATTAATGCGGGTTAACCATGGCGCGCCGCAAGGATCATGCACCGGAGGAATTGAGGGGGCTCATACGCGTCGCCGCCCAGAAAATCATATATACCAAGGGGTTGAATGCGCTTACGGCCCGGAATCTGGCCCAAAAGGTGGGCTATACCCCCGGCACGATTTACAACTTTTACCGCGACATGGACGCGCTAGTGACCGAGGTCAATTTTATCACGCTGGATCGGCTTGAACAGGCTTGCCGCGAACGCATTGATGGCCTACCCCCCACCTTCGAGAAAGTGAAAGCCCTCGCCTACGCCTATGCCGATTTCGCGCACGATAATGTGCGCGCATGGGAAGCCATATTCATGCACTCGCGCCAGCTGACTTCCCCGTCGCGTCTTCCAAAATCCTATCAAAAAAAGTTAGCTGATCTTTTTTATGTCATTGAAAACGTTTTAACCGAATGCCTAAAAATTTCTTCTGCGGACGCACACAAAGCCGCGCGTTTGTTGTGGGCCTGTCTTCACGGCATTACGGTGCTTACTCTTGATGGCCGTTTGCGTCTGATTGGCGTTGAAAAACCGCATCTTATTATCGATGACCTCCTCGAAAAATATTTCGCGACGTACAGAGAGGCAAAATAACAACAATCAAAAACCATTAATGATCATTTAAATATTCCTCTTTTCGCGCAATATTATTAGCGTGCCTTCTTCTTTAGTCAAAAGTCGGACGAAAGTAACCGGCCCCCGATGAGTGGTCCGAGGTGAATGTTAGTGCAAAGGGCTCCTTTCTGGCAAGAGCGGCGTGGGCGGCGGAGCTGGTCGGGGTTGCGCAGCCGACCACGCTTGCCAGTGCGTTTCTCGCCGATATAGCTTTCGTCGCACTCTACATTACCGGACAGCGGGGTTTCTCCGTCAACATCGGCCATATGCTTACGGATTTCATGGCCCATACGCCATGCTGCCTTATAGGTTAGGCCAGTCGGGTCCACCCGCTCCACCGGATTCCCATCCACATAAACATACGGATTAATCCCGCCATTTAACCCTATCGGATCGGGCTGGGTGTAGCGCCCGGCGGCCGGATCATAGTCGCGGAAGCCATTATCATTTAGGCCCGTCATCACCCACACGCTTTCCATGATCGCGAGAAGAAGCGCGAGCCCAATCGTCAAAGGCACGAAAAGAAAATGATAAAGCGCCGTAGCGCCGAACTGCAGCCGCGAGAGGGTAACGACATCCAGCGTCATTTTCAAACCTCACCGTTGATTGAAAAAGTGGTTGCGCATGAGGGGTGCATCGACAAGCAAACGTTGGCTCGAGCCGAACAGAAAATAAGCCGCCAGCCCGATCAGCAAAATCTTGATTGCCAAAATGGCCGCAATCTCGCACCCCAGCCGCCGACGCGGCTATCGGGGAGGGAAAAGCGTTTTTTCCTCGCATGAATTCATGAAAAAACCGGGTGGAAACCACAAAGCGCCGAACGTTGCCATGCGTTTTAAGGTTAAGCGGGCGTTCCCTCAACTTAACGCTTTGTCATGGACTGTCCGCCCGGAATTTGGCATTTTATTTGGAACACCTGCCTAAAAACACAGTTAGCCATGTCCCCGTAGCTCAGCAGGATAGAGCATCGGTTTCCTAAACCGGGGGTCGGAGGTTCGAATCCTCTCGGGGACGCCAT
>CAYNLV010000051.1:0-9167 GCA_964398175.1 uncultured Rhodospirillaceae bacterium
GCTGGACATAATGTGGGACTGACGACAGTATTGGCGGTAAAAGGAGGCCTTTATGGAGCGTTACAGGTCCGTATTTGACGATATCACAGAACTCATACGACGAAGCGGTCGCGAGATTTTGTTGCCCATTTTTGAGAACAAACAGAAATTGGGTCTTACTTATAAAGCTGACGACGTTTTAGGACAGAAATTCCGCGCCGAAAATGAAAACCCGCTGACGTTTGCGGATAGCCGTTGCCACACGGCGATCGTGACGGGGCTCAAAGATCTTTTCCCAAGGCTTAAGGAATATCCCCACCTTAAAAATCTCCAAATAAAGCTCATTGGCGAAGAAGATGATCTTACGCCTGAACAGCGCATCGCTGCCTTTGAAGAATTCGATGGGGAAGGAATTATAGCGGTTCAGGATCCTGTGGATGGCACGGCCAATTTCGCTCGTGGCGCTTTGAAGGTTCGATCAAAAGAAAAACTGACCGATGTTGACAGGGAATTCAGCATCTTGCTTGCGGTCGTCATTAACGGAATTGTGACGGCAGGCTGGATGTATGCGCCCTGTCAGGATTTGATGTTTACAGCGCACGTGGGGCAGGGTGTATTCCTGAATGGCAAGAGGATCAGGCTCGAAAAGCCGCCTCATGATCCTAAGTGGTGGAAAGGCGGCATGAGTGAGCTTCACGTTGCCAACTATTTTGACGCCATTACGGAAAAGATCTACTTCAATGGAGCAGGGCAACGCGTGCCATTTGCTGAGATTGAAAAACGCGCGGCGTCTTTCGGCGAGATAGTAAACATCAAGGATTGCTTCTCGTGAGCCTATATCAAAATGCTGACTGGGCAGCTGCATTTTGCCGTCATGCCTGGCCTCAAGCCGTGGGATCATCTGGCGCCGGCTCTTATTTTGAAAGAAGCCGGCGGTTACGCAGCGCGTTTCGACGGCGTTCCCTATATGGATGAAAAGGGTGAGATCGCCTTGGTGCAGAACGGTGAAGGCATTGATCATATTCCCTATCGCGGTGGTATTATAATCGCTCATGATAAGGGCATGTGGGACACAATAAATCTTCGCCTAAATGTTCCCTATACGCGTGCGCACCTTTGAAGATCCCAAGTTAAACCCGGGTTTGATAATGAATGATTTTAAGCCTATCTCGCACGTTATCTTGAACGTTTGCCTGATGCCTGATGAGACCGATTCAGAGGGGAAGCAATTTAACCAATCGATTGTTGATGTTTCGGAAAAGCTTAATGCCTTAACTCCTTCGGAATACTTGGTAAACAACCGGCCAAACGCCAGTATCGATTCATGGGCCCATTGCTCGGTTATACATGCCCGGGTGCCGAATGATGCCGGAACAATGGCTTCTCTAACGAAAGCGCTTGAATCGGTCATGGGGGAAACACTCAATGTTCGAGTTGCCCGTCTTGCGTCTTTGAAGGCTAAAGCTTTCATTCGGAATGCCCTTATAGCGGGGGATAAGACCAATTCATGGCGGGGATCGGATATGTATTGGTCGTATGTTGAAAAATCACCCGAGCTACTTGCCTTGCAAGAGCGTATAGCAGCGTTACTTATGGAAGTTGTTGGAAAAGATGCCTTAATCACACCGCGTGGTGAAGGGTACAACCCACATTTTACGCTTTGGATCCGTTTTTCAGGGCAGAATGATTTGGTGCCGGAAGTTCAAGAAAAAATGCCACAGAAGCCTATTCCATGTTGCGTGAGGCTTGGCAACTGCGGTCCCATCGGGCAGGTGCGGAATTTCGTCGATAAAGCAAAAAAACTTGCCGAACTTATCGCTATCCCATTAGAAGCTTAAATCGCTGTTTTATTGCCGATTCTTTCTGAAGAGCAAAAGCCGATGCCCATCCCCATTCTTGTCATTCACCGCCGAAATCGCATCGAAGAATTGGCCGGACTGCCACGCGGTTCCTGGGTCGAAATCGATGTCGAGATTCACGAAGGCGCCGCCTATCTTATGCACGATCCCCTGAGGGATCACCCGTCAAAAACGAAACCCGTTCCGGACAAAATGGAAAGTTACGTCCCTGCGGCTCTGAAAGCGGGCGTTGCCGGTTTCGTGGTGGACTGCAAGCGTGAAAATGCCGAAAAATTCGTGAAGCCTATTTTGGCGCTGAACAAGGTAACGAATTTCTTTTTCCTGAATGAAATGGAAGTTCAGGCAGATATTTTTCAGGAGCAAAACGGGACACATCAAAGCGGCATCCGTGTCTGGAAATACCGCAACGCTGATGACGTTATTCGCATCACCGAAGACACGAAAAAAGCCAGACAGTCCGCGCCTCAATGGGTCTGGGTCGATTGCTGGCAGCGTGGACTTTTGCAGGACATTAATAAAGCGTTTCGGCCTATGACAGGTGAGCAGGCAAAAAAACTGCAGGCGCTTGCTGTGAAGCTTTGCGTCTGTTCGCCGGAACTTTACGCGCACAAATATGGCGCGGACTATAGCGCATCAGAACTAACGGTCTTTTATCAAGGCGTTATTCGTTACCGGGAAGAGCTCGCGCGGGAAGGCATTCATGGCGATGCCATTTGCACCAAGTTTCCATGGCTCTGGACGCTGGATTTGGGCTTGTTACAAAAAGCGGAGAAGAAAATCGGTGTTTTGGATTTTCGAGCGTATACGGAAGTCAAAGAAACCGAGGTGAGAACTTTGTTGGCGAAAGGCTAGAAAAAGAAAAGCATGCAAATCGTTATTCCCATGTCAGGTTTTGGCGAACGATTCAATCAAGCCGGATATGCAATGCCGAAGCCGCTTGTAGAAATTGAGGGCAAACCGATTATTGCGCATGTCATTGATATGTTCCCGGGTGAGACGGATTTTCTGTTCATCTGCAACAAGCAGCATGTCCGCGAATTTGCCTTCCGCATGGAAGAAACGATCAGGCATTACTGTTTGAAGGCGCGGATTATTGATATCGAGCCGCATAATCACGGTCCTGTGCATGCCGTTCTCCAAGTTGCACATTTGATCAATCCGGCAAAACCAGTCGTAGTTAATTACTGCGATTTTACCTGTTACTGGAATTGGGCGCACTTAAAGGATTTTGTGAAAAAATGCAAATGCGACGGCGCGATCCCAGCCTATAAAGGCTTTCATCCGCATTTGCTGGGCGATACAAATTACGCCTACATGCGCGAGGCAAAAGGCTGGCTTCTTGATATTCAGGAAAAGCAGGCGTTCACCGAGAACCGGATGGAAGAATACGCATCGAGTGGGACGTATTATTTTGCCACAGGTCAGATAATGCTGGAGGCTTTTCGTAAAACGGTTGAACAAAATCTGCAAATCGGGGGTGAGTATTACGCAAGTTTAGCCTATAAGACTTTATTGGCTGATAAGCGCAAGATCGCAGTGTATGAGTTGCAGCACTTTATGCAATGGGGCACGCCGGAAGATGTTGCGGAATATAATTATTGGTCGAAAACGTTTAGCCGGTTGATCGATCCCGGATCCGCTGAACGACCATATCTGGGCGGCACGGTTATCGTGCCGATGGCCGGTTTTGGCTCCCGTTTTTCGAAAGAGGGCTATACGACGGCGAAGCCGCTCATTTCCGTTTCGGGTCTGCCGATGGTGTTGCAGGCGACGCGGGATTTACCAAAAGCGGATCACTATGTCTTTGTGCTTCGCCGCGATATGCCGGGTTATGAGGAAATCGTTGCCGCTCTGAAAACGAAATTTCCCTCGGCGCTGATCGAAACGCTGGACAGCGCGACGGAAGGGCAGGCGTGCACGGCATTGCAAGGGCTTGTAGCGGCGGAAAAGGCTTTTCCGGATGGTAAAGCCCCGGGGCCGATCACTTTCGGCGCGTGCGATAACGGCGCTTTGTATGATGTCGGCAAGTTTGCGGCATTGATAAAAGATCCGAAAACGGACGTTGTCGTATGGGGCGTGCGCGGTTATGCGAACGCGGCGCGTTATCCGAAAATGTACGGCTGGATCGACACTGCGGATGATGTCATTAAACGCATTTCGGTCAAGGTGCCGCTCGATAATCCGGCAAAAGATCCGATTGTTCTTGGCACCTTCACATTCCGCTCGGCTGAAGCCTTTAAGCGGTGTGTTGAACGAATGATTAAACGTAAAGGCAAAGTGAACGGCGAATATTATATCGACACTTGCATGAACGACGCGCTGGCTTTGAATATGGACTGCCGCCTTTTTGAGGTGGATAGCTATCTATGCTGGGGCACGCCGAATGATCTCCGCACGTTCGAATATTGGCAGTCATGCTTTCACAAATGGCGAGGGCATCCGTACGAACTCGAAGCCGATCCGCGCGTGCCCAAGGAATCCATCGCGTCGTTGAAGGAACGCTATAAAGAGAAAGTGCCGCCGCTCCCGAAGGAGGGCCCGTGATTCGCAAGGAAATCATCATCTTCCTGATCGTCGGCACGACGACCGTACTGGTGGATTTCCTGTCCTACAAACTGCTTTTATGGTTTGGGAACGGCTATAACCCGGCCAAGGCTATCGGCTTTATTACGGGCACCGCTTTTGCCTATTTTGCGAACCGCGCCTGGACGTTTGGGCACGTGGAACACAAGCCCAACAGCCTGGGCCGTTTTTGCTTGGTTTATACTTTAACGCTTTCTGCTAACGTCTTGGTGAACCGTCTTTTTCTCTTCACATTCGAGGACTGGGGGCAGGCCGTGCAGATTGCCTTCCTCATCGCCACAGGCGTGTCGGCGACGCTCAATTTTCTTGGCATGAAGTTCTTTGTCTTCCGGCCTCATACGGCGAATGAAAAGGTCGCGTTATGAAGTTTTCGCTCGTCATTCCCTGTTATAATGAAGCGGCGAGCCTACCGCTCTTGCTCGAGCGCTGCGCCAAGGTTGCCGTTCCGGGCCAGCGCGAAGTGGTGCTGGTCGATAACGGGTCGACCGACAACACGCCGCGCGTTCTGGTAGAAAGGCTTCCACGTTATCCCGGCTGCCGCAGTGTGCGCGTCCCGGTTAATCAAGGATACGGGTTCGGCATTTTAAGCGGCCTTCGCGCCGCGGAAGGCGACATTCTCGGTTGGACGCACGCCGATTTGCAAACGGACCCCTTGGATGCCTTGCGCGGTCTGGAGCTGTTTGAACGTTACGGACGTGATGTGTTCGTGAAGGGCAGCCGCTATGGCCGTCCGGTGGCGGACGTTTTTTTCACGGTGGGCATGAGTGCCTTTGAAACGGCTATACTCAAAAAACCTTTGTGGGACATCAACGCACAGCCCACGATGTTCTCGCGGGATTTCTTTTTGACATGGCATGCGCCACCGCATGCTTTTTCACTCGATCTTTATGCGTATTACAAAGCGCGCGTTACAGGGCTGTCGATTCGGCGATTCCCGGTTTATTTCGGCGCGCGGGCGCATGGCGCCTCACGCTGGAATGTGAACTGGCAAGCTAAAGTCAGGTTTATCCGGCGCACGGTCGCCTACAGCCTTGAATTACGGAATAAACTACGCGAGACTCGCGACGATCTCTAGCGGTGTCCGGACAGGCCTTGCGTGAAAGCTCTCTTTAAACATCCCTTATTCGGAACGGGTTTGGTTCTGCGCTTATTGCTGATCGCGGCAGTGTTTCCCGTGGCGGCGGCGGAATGGTACGTGCCTTTTCTCCAGAGCAGCCTACAGGCCTTCAGCTTCGATCCTTACCACGCGTTTTTAAGCTCCGGCGGCGTTTTGCGGGCCTTCCCTTATGGCTACGTCATGTGGTTTTCGTTCCTGCCGCTGGCGGCTTTGTGCCACGCCGCAAGCCTACCGCTGTATTGGGGCTATGGGCTCACGTTATTGGCGGCGGATGCAGGCCTTTTGATCGTCTTGCGCCATCTTATCGCGATATCGGATCGCCGCCTGCTTTTGGCCTACTGGTGGTCGCCGATCTTGTTGTTCGCGACATACTGGCTGGGATTGAACGATATCATTCCCGTCTTTTTCCTTTGCCTTGCGCTTTTCAATCTTCGCCGTTTGCGCGCGGTCAGCACGGGCGTTTTATGCGGCGCGGCTATTTCGGCCAAGCTCAGCATGCTGCTCGCCGCGCCGTTGTTCGCGATTTACCTTTACCGCAACAAGGCGTTGCGCCACCTGCTTATCCGTTTTCTGGCCGGGTTGGTGCTTGCGGTCGGCGTTTTCGGCGTGCCGTTTCTGGTTTCGCCGGACGCGTTGAAAATGCTGTTCAGCAATCCGGAAATGGAAAAGATCTACACGCTGGCGATCAATGGTGGGAGCGGCACGACCTTTTATATCCTGCCCATGGCATATTTGCTGATGGCGTACACGTCATGGCACATCCGCCGCCTGAGCTTCAATTTGTTTTTCGCGCTTTTGGGCATTTCATTCTTCCTCGTCCTGCTGCTCACGCCCGCGGCGCCCGGCTGGTTCCTTTGGGTTTTGCCGCTTCTGGTTTTCTATCAAGCCGTCAGCGGCCGCTTGGCCGTCGCGCTGGCGTATGGGTTCACGCTGCTTTACGTCGCTAGCAACTTTCTCGCCATGCAACAGCCGGAAATATTCGGCAACCTTGCCGTCAATCACTTCGCCGGCAGTTTAAAGGAAAGCCTCGGTGAACAGGGGCAGGGTCTTTTGAACACAATGCTGTTGGCGATGGGCATCATCATCATGTTCCGCATCTGGCTCGAAACGATCCACGCCAACGACTTTTTCCGCATTAGCCGCCGGTCGTTCGTCATTGGCATCGCGGGCGACTCCGGCGCGGGCAAGGATACGCTGGCGCAAGCGTTGACGGGTTTGTTGGGCAGCCATTCGGTTGTATCGCTTTCCGGCGACGACTATCACTTCTGGGACCGCCACAAACCGATGTGGCGGGCGATGACCCATCTTAACCCGCGCGCGAACGATCTTCAGCAATTTACGCGTGATGTCATTACGCTGGCCGACGGCAAATCAATCCAAAAGCCGCATTATGATCACGTCAGTGGCCAGAAAAGCAAAAACCACTGCACGAAAAGCAACGATTTTATTTTGGTCAGCGGCCTGCATGCGCTTTACTTGCCCATCCTGCGCGAGCGCTACGATCTCAGCATCTATTTGGCGATGGACGAAAACCTCCGGCGGTATTTTAAGCTTCGTCGCGACGTGATACAGCGCAACGGTACCGTTGAAAAAGTCAAGGCCACGCTCGAGCACCGTGAAAAAGACGCCCAACACTTTATCCGGCCGCAAGAAGCGCATGCCGATCTGATCCTTTCGCTTCAACCCTTGCATCCGCTCAATATCGACGATGCGGAAGAAGCCCGGCCTCTCCGGCTCAAGCTTGCCGTACGTGGACGTTATGGCCTGCATGACGAGGCTCTTGTGCGCACGCTAGTGGGAGTTTGTGGCCTGCATGTGGACATGGAAATCAGTGGCGACAGCTCGGAAGTTACCTTGAGCATCGAGGGGGATACGTCGGCCGAAGACATGGCGCAGGCCGCGCGCGATCTTTTCCCTGACATGGCGGAAATGCTGGATATGCGCCCACAATGGAAAGACGGCATGGAAGGCTTGATGCAATTGGTCGTGTTGTCGCATATAAATCAGGCCATGCGGAGGAGAACATTATGACGGCTGTGCGCCAATGGAAAAAGTTTCAGCGTTTGCCTGACGCCGTATTGTTCGATCTGGATAATACGCTTTATCCGTTTTGCCCGGCGCACAAGGCGGCCATGGAAGCGGTTCAGGAAAAAGCCGTGAAGGCTTTTTCGATCACGCCGGAGAATTTCACGCAAGCCTTTGAGCAAGCACGCAACGAAGTGGGCGAACGCCTGAACGGCACGGCATCGGGGCACAGCCGCCTTTTGTACTTCCAGAATATGCTGGAGATCATGGGGCTCGGGTCGCAGGTTCTGCTGGCGCTCGATTTCGAACAGGCTTACTGGCGGACCTATCTGAGCCATGCGGTTTTATTCGAGGGCGCGCGGGATTTTCTGGATGATTTACGTTTGCTGGGCATTCCTACGGCCATAGTGACCGATCTCACGGCGCAAATTCAGTTTCGCAAGGTTGTCTATTTCGGCCTTGATCGCACGATCGACTACGTTGTGACGAGCGAGGAAGCCGGGGCTGACAAACCGCTCATGATGCCATTTGAATTAGCCGTTAAGAAAATCCGGCCCAAAGGCGATTGTATCTGGATGATTGGCGACAGCGCCGAACGTGACATTGCGGGCGCGCGCACGGCCATCGGCGCTTTAGCCTTGCAAAAAATTCATGCGGGCGTGAAAAAAGGCGAAGGTGATAACGCGCCGGATGCTATGTTCGAACACTTCAAGGAATTGCGCGATTTATTGGGCCGGCTCAGTAAAAAGTAGTGTAACTTGAGAATAGTAAAATGAAAGAATGGCATGATAATCAAAATACTGCCTCAAACGTCATCCCCGTTTCCGCGGGAATGACATGCTCCATAAATCAAGAGAGTTGTGTAAGATATCCATTTCCAACAGCAAGGTCGGGTGAAAATACATGCCCCGTTCACTAGTTATTGACTACGCGGCGCAAATTGGGGCCGGTCCGCTTTTAGTTCAGGGGCCCGGCGGCAACATTTCGTGTAAAGACGGGAACGAATTATGGGTCAAGGCATCTGGCGCATGGCTGGCGAATGCGAAAAAGGAGGAAATATTCCTGCCGCTTGATCTCGCGAAGGCGTGCCGTTTGGCGAAAGACGGGCAGGACGATTTTTCAAGCGCGGTGACGGGCGACACAAAGCTTCGACCGTCAATCGAGACGGCGCTGCACGCGCTGGTGCCGCGCGCGGTTGTTGTGCATGTCCATGCCGTGGATGTTTTAGCTTATGCCGTCCGGCATAATGCCCGGCATGTCCTGGCGCCAAAACTTGCCGGACTGAAGTGGGTCTGGATCAACTACGCAAAGCCGGGGGCCGATCTGGCGCTTGCGGTTTCGAAAGGCATGATCGGAGGTTGCGCGCCTGATGTCTTTATTCTCGGCAATCACGGGCTTGTGGTGAGTGGGCCGACAGTTGACAAGGTTGACCGGGTTTTGCGCGATGTTCTGATCCGCCTCCGTTTGTATCCGCGCACGATAAAGAAGCCGCATAATGTGGACTTCGCTGAACTCGAAAAGCTGTGGAAACCGCATGGCTACCACCTACCGGCGGATGCGTCGCTTCATGATCTGGCGACCGATCCGCTTTGCCTCCGGTTCGC
>CAYNLV010000052.1:0-8809 GCA_964398175.1 uncultured Rhodospirillaceae bacterium
GCGTTCTTCTTGCCCTGCTCGAACATGTCGCGCACACGGCTTGCGCCCACGCCCACGAACATTTCAACGAAATCGGAGCCCGAAATCGTAAAGAATGGCACATTCGCTTCCCCCGCCACCGCGCGCGCGATCAGCGTTTTACCGGTCCCCGGGGGCCCGACAAGCAGCAGGCCTTTCGGAATCTTGCCACCCAGTTTCTGGAACTTTTGGGGGTCGCGCAAAAACTCGACGACTTCCTGCAGCTCCTGCTTAGCCTCGTCCACACCGGCCACATCGTCAAAAGTAACTTTGCCCGTTTTTTCGGTCAGCAACCGCGCGCGGCTCCGGCCAAAACCCATGGCCTTGCCGCCACCGCCGCCTTGCATCTGGCGCATAAAGAAAATGTACACGCTCACCAGCAAGATAAACGGGAACCATGACAGAATAACGCCCCAGAACGTTGGCTCGCCGGGATTGTCGGGCTGTACGTTGATCTTGACCTTCTTGGCCATAAGTTTGTCGACAACGCCGGCTTCGTTCGGCAGGTAGGTCACAAAAGGCGTGCCTCCGTCGTTAAGATGGCCTGTCACGACGTTCCCTTTTATAGTGACATCGGCAATCTTGCTCTCCTCGACATTCATCATGAAGTCGCTGAAAGGCATGGCCGTCTGCATCTGCAAGGCTGTCGACCCCTGAAACATGTTCCACAGGGCCGCTAGCAAGAGGCCGATAACGATCAGCAGCGCAATGTTTTTTCCAAAGTTATTCAAGGTGTTCTGCCTTTCCAATGGGCACAGGGACGGCCCACACCGATACAGTCCCCATCGCGGGGCCTCCTAAAGATATAGTAAAGCTTGACCGGATTGCAACCGCAAGCGGCGTTCATTGGAAAACAAATCCAATGGCTAAAGAGCTGACAAAAAAGCCGTTTTTCAGCTTTACTTTGGCGCGGGCGCGTAAGCCTGCAACATTTTCCGCACGTCGGGATCCAGTTCTCTCTGAAGGCGCGGGTATTCCACAATCTGTTGAGCCATAACGCGCCAGTTTTCGATGGCAAGAGCGGCACCATTCAGGCCCGGCTTTTCTTTGACCGCACGGATAGCTCCATTCACCTCGTCCTTCGTAAAGGAAAAAAGAAGACGAAGAGACGCGTTAATCCTATTCTTGTATTTGGGCCAATGCTCCCCAATATTCAGGTCGCAATTGGAGAGAAGTTTTTCCGGCAATATAGACACATAATCCGGATGCTGATTGAACAAAACAGTAGGCATGTTTTGCTTGTTGACGACAAAAACATCGATATTCGGAAGCCCATCTCTGACTTCATAAAACAGGGCCGGATGCGCGCGCTCCTTTAAGGCCATTTCGCGCGCCACGGCGCCAAGCAAGCGGCAATACTGATAGTCGAAAAGAAAACCATCCTGATAGGCCGCATCGACAAGCTTATCGAAGACAACGGGGCCTAAATCCGGCTTTTCCCTGATAGCCAGCACCAAGAGGCGCTCCACGGATTCCATTCTTTTCACGGGTTCATTTTTAAAATAGGCGAGAAGATCGACCGCGTTCGCTGCTGTAAAAAGACCTTTTTCTTCCGCGTATTTTAAAATAAAGCCTGCAAAATGATCCATCATTATGTTGCGGGGAACAACCGACAACTTTTCTTTAAGAAGCTCAAGCCAAGCCGCCTCATAAGCTTGAATAAGAGCGGGGCGTGTATTCTTACTGAATGCCGTTTCCATCTATCGTCTCACCAAAAATAGTTGTTTAGATTAATTCTATCCCAGACTGCCAAAAACGTTTTTGGCCTGCAAGAAAAAATCGAAAAATAATATCAAAAACGCGAAGCAACCTCAGCCCGCGCCATAGGTGTGGATAAATGCTCAAAGAAATCCGGGATTATGGTTAAAGCCGCGCCTTCCCAAAGCGTCGGCAAAACGGCGCGGGCGCGGCCCTGCGGCACTTTATGGCGCAAGCCGGGGGCCAGTTCGTCCGTCAACGCATGCGTTTGCGCGCCCAGCGCGCGCACGGCAAGATTTTTCTTTTCGCATTCTTTCGCCAGCGTAACCTGCCAGCGGCCGTCCCACAAAATGGTTTCACCGGGTTTAATGGGTTTTTCCTCCGTAACCGCCGCCGGTTCGCGGATAATCGTCGCCGCCGTCGCGCCTTTCGTAATCACGCAGCCATGAAGCGTGCGCGCGCTCATGGGCTTGTCGTTCCGCAACGCCTCCAGCAAGGGCATCAGCGTCGCGCGTTCAGGCGGATATTCTGCCGCATGAACAACCTGCAAGCAGGCCGCCAACGCGCGCAGAGCCACGGCCCGTGGCGCGGAATGCAACTGCTCGAGATTGAAGCGGATCACGCCGGTTAAATCCATGCTTACCGCCACACGCAATAAAGCCCGCGTGTAATGTTCGAGCGCGTCTTTCGCCTCGCGCGCGCGGTCGCCAAGATCAATTAACCGCTCGGGCGTAAAGCCTTCCTCGGCCAACATCGATTGCACGCGGCGCAAGCGCCCCCGCGCATATTTTATGGCGCCATTGCTGGGGTCCGTGGCATACCCGACCTTGTTCGCAACACACGTCGCCAGTAAACGCTTTTTCGACACATCCAACAACGGCCGCAAAAGACGCACGCCATCGACCGTGCTTTCACGCGGCATGCCGGCAAGGCCGTCCAGCCCGCTTCCTTTCGCGAAACGCATCAGAATCGTTTCGGCCTGATCCTCAAGCTGGTGCGCGAACAATAAATCCCGAATGCCGTATTGCTTGCAGGCCTTGATCAAAAGGCTGTAACGCGCCTTGCGCGCTTCGACATGCACGCGCGTCGTGACCGGTGGATGATCCCAGCCCAGAATTTCCGCGCGATAACCCATGGCTTCCAGCCGCTGTTTCGTCTGCTTTGCTTCCGCGCCGGATTCCGGCCGGAGGCGGTGATCGACGATAAACGCCATCGGGTACCAACGGCGGGCGGCAATCACGCTCCACGCCAACGCCATGCTGTCCGGCCCGCCGGAGATAGCCAGCGCCACGCGCCCGCCATCGGCCAGCGCAAACGGCTTCATCAGCCACGCGAATTCCTCAGGCGACAGCGGCCTTTCGTCGTCCAAAGACCCTTGGACGATTGTTGCGATTGGCTTGCGTTGCGGCTCGGCGCTCATGTTGCCCTGCACATAATTTCGACATAAATTCATATAACATAAATCGGGAACTTTAACGCTATTTTTCCCTCGATCGGGAGATTTGCCATGAGCCTTGACGAAGAAGACACAACTTCGCGCCCCTGCCAAAGCTCCGGCATTGTCGCAGCCGCCTTCGTGCTGGCGCTGGGACTCGGTGTGGGCGGGTTTTTCTTCGCTCAGGCGTTGCAAACGGGGCTTTCACGCCTGCATACGCCGCATACCGTCTCGGTCAAAGGGCTTTCCGAACGGCCCGTGAAGGCGGACCTTGCCCTGTGGCCCCTGCGCTTTGTGGCTTCGGGCAACGAACTCGCGCCCGTGCAGGCCAAGATTGATTCCGACCTGAAAGCCGTCACGGATTTCCTGAAAGCGCAAGGCCTGAAGGATGACGAGGTAACTGTCGGGCGCACGGATGTCGTGGATCTTATGGCGCGCGAATACCGCAGCGACAACGTCAAGGACACGCGCTTTATCCTCTACGCCAACATCATGATCCGTTCAAACAATGTCGATCTCGTGCATACGATCAGCCGCAAGGTAAGCGATCTTGTCAAAACAGGCGTGATTTTCACGACCGAAGGCGTCGGCTCGCCCGCGTCGTTGTCGCCCTATTACCTGTTTACGAAATTGAACGACGTAAAGCTTGAAATGCTGTCGGAAGCCACGCGCAACGCGCGCGCGGCGGCGGAACAGTTCGCGAGAGACGCGAACGTGCCGCTAGGCGGCCTCGTGCAAGCCAACCAAGGCGTCTTCAGCATCCTGCCCGGCGACCAAACCCCCAACGCGAGCGAGGAATCCCAAATCAACAAAACCGTCCGCGTCGTTTCAACGGTGGAATTCGCGCTCGCGAATTGATAGTTTCGCCGAATCGAAAATATTAGAATCGTTCAAAATAGGAGCTAATCCTTATGCCCAATACCGACATGCTCGTTTACGAGCGCATCCGGCACTATCGCAACGGCGGCGAACTGGTTCATGACTCTATAGACTCGCATTTGGTCCATGATGAGGTCACAAAACGCCGCTTGAAAAAGGAGCATCCGGACATTTACGCCAAGCTCATGAGCTGCCGTAATTCGCGCGGCCACATCCGGATTAGCACCCTCCGCCACCCCTACAAGATCGCCTAAAAACGGACGCATTACAGGCACGCAACCCATACAAACGCGCGACGAACGGTCCCGCTGCCCGGACGAGACAGGTACGCGGCTCGGAAGGAATGGGAACGCGGTAATAAATCGGGGCTGAATTTTGCGAACCTGCAGGGTCGTAATTAACCTTGTTTACGCGGACTCGGCTTCGCCGTTCTTCACTTCCGGCGGGGCCACGACGTAATCGGGCCGCTCGGCGATACGGGCCTTCTTGCCACGCAAGCCGCGCAGGTAATAGAGCTTCGCACGGCGGACGGCGCCCCGGCGGACAAGCTCGATGGAATCCAGACGGGGGCTGTAAAGCGGGAAAATACGCTCGACGCCTTCGCCATAGCTGATCTTGCGTACGGTAAAAGACGAGTTGATGCCGTCGTTTTTGCGGCCGATGCAAACGCCTTCGTACGCCTGAATGCGCTCGCGCGAGCCTTCGATAACCTTTACGTTAACGCGGACGGTATCGCCCGGTTCGAAAATGGGGATATTGGCGTTCAGCTTCGCGATCTGCTGCTGATTAAACTTTTCTAATACGTTCATGGTCTTATCTCCTGAAGCGGGGCGTTATACATGGCTTTCCCCGGTAACTCAACCCTTCTGGCGCCGGGCCCATAAATCGGGCCGTCTTTCCCTTGTAATCCTTTCAGATTCCGCCTGCCGCCACATTTTAACCTTTTCATGATGCCCGGAAATGAGCACTTCCGGAACTTTCCGGTCCTTCCATTCGGCCGGGCGCGTATAATGAGGATATTCCAGCAAACCGGCTGAAAAGCTCTCCTCCGCCGTCGTGGCGTCATTCCCGACCACGCCCGGCAAAAGCCTTACGCAGGCCTCCATAAGCGTCATGGCGGCCACCTCGCCGCCCGCCAGCACAAAGTCTCCGAGGCTCACCTCCTCAAGCGCCTGCGCCTCGATCACGCGCTGATCCACGCCCTCATACCGCCCGCAAAGCAGCAGGATCGAGCCCGCAGCGGCAAGTTCGTTAACCAACCCCTGATCCAGAACGCGCCCGCGGGGCGAAAGGTAGATGCGGCGCGCGGCGCGGCCGAATTTCGCCGCCGCCCCGCGAAGCGCCGCGTCCACCACATCCGGTTTCATCACCATGCCCGCGCCGCCGCCGTAGGGTGTATCGTCCACAGTGCGGTGCTTGTCGGTCGCGAATTCGCGGATATCCAGAACCTCAAGCCGCCAAAGCCCGTCGGCCAGCGCCTTGCCGGCCAAACTCGCACCCAGAGGGCCGGGAAACATCTCCGGAAAGATGGTCAGGACCTGACTCGTCCAAACTGTCGGCGCCTCGTTTGTCATCAGAAGGGCATCGTCCGAAGGATCATAAGAAACGGAAAAATCATGATAAGCACAATGACCCAAATGCCCAACGCCGTCATCTGCGCCGGAAAATTGCGTATCCAGTAAAAGAATACCCTTCCCACCATAAACAACAAGAATAGCCCAATCGCAATGAATACGATTGCCCCACCGATACGCACGACATTATTGGTGACTTCGTCTATCAACAGCAAAAGGCCATATTCGACCAGTAAGGCCAACGCGCAGATGCCTATTTGCTTCCAGTATTTTTTGATCATGGCCTCTTTCCTTTCCGGGATTTCTTCGGTTTTTTAGGCTTATGCGCGAAAGCTTTCCACGCGGCCGAGAGGATACCGCCCCAGCCAATAAAAAGAAACAGGGTAAGGCTCGTGTCGCGGAGCGCTATGGCGTTCGGCCCCCGCATAACCAAGGCCAAGGCAAACAGAAAAGCACAACAAATCAGGCCCGTCACAAGCCAGCGCCATACGGAGTGAAACCCCATAAACAGGCGCGCCGCGAGCCATTCGTTCTTCATATAATGCGTGTGAATGGCGAGGTAGTATAAAAGGCCAAGCCCAATGAGAATCCCGGTTTCAATCACCATAATCGGGGCGGTAAAAACCGTGAAGTTCGTTATTGTGGCAACGTTGCCAACCATTTCCATGGCACTTTAGCTCTTCTTTTTCTTCGCCTTCGGCTTTTCTTCTTCAACCCACCCATTAGGCACAAATACTGTCAAATGCCCTTTGGCCACATCGACGCGCGGCACATAAATATCCGTAAACGGCAACATGAAACTCTTCCCCTTCACGGGCTGGATTTCGAGAAACGTCCCGGCGCCGTAGTTATGGACCGCTATAACCGAGCCAACGTCTTTTTTGTCTTCGGTTTGGGCCTTGAGGCCAACCAAATCGGCTTCATAGTATTCATGCCTTTTAACAGGCGGCAAAGCCTCCCGCGCGACAAACAAACGCAGGCCGCGCAGGGATTCGGCATGATCGCGATCCGTAACGCCCTTCAAAGACGCAATGAAATACCCCTTCATCACAACCTTTTGACGCAGCGCAAACTCCTGCTGCCCCGTTTCATCCAGCAACGGCTTGTACTTAAAAATCGAATCCGGATCAGCCGTAAAACTGCGCAGGCGTACCTCGCCGCGCACCCCGTGCGCACCGAGAATAACGCCGACGCAGATTAGCCGGTCCTTATTCATCCTTCAGCAGCTTATTCCGCCGCCGGCGCTTCTACTGACACAGCCGGAGCAGCCGTGCCTTCTGTTGCTGCTTTCATCCGCTCTTGCGTCTTCGCGCGCGGCGCCGATTTCTTCGGCGTTACGCGAATAACCGGCTTCGTGCCAAGGCCGGCTTCATGCAGGAAGCGGGCAATGCGGTCACTGGGCTTCGCGCCAACACCGAGCCAATATTTTACCCGCTCGGTCACGAGCTTCACGCGTTCCGGGTTTTCGCGCGCCAACATGGGGTTATATGACCCGATTTTTTCAATAAACCGGCCATCGCGCGGACAACGGCTGTCCGCCACCACAATGTGATAATAGGGCCGCTTTTTTGCGCCGTGGCGCGTCATACGTAGTGCTAACATTTTCTCTTTCTCCTTCTCTTATTAAATTAAAAAGCATTCAGGGGTCAGGGATCAGCATTCAGAATTCAAAAAAATCCCTAGTCCCTGAATGCTGACCCCTGATCCCTACCTTCCCATCCCCGTCATATCCCCGCCGAACATCTTCGGCATCATGCCGCGCATAAAGCCGCCTTTGCCCAGCTTCTGCAGTTGCTTCATCATTTTCTGCATTTCGAGGAATTGCTTGATCAGCCGGTTCACCGCCGCCACATCGACGCCAGCGCCTTGCGCGATTCGGCGTTTGCGCGAAGCGCCAAGTAAATCGACATTCTTACGCTCGGCTGGCGTCATGGATTGAATGATGGCTGCCTGACGTTTGATGATCTTGTCATCGATGTTCGCGTTTTTCAGTTGATCCTTGAGCTTCGCGATCCCCGGCAAAAGACCCATCATGCCGCCGAGACCGCCCATTTTGCGCATTTGCTGAAGTTGCTTGGCAAGATCCTCGAAATCAAACTTTTTGCCGGTGAGAAATTTCTCGGCCATTTCTTGCGCAACGTCATGATCGACGGTCGCGGCCGCTTTCTCCACCAGCGAAACCACATCTCCCATGCCGAGGATACGGCTTGCGAGGCGGTCGGGGTGATAAACTTCCAGAGCGTCCGTCTTTTCGCCAACGCCGAGGAACTTGATGGGTTTGCCCGTAACCGCGCGCATGGACAACGCCGCGCCGCCGCGCGCATCGCCGTCGATACGCGTTAAAACAATGCCCGAAATCCCGACTTTCTGTTCAAAATTCGTAGCCGTGTTAACGGCGTCCTGCCCCGTCATGGCATCCACGACAAGCAAGCTTTCCTGCGGATGGGCAACGTCGCGAACGTCTGCCGCTTCGGTCATAAGCTCTTCGTCGATAGCCAGCCGTCCCGCGGTATCAAGGATGACGACGTCATAGCCTTCCTTTTTGGCGACGCTGAGCGCGCGCAACGTGATCGCAACGGGGTTTTCCCCGGACACTATAGGTACGCAAGCCACGCCGATCTGGCCCGCAAGCACGGCCAACTGTTCCTGCGCGGCTGGACGGCGAACATCGAGCGAAGCTAGTAAGACCTTCTTTCGCTCCTTTTCCGCCAGATACTTAGCCAGTTTTGCTGAAGTTGTTGTTTTACCTGAACCTTGCAACCCCAGCATTATGATGACCGCTGGCGGCACCACATTCAGATTCAACCCCTCCGCCGTCGTTCCGAGCAACTCGACCAGATTGTCGTGGACGATTTTGATGACCTGCTGTCCGGGCGTAACCGAGCGGGTCACTTCCTGCCCAACGGCGCGTTCCTTAACCTTAGCGATGAAATCCTTGACGACTGGCAGCGCCACGTCAGCCTCAAGCAGCGCAATACGCACTTCGCGCATAGCCTCGGTTACGTCAGCCTCGGTCAGGTTCCCGCGACGCGTAAGACGGTCTAAAATACTGTTCAGTTTGCTGCTTAAACTATCAAACAATCCAAACCTCGTTAACGCAAACGCTTTTGGGCCAGTGCTCGCAACGCGAGGACTGGCCTTGTCTTTCAGCCGTATTCACTCTGGCTGGAATGACAGCTTATTAGCCTACCCGGCTCTCCTAAGT
>CAYNLV010000053.1:0-8760 GCA_964398175.1 uncultured Rhodospirillaceae bacterium
CGCGGTGCAGGATTCGACCCAGTCGCCGTCGTTGCAGTAAAGCACATCTGCGATCATTTTCATTTCGGCAGTGTGGATGTGGCCACACACAACCCCGCTGACTTGATGCCGCCGCGCGGTTTGCGCGATGAACTTTTCATAGGAACTGATAAACTCAACGGCCTTTTTAACCTTGAATTTCAAATAAGCAGACAGCGACCAGTAAGGAAGCCCCAACTTCCGCCGTATGTAATTGAATACCGTATTGATGTTCAAGGCCAGCGTATAAGCCGTATCTCCCAGCATCGCAAGCCATCGAGCATAACCCATAACCGCGTCGAAGCGGTCGCCGTGGAGGGTTAACAGTTTTTTCCCAGATGCGGTTGTATGAACGGCATCGTTTGCAACCAATACACCGCCAAAATAGAGTCCGCAGAAATCACGCGCCACTTCATCGTGATTGCCGGGAATGAAAAAGACGCGGCAACCTTTGCGCGCGCGGCGCAGGATTTTCTGAATGACGTCGTTGTGTTCCTGCGGCCAGTACCAGTTTTTTTTGAGCTGCCAGCCATCGATGATATCGCCGACGAGATAGAGATAGTCGGATTCCGTATATTTGAGAAAATCCAGCAACGTTTCCGCCTGACACCCGCGCGTGCCGAGGTGGAAGTCCGAAATCCATATAGTACGAAAGCGCAGGACGTTCGGCGGCGTATCCGACTCCCGCCGGAATAATTCGGATGGCGGGGGATTTGAAGCTTCGAACGAGCTATTTTCGTCAGGCATCAATGATCGTCCATAAGGGAATCAACAAGCGACTGATAATACAGCAAAAAAATACTATACAACATCGTCATGCCAGCGAAGGCTGGCATCCATTTTTTTTAGATAGATCCCCGCTTCCCTCCTACGCTCCTGCGGAGCTTCGGCGTGACTATACACCCGGACGCGCCGTAGCTTTAGCGGAGGCGGTCGCGGGGATGACGCAAGTGACTAAACCCCCGCCACGGTCATGCCTTCGATGCGGAGGGTAGGGGAGTCGATGCCGTAGAGGAAGGCCAGATCGTTCGCCGCCGTTACGTTCTTAAACATATCCTTCAAATTCCCCGCGATGGTCATTTCGTTGACGGGATACGCGATATGCCCGTTTTCTATCCAGAAGCCGCGCGCCGCGCGGCTGTAATCGCCCGTTACGCCGTTCACGCCCATCCCCATCAGTTCGGAAACATAAAAGCCCTGCTTGATGTCTTTGATCAATTCTTGCGGGTTCAATGTGCCGGGTTCGATATACATATTACTCGGCGAAGGCGAGGGAATGCTGCTAACGCCACGGCTGGCATGGCCTGTGCTTTTCATTTTTAACTGGCGAGCCGAGCGCAGATCAAGAAGCCACGTCGTCAAGATGCCGTTGTCGATAATCTTGCGTTTGCTAGGTAGTAAGCCCTCGCCATCGAAAGCGTGCGAGCGCATACCGCGCGCGCGGAACGGATCGTCGGTGATCGTAATCGAGGCGGAAAAGACCTGTTTGTTAAGAAAGTCTTTCAAAAAGCTAGTGCCGCGCGCGACGCTCGAGCCGGAAATGGCCCCGGACAGATGGTGGACAAGGCTGTTCGCCTCGCGCGGATCGAAAACGACCGGAACCTGGCACGTTGGCATCTTGCGTCCGCCAAGATGACGAACCGCGCGTTCGCCCGCTTTCTTGCCGATGGCCGAGGCTTGCGGCAGATCGAACTGAAAAACGCAGGAGGCAAAGTCGTAATCCTGCTCCATATTTGTGCCTTCGCCCGCAAGCACGGCGGCGCTGATGCCGTAATGCGTGCGGCTGTATTGACCCGCAAAGCCGTTGCTCGCGACAAGATAGACGCTGGCCTGGCTGGCGCTGGCATCCGTGCTTTCGCATTGGGTTACGCCCTTGACCGCAAGCGCGGCTTCTTCGGCTTCGCGGGCTTTGGCGATAAGGGCCGGGGCGGAAACGTTGTAATCGTCCGCTTGTTCAATTTCAGGATATTTTTTCGTGATTTCGTTCGCGTCCGCCAGTCCGCAATAAATATCTTCCGGCGCGGACTTTGCCATCGCTACGGCGCGTTCAACCAATTCATTCAACGTTGCGGCGCGACGATCGGTTGTGGAAACGATGGCTTGTTTTTTCCCAATAAAAACGCGCAGGCCAAGGTCGCCGGATTCCGCCTGCTCAAGTGACTCGATTTTCCCGCCGCGCCAACCGACGGACAAAGCCGTTGCGTCGGCCAGCATCGCGTCAGCCGCATCGGCCCCCGCGCGCATCGCTTGCTTGATGAGGTCGTGGAGTTGATCGAGAGCTTCGGAGGGGTTGGATTTCGGGGAGGAAGAGGTGGGCGAGGTTGAGGGCATGAAAAATAGCTCGGGGTTGGGGATGGCTCTAAAACGAACGCGGCAATGTATAACATTATATCAACGACTTAAAGAAGGGCGTCATTCCCGCAGTCCTCCTTCTTTTCTCAAGGTTAGAATCTCCAAAATTGGACGCTAATTGGACGGTGGACAGCAAATAAAGTAAAATAACAATTCAGACATGGAGGCTTCTTATGAAAATTATTAAAAACCTGTGTTGTGGTTCACTGGTATTGAGTTTTGTTCTGACAGCCCCTTATACGGGCGATCAGGCTGAAGTACATTTTCCGCAAGGTACGAATGTTGCCATTGATACTATAACAAGCGCTTCTGTTGTGCCGGCTTTTACATGCACGATTGCAGCAAATACAATAGGTGAAGAACCGTATTTAGTTGATCCCCGATACGTTATGGATGTCGGGTCTAAGATCAATCTTTTCGTTTAGCGCTATCAAGTCCCCCTCCCCTTGAGGGAGGGGTTAGGGGAGGGGTGTGTGAAAAGCTGACCCCTCACCTGCAAAATCTAAGACGTTACTTCGTAACGCCAAGATTTTGCTTCCTCTCCCTCAAGGGGAGAGGGGCTTTAGAGCAAAACCCCCCGTTTTCACGGGGATGACAAGTTGTCTAAAAATATAGACTATGCCGAAGCCAGAAGTTGGCCTGTCCAATAATCGGACACAGGGCGCGGTTCATAACGGGGTTCGTAGGAACTGTCCCTATCGTAGGGCAGGGATTCAACGGCACTTTGGCCGCCAACGGCTACGATTTCAAGCAAGCTGCCCAGCGCGTCGAAACAGCCGCAAACCAGCGGGCCGCCGCGTCCGCACCCGCCATCGAGCGTGACGGCCGTGCCTTCCGTATTGACTCCGCCGCGCGTGGTATCAAGGCCCCGGATGACGCGGCAATAGAGCGGTTGGCTGCGTTCAGGAACGCGGAACGGCAGTTCGCCGAACCAAAGCGCATCGGCTTGATCTTCCAGAGAACGCGCCGCATCAAACCCGGCGGGCACAAACAACAAGCGTTGCGCGCCCGATTCAGCGGGACGCGTGACCGCCGCGCGGCGCATGCCGTTCATGAAGGGTTCATGGCCGGGCGCGAGGCGTTGCGTAACGCGCAACTGGTTCGTCCAGCGCGTGATGGTGACGCTGTCGGCGCGCGAAATGGCTTTGGTGTCGCTCAGGCTGATGCCGTAAAGGCGAAGATAAGCTTCGACGCCGGCTTCAAGATGTTTCTCAAGCGTTTGCGCAGGCACAGGCGCAAACTGAAGGCGTAACAAACGTTGCCATGACTCTTCGGCCGGGCCGCGAATGTGAACGATGTCGCTTGTTTCCATGCCAGGCTTCGCGAGAAGCGCGGCGCGGAAGGCCAGTAACTCATCGACAACGGCTGTGTTGTCGCGCGCGCCGACACCGAGATAATTGCCGAGATAGATGAGGCGGTCGCCAACCGCGAATCGGCTGGCAAGGTGATCATGCAAAGACATGAGCCGGTCGCAGTCGCCATGAATGGCGGCAACGGCCCATATACGGCGGGGAACCCCGAGATCGACGAATTTTTCGCTTGCAGCTATCATGGCAACATCCTCTGCCATTTGATTGGCATACGACTCACTTTACTGCAATATTTTGTATGTGAATGTGGCAGGATACCCACAGTTTGTTATACACACTTTTTTGGCAGTATACTGTTGACACCAAAGAGTGTGAATACATGCGCGTTCGCTTTTTTCTGTTTGTTTTGCTCTCTCTCGCTCTAATCGCTTGTGATTCCGGGGAAAAATCAGCTGCGAAAAGCGAATCAGAATTAACCTCTGTTTATGAAAGGGTTATGACCAGTGGTAAATTACGCTGCGGTTACATTTTATATCCGCCCGACATGATGCGCGACCCTAATACCCAAAAGTTTTCAGGGATATTCTATGAACTCACAGAGGAACTTGGCCGCCGCCTCAGCCTGAAAGTCGAATGGGCCGAGGAGTTGACATGGGACACCTTTATCGCAGGTATTAAAGCGAAGCGTTACGACATGCTCTGCTCGGGCGCTTGGTCGAGCACGGCGGAAGGACGCGAAGTGGGATACAGTGATCCTGTTTTCTATAGCCAGTATTTTCCGTATGTGCGTGCCGGCGACAAACGTTTCGACGACGATTTGAGCAAATTAAACAACCCGAACGTCAGATTTTCAGTCGGTGATGGCACAATGGGTTATCTTGTCGCAACTTCCGATTTTCCCTTGGCCAAAAAACTGAACCTGCCGCAACTTTCGGATGAGGGCCAACCTATTATGAATGTCGCGACCGGAAAAGCCGATGTGGTGCTGCAGGAGCCTTACACCGTCGCGCTTTACATGAAAAACAATCCGAATATGTTGCGTGTGCTTCGCCGCGACAAGTCCGTCCGCGTGTTTCCAAACCGCTATGTGATGCCGCTTGGCGACGTGAAATTGCAAAGCATGATCAATACGGCACTAGAGGAGATGCAGAACTCCGGATTCATTGATCCGATAATAGCAAAGCATGAGGCGTTTCCGGGTTCTTTTCTTCGCGTCGTGAAACCATATCAGGGTAAATAGAAAAGGGCGGGGTTTTATCCCCGCCCATTTTTTCCCTGACTTTACTAAAAAGATTATGCGGCTTTCTTCTCACGTTCCTTCGTCAAAACGCCTTCCAGCTTTTGAGTGGCCTTGTTTTGATCGATCTTCTCAACTGCGGCCAATTCACGCGCCAGACGCTCCAGAGCGGCCTGATAGATCTGGCGTTCGCTGTAGGAGTGCTCCGGCTGGTCCACGCCGCGATGCAGATCGCGCACGACTTCGGCAATCGATACCGGATCGCCCGAATTGATCTTTGACTCGTATTCCTGAGCGCGACGGCTCCACATCACGCGACGAACCTTCGACTTGCCTTGTAGAGTCGCCAGCGCTTCCTTAATGCGGTCGCGCGAGCTCAGACGGCGGAGGCCGGATGTCTTCGCCTTGCTAACCGGAACTTTAAGCCGCATGCGATCCTGTTCGAACATGATCGAATACAGCGAAACACTTTGGCCCGACATGGCATAGTTGTCGATGCCTTCGACGCGGCCCACGCCATGGGCCGGATAAACGACAAAATCGCCTTTCTTGAATTCCAACTTCTCTGTCATGTTGTGATTGCTCCCCGCTTGAAACATATTCGGCACCAGAACTTGCTTCTTAGCAGTCAATCTTGACAAAATATGGGCCCCGACATAACTTTTTTGCCTTTCCCACCGCATTGGCGTTTTACAAAACGCCCCTCACGCCAAAATATCAGGCGGTTCAAGGGATTTGCTGCAATAGGGAAATGGCTGACTTTTATATCGGCCACCTTTTGTCAGGATCGCTACCCGACATAAGTAACTATATACCATTTATTAGGGAATATTACAAAACTTTCGCGCCATATAATTGTTTTCTTATTAATATCAATAAGATACAAAAATACGACTCACGTTGTCATTAACCATAATGAGTGAAATCGGTTAACTCTCGAAATATTATTTCACGCTTCGCCGAAGAAAGCCCATGCTTCCGAATCCGCAAAAAGGGCGCGGAGGAGCTGGTTATTCAGAGCGTGCCCGGAACAATTACCCTGAAAATGTCCGCGAACCGGGGCGCCTGCAAGCGCCAAATCGCCGATCGCATCGAGGAGCTTGTGACGCACAAACTCATCGCCATAACGCAAGCCATCCTCGTTCAGGACAGCATCACCTTTGATAACGATAGCGTTATGAAGCGAGCCGCCGCGCGCAAAGCCCAGTTTTTTCAACTGGTCGACTTCTTCGTAAAAACCGAACGTACGCGCACGCCCGATTTCCGTTTTGAAGCCGGATGCCGTCAGCGTGAAGTCAAAATGCTGCCGTTGGATAAAGGTTTTGTCAAATGCAATATCAAAACTGAAACGCGGCGCTTCGTCCGGAACGAGCGAAGCGCGGCGGCCATTCACGCCGACTTCGATCGGCTTTTTCACGATGACTTCACGGCGAAGCTTTTCCTGCTGAACCGTGCCAGCCATTTCAATCAGGAAAACGAAAGCGTCCGAGCTGCCGTCCATGACGGGAACTTCCGCCCCGTCAATTTCAATCATCACGTTATCGACGTCGGCAGCGCGTAACGCCGCCATCAAATGCTCAATCGTCGCAACCTTGCCGCCTTGCTCATTGCCGATGACGGTGCAGAGCTGGGTGTCAACAACATGGTCCCAGCGCGCGGGTATCGTGCGTGCGCCGTTTTTAAGATCCGTACGCACAAAGACTACGCCGGAATCCGGTTCGGCCGGCAAAAGGCGCATGGTAACCTTTTCGCCGGAGTGAACGCCAATTCCGGTGCATTGCGCAGGCGCGCGAAGCGTGCGCTGCAGCGAAGCTGTTGGAACTGACTTGGCAACGACTTCTGCCTGTTGGGTTACATTATCGTAGGGACACATTAAGGGCGCTCATTCGAATCAAAGACTTAGCTTTTGTACCCCTCATGGTTAACCCGATAAATGCAAGACAGGTTACGCTTTGTTACAAGCCCAACCATTTGAAATAAAAAGAAAAGAGCGCGGTTTAAAATGCGCTCTTTTCGATCGGAAATATACCGCTCTTCTAATGATTGGTCTGCCGACGCAGGAAAGCTGGAATGTCGAGGAGGTCATTTGACTCGCCCGAGATCGCTGGGCGGTCAGCCGGATCGACGCTTAGACGCGGTTCGACCGCATCGATAACGTCCATTTCGGCTTCTTCGGCCTCGCGAACCGACGACGGCCGGATCATGCCGAAACCCGTGATCCGCTGGAACAACGACTGCGAACGATGGTTAATGTGTGAGCCTGACGAGCAAGCCTGTTGGGTTGGAGCCGTCGTCAGCTGCGTCACGCGCATATCGCCTTCGGGACGTGTCTCGGCGCGTGTTGCCGTTGGCTGGACCCGTTGCGGAGCTTGCCGTAACGGCGATTGCGTTAACGTTGCGCGCGGCGTTGTGAAGGCGGCCGGAGCAACAGGCTGTTTTTCCGGCTGTCGGGCAACTGTTGCCGGGGTAGGTTTCGGAGCCTCCTCAATAACGACCGGTGCCGCCGCTTCGACAATAGGTTCGGGCGCTGGTTCAGCGATTGGCGAAGGGACGGAGGCTTGCTTTTGGGCCACCATTTGAGGCGTGACAGCAGTCGGCATCGCAAAATAAGACGTCGAGACGTTAACACTTTGTTGCTGAGGCGCGGGCGCAGCCTGAACTGGGGCTGCGATTGGTGCAACTTGCTGTTGTACAGGCGGTGGTGCCGCTTTTTGCACTGCGGCAGCTGGCGCGCGCCGAGGTTCGCTCAGGATGCGAACAGGAGCTTGCCCGGAAGAGGCGGATGCCCGCTGCTTTTGTTGCTCGGCAAGCGCTGCATCGATACCCGTGGCGATGACCGATACACGGATACGGCCTTCAAGGGATTCACCTAACGTCGAGCCAACCTTGATCTGCGCTTCGGGATCGACTTCTTCGCGGATGCGGTTTGCCGCCTGATCGACTTCGAACAGCGTCATATCGAGGCCGCCGGTGATGTTGATCAACACGCCGCGCGCGCCCTTCATGGAGATGTCATCAAGCAGCGGGTTCGAAATGGCGGTTTCGGCGGCGCGAATAGCGCGGTTGTCGCCTTCAGCCTCGCCCGTTCCCATCATGGCTTTGCCCATTTCGCCCATAACCGTTTTTACGTCGGCGAAGTCAAGGTTCATAAAACCGGGCATGACCATCAGGTCGGTAATGCCGCGCACGCCCGAGTGGAGGACTTCATCGGCCAAACGGAAAGCTTCGGCGAAGGTCGTACGTTCATTCGCAATACGGAAAAGGTTCTGATTCGGGATAACGATCAGCGTATCGACATACTGTTGAAGTTCGCCGATACCGCCTTCGGCCTGACGCATGCGGTGGCTGCCTTCGAAATGGAAGGGTTTCGTCACGACACCAACAGTCAGGATTCCGTTTTCACGTGCAGCGCGCGCGATAACGGGTGCCGCACCTGTGCCAGTGCCGCCGCCCATGCCAGCCGTGACAAAGAGCATGTCCGAGCCTTCAAGCAAGGCAAGAATGTCAGGAAGCTGTTCTTCGGCAGCGGCGCGCCCGATTTCGGGCTTAGAGCCAGCGCCCAAACCACGCGATAGATTGACGCCAAGTTGTATTTTGCGGCCTGCTAGCGATTGTGAGAGGGCCTGAGCATCTGTATTGGCAGCGATAAAGTCACATCCTTCGAGATTGGAGCGGATCATGTTGTTAATGGCATTGCCACCGGCTCCACCGACGCCGACCACGGAAATGCGCGGACGGAGAATATTATCCGGTTCGGCCATCGACAAATTAATCATTACTGCCTCCTGAAATGAGAATCGCGTAAACAATCGCGGGGATATATGAATCCTTTCACTTGATTCT
>CAYNLV010000054.1:0-8455 GCA_964398175.1 uncultured Rhodospirillaceae bacterium
CGTGCCGCGCAAAACCGTCAACGAAGTAGGCAAGTTGATCGACGAAGCAGCGGATACGGTTGAGGTGGCTCTTTCCGAAGCCAAGGTTCGCTTTACCTTTGACAGTGTCGTGATCACGTCCAAACTGATTGATGGCACTTTTCCGGACTATGAACGTGTCATTCCGTCTGGCAATGACAGAATCTTGGACGCGCGGGCGCGGGAGTTTGCCGCGGCAGTGGATCGTGTCGCGACAATCTCGTCCGAGAAATCGCGAGCGGTAAAATTGAATCTGGGGCAGGGGCAGATGACGCTTACGGCCAATTCGCCTGAGGCGGGCAGTGCGGTTGAAGAAATCGAAGTCAGTTACGATGGGGCGCCGCTTGAAATCGGTTTCAACGCTCGTTATCTACTCGACATTCTGCAACAAATCGAGGGCGATGGCGCGCGCTTTACGTTGGCGGATGCGGCGGCTCCAGCCATTGTTCAGGATGTAGCCGATCCCAGCGCGCTTTATGTGCTGATGCCGATGCGCGTATGAGGAGCCGAGAAACAGCTTTAAGCCTTCAGCCAAAGACCGCACCGCCCGCAGTGGCGGCGTTGGCCGTTCATCGGGTCTCGCTCAATAATTTCCGCAATTACCGTAATGTGCATCTTGTGCTTGAGCCCGTTCCGGTTGTCCTGACGGGGGCGAATGGGAGCGGCAAGACCAATCTTCTTGAGGCGTTGAGCCTTCTTGTGCCGGGGCGCGGTTTGCGGCGCGCGCAATTGGCGGACTTGCAGCATCATCAGGAATCCGCGCCGTGGGCCGTTGCGACGGAACTGATGACTTCTATAGGGCCCGTGAAAATAGGAACAGGGCGCGATCCTGAAAACACGAAAGTTGATCGCCGCGTTGTTCATATTGACGGCAAGACAGTAAAAAGCCAGCAGGAGCTTGCCGCCCATGTAGCGATGGCATGGGTAACGCCGGAGATGGATCGTATACTTGTTGGAGGTCCATCGGTGCGGCGGCGGTTGCTTGATCGTTTGGTTTACAGTTTCGATCCTGCGCACGCCGGGCGCGTTCACCGTTACGAGAAAGCCTTGCGCGAGCGTTTGCGCCTTTTACGCGATTGCATAGCCGACCCATCGTGGTTCGATGCCCTTGAGGATGAGATGGCGCAGACGGGTGTTGCCATTACAGCAGCGCGGTTGCAGCTTTTGCAGCAACTGCAGACCGTCATGGCTTCTGCTACGGGCGCATTTCCCCAGGCCGATTTAACTCTGCAGGGATTGGCCGAAGAGTTACTGCAAAAATATCCTGCCTTGCTCGTTGAAGACATGTTGCGGACTGCATTTGCGCGCACACGGGAAGAAGACAGGCAGAAAGATGTATGTGCCATTGGCCCGCATCGTAGTGATCTCATTGTTGTTCATGCAACGCGTCAGGTCTCGGCCGATCATTGTTCAACAGGAGAACAAAAAGCTCTTCTTATTTCTATAATGTTGGCTTATATGCGTATTCTGGCCGTGATGAGGGGTATGCCCCCCCTGTTATTGCTCGATGACATTACGGCGCATCTCGATGAAGCAAGGCGTGGGGCGTTGTTCGAGGAAATTGAGGATCTTGGCGTCCAGGCGTGGCTAACGGGAACCGACGAAAGTTCTTTTGGGCCTTTTGCGACACAAGCCCAGCATTTTGTGGTCGAGCTAGGCATTCTTCGATAAAAGAGTGCGCCTCTATTCTTCCCCTGCCATATCGGGTATGAAGACGCCATGGATATTTATCTTCCTATCGCGGAGATGCCGATAAACGTTTTATTGGTGCTTCTGCTTGGCGCCGCCGGTGGATTTTTGTCGGGGCTTTTCGGCGTTGGTGGCGGGTTCTTGCTGACTCCTCTTCTTATGTTCATAGGCGTGCCGCCTTCGGTTTCGGTTGGCACACAAGCCAATCAACTTGTTGGCACCAGCTTGGCGGGCGCCTTGGCGCACTGGAAGCACCAGAATATCGACGTCCGCATGGGTCTTGTCATGATGATCGGCAGCTTCACAGGCACAGCCTTTGGCGTCGTGCTGTTTAAATGGTTGCAGTACATCGGTCAAATCAATCTTGTCATTACGATCGGTTATAGCGCCATTCTGGGGTTCATCGGCTTAAGCATGTTTGTCGAAAGCGGCGCCGTCTTGTTGCGCCGTTCTTACCGGCGTTATTTTAAGAAAACCAAAAAAAGCGGGAAAGACTCCCTACAAAAAGACCTTGTGAGGTTGTGGGGAAGCGACAGCCGTACGGCGCTCGATTTTCCGGCTTCGCGACTGCGCGTTTCTTTTCTTGTGCCGGCCGCTATAGGTTTTTTAGGCGGTTTGATGGTGGCTTTGCTTGGTATCGGCGGAGGTTTTGTTCTTATCCCGGCAATGCTTTATGTTTTGCGCATGCCGCCCCAGTTGGTGAGCGGCACGTCGTTATTCCAGATTATTTTTACGACGGCCTTTGCGACGATTCTTCAGGCGGTGCTTAATCAAAGCGTTGATGTTGTGTTGGCGATGACGCTGCTGGCAGGAAGCGTAATCGGCGTTCCTTTCGGCACGCGAATGGCCGTGCGTATGAAACCGGACTTAGCCCGTTTTCTTTTGGCGTTGTTGATACTAGCTGTCGCGATAAAGCTCGTTATTGATATGGCGATGACGCCGGAGCACCCTTTTTCTATCGAAGTGAATCAACTGACATGAAAAGATTTCTGACCGTTCTGATTGCTGGCCTTTTTCTGATGCCGTTTACGGCGCGTGCAGAAAAAGTCGTCGCAGATGTGTCGTCAAATTTCGTTGCTGTTACCGTTGGATTTCACGGGACGAAAATGTTGATCTTTGGCGCATTGAAAGTGCCTGCCGATGTGATGGTTATTGTCGAGGGGCCTGCATCTAGGGCAATATTGCGTCGTAAGGTGAAAACAAAGGGGATTTGGGTCAACAGCGATCCGGTTATTTTTTCCCCTGTGCCAGGCTATTATGCTATAGCGGCATCAAAACCTATTGAAGCCATTGCCGGTTCGGAAAGCATAGGGCGTTATGGGCTGAGGCTGTCCCGGCTGAGCTTGCCATTTGAAGATAAAGAAATGCCGCCGGAATTTTCTCACAGAGAGGCGTTGTTGAATCTAAGAAAATCACAAGGTCTTTTTCAGGAAAAACCGTCCGGTGTGATCATAACGGGCGAGAGCCTTTTCCGTGCGGACTTCGATTTGCCAGCCACCATGCCAATTGGCACATATGTCGCGCGTATTTATCTGTTGAAAGACAAAAGGGTCATCGCTGAGCAAACGTCTTCATTTACCGTTGCGCCGGTGGGCATCCAGGCGTCGATTTATCATCTCGCCTATGATCGTCCCTTTACCTATGCTTTTATGGCCTTAGGCCTTTCGTTGTTGCTTGGCGGGGCCGGAGCCTTTGTTTTCAGGCGGTCGTCATGAACGAAAATCAGCCAATCCGCACTTTTTTGGTCATTGTGGACGAAAGCAAGGAAATGCAGATTGCTTTGCGCTACGCCTCTTGGCACGCGCGGCAAACGCAAAACTGCCGCGTCGCCTTGCTGTATGTTGTTAAACCCTCGGAAATTCAGCCATGGGCTGGCGTGGACGAAGCGTTAACGGAAGATGCTTTGGCGCGAGCTGAGTTGAAATTAAAAGAATATGAAGAACAGGTGGAAAATTCCTCTGGCGTCAAACCGCTTCTGTTCATTCGTAAGGGCGATATCCGGTCGCAACTGCTGCGTTTGCTTGATGAACAGCCGGATATTTCGGTTCTGGTTCTGGCCGCGCAGACAGGGGAAGCGGGGCCAGGCCCTCTTATCAGCTATTTGACAGGAGTCAAAGGCATCCGCGCGCTGAAGATACCGCTGGTGATTGTGCCGGATACATATCAGTTGCCGCCGGACAAAACGTCTGTTTAGAATAGCTATAAAGAAAGGGAGTTCCCATGTTCATTCAGACGGAAGACACGCCGAATCCGGCGACCATGAAGTTTATGCCCGGATGCGATGTGCTCGGCGCGCGGCCGCCAGTGGATTTTGCGAATCCCGCTGCGGCGAAAAAGTCGCCTTTAGCGCAAGCGCTATTCGCTATCGATGGCGTAAAGAGCGTATTTTTAGGCCGGGATTTCATCACCGTTACGCGCGTTGAAAGCACGGATTGGCCATCGATGAAACCGGCTCTTTTGGCGGCGATCATGGAGCACTTCACCTCCGGAAAACCGGCGTTTATTGCAGATGAATCCGAAGAAACGGCGCGTGAGGATGATGACGTTATTGTACGGCAGATTTGCGAGCTTTTGGATCAGCGTATTCGTCCTGCCGTGGCGCAGGACGGCGGCGATATCACGTTCGAAAATTATGAGGACGGCATCGTTTATCTCAAGCTAAAAGGCGCATGCGCTGGATGCCCGAGCGCAACAGCGACGCTTAAAGCGGGTGTCGAAAATATTCTCAAGTACTTTATTCCCGAAGTCCGCGAAGTCCGCCAGGCGCGATAAAATCAAACGCGTCCGTATCTCGCGACAATGTCTATCACGCGGCGCTCTTCGCGCTCGCGCCAGGCCCATAATTGGTCGCCCAGAGAAAAATGCCACCATTCCGTGGTGACGCGCTGAAATCCTTGGGCACGCATAAGATCATTGAGAAAAACACGGTTCGCGTGCGCTTGGCGGCTGGAAGCATCGCTTGAAGTCGCGAAAAAGTCCGGGAATGAACGTTCGGAATTTTCGTCAATTGGCGAACCCATATTGACTTCATTTTCTTTTTCGTCCGTCAAGGTACAATCCACGGCACCGCCCGTGCTGTGGGGCGGCGGCGTGGCCGGATCGTCGCTAGGAATGCCCCACAAGCGAAAAACCTTTTTATGGAGATCTTCTCGTTCACTGGCCGTGAGATGCGCGGGGTCAAGGCCTGCAACTTGAGCTTGCGAAGCAAACGCGCGATCGACCATGAAAGCTTGCACGGCATTCGGGCGGTAGGCATCGAAAAGCTTGATTTTCCAGCCCGGCCGTTCAAGCGCAAGCTGGCTGGCGGCGTTGTCGAGCGCCTTCAGCACACCTTGCCGCAACATCCAGGGCGAGGCGTTCCCGTATGGAGCGCCGACGCTAAGATAGGGGTGAGGCTCGAAAAAAGCGAAACGATCTCGCGGAATCGGTGCCATAGGTTCGCCGCATTCTTTGATCGGTATTGTCCGGTAAGGTTTCATAGGGTACAGAGGTCAAGGGAGAAAATGGGACTATGGCAAAAAATCCGCCGTCTTCAAAGTTTTCTCGGCGCGAAGAGCGCCGTGCGGCCGCTCTTCGTGAAAACTTGCGTCGCCGCAAGACGCAAAAGCAGGAGCGGACGGCAAAAACGGACGGTTCTATGTGAAAATAGGGTGAATGAAGAAATTCTTTTATGCGGTCTTGCAAGATAGGTATGATGCAGCCGGGGATTTAGGGAATGGACAAAATGCGCATTCGCGGCGGCAAGCCGCTCAAGGGAAAGATCCATATAAGCGGGGCGAAGAACGCGGCGCTACCGCTGTTGACGGCCAGTTTATTGACGGATGAAACGTTGACGCTCAGCAACGTGCCGCAACTTGCGGATATCACAACGATGGCTAATTTGCTCGGCCAGCATGGCGTTGAACTGGGCATTAACGGACATGCAGAACATGCCGGGCCGACGGGGCGCACGGTTGAACTTCGTGCGCGCAAGATCACGAACACCGAAGCGCCATACGCGCTGGTGCGCAAGATGCGCGCGAGCGTGCTGGTGTTGGGGCCGCTGGCGGCCCGTTGCCGGGAAGCGCGCGTGTCGTTGCCCGGCGGATGCGCGATAGGTACGCGCCCGGTCGATTTGCATATTGCGGCGCTGGAAAGCATGGGCGCAAGGATCACAATCGATGGCGGTTACATGAACGCGTGCGCGCCGGAAGGCTTGCACGGCGCGGAGATTGTTTTTCCGATGGTGACGGTCACGGGAACCGAAAACATTCTTATGGCGGCCACGCTGGCGAAGGGTGAAACAACCATCATCAATGCGGCGCGTGAGCCGGAAGTCAGTGATCTTGCTTATTGCCTTGTCGCGATGGGGGCCGAGATTGAAGGCATCGGCACGGATAAACTGCGTGTCGCAGGCAAGGACCGCCT
Organism: uncultured Rhodospirillaceae bacterium; assembly: GCA_964398175.1. Lineage (GTDB taxonomy): Bacteria > Pseudomonadota > Alphaproteobacteria > UBA9219 > UBA9219 > JAXGVG01. Next base: position 6,115 of record CAYNLV010000054.1, read on the forward strand.
TCATGGGGCTCGGCACACGGTCGTCGCGGACCGCATTGAAGCCGGGACGTTTGCGATGGCGGCGGCGATAACAAACGGCGATATGGAGCTAATCGGGGCGCAGATCGACCATTTACGGGCTATGAGCCGTATTTTGGCGGATGCGGGCGTGACGGTCGAGGCGACGCCGCAAGGCGTGCGCGCGCATCGCACGAACGGCGCGCTTCAAGGCGTCGACATTACGACGGAACCTTATCCCGGCTTCCCCACGGATTTACAAGCGCAGGTCATGGCGCTGATGTGCGTGGCGGAAGGCGCTTCAATGATCACGGAAACGATTTTCGAAAACCGCTTTATGCATGTGCCAGAATTATCGCGCATGGGCGCGGATATTAGCGTTCATGGTTCTTCGGCCATGGTGCGCGGCGTGCCGAAACTGAAAGGCGCACCGGTTATGGCGACAGATCTTCGCGCGTCGGTGTCGTTGGCGCTGGCGGCATTGGCGGCTGAAGGCGAAACTACCCTTAACCGTATCTATCATCTCGATCGCGGCTATGAGCGCCTCGAAGAAAAACTGAACGCGTGCGGCGCGGATATCGAACGTATAAGGGGCAACACATGACCGAACCGCCACTTAAACTCCGCGCGCAGGATGCGGAAGACGTTCAGGTGATCGCGGCTGTGCTCCAGGACGCTATCGCGCCGGTCTGCGACATGACGTACAAGGCGGACGAAAAAACATTCATCATGGTCGTTCACCGTTTCCGGTGGGATTGCGTGGATGCGCCGGAAGCCGAAAAAACGGACTGTGAATGTTTTGAACGCGTTTTCTGCGCGCTGGAAGTCGAAGGCGTTGAGAGCGTGCAGAGGCAAGGTTTCGACAAAGCCGAGTGCGACCGGATGCTTGAATTGCTGACGCTGACGTTGGAGCCGGATAGTCTTCAGTTTATTTTCGCGGGCGGCGCGCAGGTAAGGTTAAAACTCGGCAAATGGCAGTTGCGCATTAAGGATTTCGGGGAACCTTGGCCCACCCGGCATCAACCCTGTCATAGAACTTGACGAAAAGCCGGAAAAGGGCCATTTTCCCGCGCATCTAACGTGAGAAAGCGGATTTATGGCTAAAGAAGACCTGCTTGAGTTTGAAGGCACCGTGACCGAGCTTTTGCCGAACGCCATGTTTCGGGTGAAGCTGGACAACGGGCACGAAGTGTTGGCTCACACGTCGGGCAAAATGCGCAAAAACCGCATACGCGTTCTTGCGGGCGATAAAGTAAACGTCGAAATGACGCCTTACGATTTAACCAAAGGACGAATTACATTCCGTCACAAATAATACGCGCTTTTCTTTAGCGAATCGCTTGAAGCAGCGAATTCGTTAACCTCTTAAACACCATTCTCATGCATCACTAAAACGGGCCGTGAGTCTGCGATTCGTTTAAATCGCTCAAGGACGGCTCTTGTTGCCCTTATATTCAGCTTGTCCTTTTTGATGGCAGGATCCGACGTGACGTCAGAGATTTCAGAACCGCGAAAGAAATTTAACCTCAGAAGATTTTTCTTCCCTGTGGTTCCTTTTAACGCGGCTGGCGAAAAGATCTGGCGGCGGTGGATGCTGCGCAGTCTCGGCGTCATGACGGGCGCGGGGCTGGTTGCAATCCTGGCGCCGTTTGTAGCCAGCAGCACCGCAAGCGTGGCCATCAGTCTGGTGGCCGCCCTTATTTTGTTTGGCACCGCGGGCGGAAGCTGGTGGCAGTTGCGTCATATGCATCACGGCGCGGCGGAAGAAGGTTTGTTGCGCGAAGCCTTCCACAGCATGCTTACGCCACAGCTTATTACCGATGTCTCCGGGGCGGTTGTGCTGGCGAACCGCGCTTTCCGCGGCTGGATTGATCTTGGCGCGCAAAGCGCGCTGCAGGCGCTGGCTATGCGCTTCGGCGCGGCGCCGGAGGGAGCTGCGAAATTTAAGCAGCTTCAGGAAAACCTGTACAGAGGGCAATCCGTGCTTGGCGATCTGCCCGTGATGCGCGGCAACCGGATTATTGAATGGCGCCGCGTGATCGCGCGGCCGATTGACGGCGGCAACCGCTGCTACCATTGGCGCTTTGAAGATATCAGCGAACGCCGCCGCATGGAAAAAGCCATGCGTGACGAGCAGAACAAGTTGCTCGATTTCATGGCGCACGCGCCCGTCGGTATTTATTCCGCCGATCGCCATGGGCGGTTCAAGTTTATCAACAACACGCTGGCCGAATGGCTGCAGGTTACGCCGGACGAGTTAATCAAGGGCGATGTGCGTTTGCATGAAGTGATAAAAGATCCGCCGGCGGGCATTGCCGCTTACGCCTTGGCGGATGGCCCGCAA
>CAYNLV010000055.1:0-7983 GCA_964398175.1 uncultured Rhodospirillaceae bacterium
GATCAGTCCCAACGCCAGTACGATCACGCCCAATGAAGGCGGCAGGTTTAAAAAAGGGATTGGAATCGCCACCATTACCGATAGAACCAGCGCAAGAAGGCTGTGCAGCCGGTCCATGCGCGCGCTGGACAGCATCAGGAAGCGCGGGCGAATTAAATGTTCGACACGGCTGGTGCCTTGAATTCCAAGATCGAGCGCGCGCGCGAGGATATCGCGACTAATGGTGCGATGACGAATGAATTGCGGGAAAATAGGCGTGTGCATGCCGAGCAACATCTGAACCGCCAGAATGACCATGGGCAGGCCGAAAATAATCGAGAGGCCCGGCACCATGAAAATGACCATGTTCATCAGCGCCAGCGAAAAAAGGAAAAAAGCAAAGCCCCGGATCCCAAATACATGAAGAACGGCGCCAACGGTAATAGAGCCGCCGCCGGCAAGTGTTGCCTTAAGGTGCTTCAGCAAATGGGAAACGGTTTCAGGTTGGGCCCGTGTGTAAGGCGAGGGGTGCATTTCAGGCCGTTTTGTTTTTGGCGCCCAGTTTTGGAACATCAACAATAGCTTGATCAATAAGCTTATCGACCGATGCTGAATCGAGATGAGCCGCCATGACCGTGCGCGCCGCTGCCATAGCCTGTTCGATTACGGCCGTGCGAACTTCCGCCAACGCTTCCGTTTCCGCAAGACGAATCCGTTGCATGGCGCTTTGCTCATGGCGCTTCAGCGCCGCCTTAAGATCTTTGCTGGCCGAGGCTCGTAAACGCGCGGCTTCTTCTCGCGCATGGGACACGATGCTTTCGGCTTCTTTCATCGCTTCCTTTTGCCTCGCCTCATAATCGGCTAGCGTCGAGGCGGCTTCTGCGCGCAACTTTTTAGCTTGGTCCATTTCATCACGAATTTTGGCGATTTCACCATCGATGCCACCTAAGATTGGCTTGCGACCCCAAATAAAAATAACAACGAAAAATAAAACAACAGCCAATGAATACCAGGTCATGGTATCGGAAAAGAGCGCCACAAGCGGTGACATTTCTGCGGCTTCATGTGTCATCGCTCACCTCGTATAACTGAAGACAGCTTAAGGCCTGTTAATTTTTCAACAACAGTTCCCGCTAAACCGGCTGCAGCGCCTTGCACCTCCTTAAAGGCGGCATCGCGCATAGCGGCGATTTTGGCTTCAGCTTCTTCCACCTGCTTTTCCAGTTGCTGCTGCTGCCTGGTTTGCTGCGCAGCGGACTCATTCATGGCGGTGGCGATGATTTCGTTGACCGTTACTTGTGCCTTGGCGCGGGCGTCCTGCAACGCTTTTTCGTAAAGTTCCTGCAGCGCTTTGGCTTCCTCGCTGGCGGCGGCTGCGGCATCCAGATCGGCGCGCAGGATATCCTGTCGTGCGTTCTGGACACGCTGAACCGCCGGTACGGCAAGCCAACGCATGAGGATGTAAAGAAGCGGGAAACATATAGCCAGCCAGAACAGCTGTCCCGGAAAAAGGCCTGCGTTTAGCTGCGGCAGAGTTTTGGCTTCTTCAGCCAACACAGCCACCGGCATCAAGAGTGCCCAACCCGCAAAGACTGACAGGAAACGAATCCGCTTCATAATCCGCACTTTATATTTGGTGTTACGTGGCGAAAATCAGCAACGCCGCGATGACGAAGCCCATCAGAAGCACGAGCTCGTTACCGGCAAAGCCGATGAACCCGACCAGCTTCATTTTGTTGTCCGCATCCGGATTGCGCGCGATGGACGAAAGCCATGTGGAGAAAACGGTTCCCAAGCCGTAACCGGCGCCGATCGCCGCTCCCAGCATCGTAATGCCGACACCGATAAACTTTAAACTCTCACCAGTTCCTTCCATTGGAAAACTCCCTTTTTAGCCGTTGGTTGATGTTGCAGAAAATCTCAGCTTATCCATCCTTTAATGCATTTCCAGTGCATCGTGCAGATAAACCGAGCTGAGAATGGAGAAAATGTAGGCTTGCAAAAGCGCTACAAAAAACTCGAACGCGACGATCACGATGTTGAACACCAGTGGCAAAACGCCGATTGTTGAGAGCCAGCCCGACGCGGCCAGCCCAGCCGACATGCCCGCGAACACTTTCAGCAGAATGTGGCCTGCCAGCATGTTGGCGAATAGACGAATGGAGAGGCTGCAGGGGCGAATGAAGAACGAAATAACTTCGATCACAACCATCAGCGGCAGCATCAGCATCGGAACGCCCGATGGCACGAAAAGCTTGAAAAAGTGCGCGCCGTGCTTGACGAAACCCGTCGTCAAAACGACGACAATCACCAGCATAGCAAGCGCGAAATTGACGATCACTTGACTCGTGACCGTATAAAAATACGGGAACAAGCCCAGCAGGTTACAGAACATGATGAAAAGGAAAATCGATAGAATAAACGGAAAGAAGGCTTCAGCTTTTGCGCCCGCGGATTCCGTCACGGTGCTGCGGATGCCATTGAAAAACATCTCGGCCAGCATTTGCCAGCGGCCGGGCACGACGGCTTTTGCGCGCATCGTCAGCGTCATGAACATGGTGGCGAGAAGTATGGCCAGCACCATCGCCACGGTCGAATTGGTGAAAGCAACCGGATGACCAGCGAGGTCGAACAACGGCGCGGAATACGCCTTGATCTCGAATTGCTCTATGGGTGAATGAAAAGCCATTCAATTCCTCTTGTTTTCTTCCTTCTTACGCGGTCCGGAAGCCTGTGTGCCCTCCAGCGCGCGCCACACATTTACGACACCTGTCAGGAAACCTGCAAGGAGCATAATAAGCAGGCCCCAAGGCTTTGTGCCAATTTCATAGTCAGCCAGCGCGCCCAACAGCGTGCAAACCACCACGGTAGCGACAAAGTCTGAACCGATACGGGCCAGTGATGTCGCGGTGCGCCCCGCCGGTTCCTCATTCTTATGGTCGGGCGGCCGGAGACCGGCCGCCGTTTCGGCTTGCCGTATCCGTGCTTTTAGCGCGTCGAGCTTTTCGGGATCAGGATCGTGGACCATCGTGGAACCGCCCCACCGCTAACTGCATGAAACCGCGCGCAAAGTAGGCACAGGCTTCCATTGAGTCAAGGAAGAACAAGGCTTAACAAGACGTTTTTCTGTGGGTCGAAAAGAGCCTATTCCGCACCCTTCCGACGGGCCCTAAATTCAACGACTTTTACCTTTATGGGTATAGATGGAGCCTTGGCAAAACAGAGCTCCATAGGCACTTCATCTCCGGCTTTCAGGGGATTTTTCAGGCCGATCAACATAAGGTGGTAATTCCCCGGGGCCAGCGCAACCTGTGCGCCCGCCGGAAGAAGGATTTCGTCCACTTCGTGCATACGGCGGAGGCCGCGGCTGTCGATAATAATATGAAGCTCGACCCGTTCTGCCAAATGGCTGGAAGCGTCTATTAGCTTGTCCGCTTCCGCTGTGTTGTTCGTAATGGTCATGTAAACTATGGCATTATGGGTTTTGGCTCCCGTGGCGCGCACGAAAGCGTTTTCGATCATAATCGGCGGCAGAGGGGTTGAAAGGTTTTTTTCCCTGTTTTGGGCCATACCCATCGTTGGCATCAGAACAAGAATTGCCAAAAAAAGGTACCGCAGAAAGCTGCCTTTGATTTCAGGCCTGTGTCGTTTAAATGTTCTCATTGGCGTTTAAGGCTTTGCATTCGATTGTGGCGCAATGAGGGGTGTCTTTGCCGCCGTGCTTTGCGCCGCTATATCGGTTTTGTATTTCCATACAGCCAAGCCGAAAATTCCGAGCGGAAAAATGATCATCGATAATGCGGCAATGGCCATGCACCATTTAATCAGTCGGCGGCTTGATGTCGGTGGTAAGGTGGCCATGGGGCGCAGTCTAAGCGCGGAGAACACAAATTGCCAAGAGGTTAAACTTATAAGACCCCAAGCATGCTCGCGACGAGCGGATGACGGACAATATCGCGGTCGGACAAGCGAACCACAGCAATCCCGGGCACAACCTCGAGCCGATCCGCGATATCACGAAGGCCGGACATGCCGTCCAGCAGGTCGCTTTGATCCGGGTCGCCCGTCAACACCATGGTCGAGTGCCAGCCAAGGCGCGTGAGCAGCATTTTAATCTGGTTGTAGGTGCAGTTTTGCGCCTCGTCGATGACGACAAAGGCGTTGTTCAACGTGCGTCCGCGCATGAAGCCGATCGGAGCGATTTCAATCGCCCCATCCACCAAATACTGTTTAAGACGTTTGCTGCCCAAGCGGTCATTCAGCGCGTCATACAGAGGCCGAAGGTACGGCGCCATTTTTTCCTGTATATCGCCTGGAAGAAAGCCGATCGTTTCGCCGGCTTCGAGCGCAGGTCGCGAGAGAACGATGCGGTCCACGCGTCCGGATTCTAGCGCTTCGACAGCGGCGCTTATGGCAAGATAGGTTTTGCCGGTGCCCGCAGGTCCTACCGCGATGACCAGACTGTTTTTGGCCATGGCCTCAAGAAGCGCGGCCTGATTGGCGTTTTGAGGCTTGACTTTACGGACGTAACTTTGGTCGCGGCGATCAAAGGCGGGGTTGTTTAAAGGATCCCATGGCGATCCCGAGGGATAAAGCGGTTCGACATTATGCATTCTTTCGTGACGGTAGTTTGCGTGTTCAAAACGGGCGCGCCGTTTTCCCATCATAACCTCTCTTGGGGCGATATGCCCCGGACAAGAGAAAGCACAGCCCCACCGTGGGACAGTGTCAAGGAAACATATCGATTTTTAGTAATGAAGACGGCAAGGGGTCTATCGCCGCAAGCGGGGTATGCAGGGTGAGTTGTCAGCAGCTTGCGAATAACCTTGCCTCGCTTTCCGCCGGGGCCAGATCTATGTCTGGCGTTGGGTTTATTAATCCTTTTAACCCTGGCTCAAGTCTAGATTTCTAAAGTTAACAAGTCCCTAAAAATCCCAGCTATGCTTACTTATAACTTCAAAGTGTGGTGTTTTTATGGCTTCAGAATACCCGTTTTCAAGAGAAACTGATGCAATGTATAAAGCTATCGGGCCACTAAGGTGTTGGTTTCTTAAAGGCACAGTGAATTAATCGCTCAAAGTTCCTATTATGAAAATAGGTTCGTGTCGCGCGGAAAAGGCCCGAAAGTCCTTTGTATCCCAAGTACGCCAAAGATGCTCCCAAAATGATCTTTTTGGGAAGGGTGAAATCAGCGGCGTTTTGTTTCCATGCGTCAATATAATCAGCCCCACCCCACAAGGTCATTCCAATCTCCGCAGCGGCGAGGGAAAACATGCCGATTACTTCAGCTTTCTGCCAATATTTAATTTTTTCACCCCAACCCTCGCAAGGCTCAAGAACATTTCCTACACCAACGTTTGCTTTCTTTAATCCGCTGGCAAAACCGCGTAAAGAAACAGTGAAATAATTCATGGTTTTCTCCGTAATAAAAGGTGTTTATTTATTACAGCGGGTAGAATTTTTTAACAATGGAAGTGTTTAAAACAACAGATTATGGTTAATCTCGATGAGAAGAAAGGGGCGCGTCTTGACAACAGCCGCACGATGACCCTAGGGTGCCGCCTCGTTTAAGAATAAGGATAAAGCCTATGAAAGTCGCGAATTCACTCAAGGCGCTCAAGAAGCGCGATGCCAACTGCAAGATTGTGAAACGCAAAGGCCGCGTTTACGTCATCAACAAAAAGAACCCCCGCTACAAAGCGCGTCAGGGTTAGTTGGCCTTTTCAGAACATATCCGCTAAGGTTTTTCGCGCACGCGTGATTACGCCTGCCCAATCGCCGGACTGCGTTTGACGGAAGAGACGCATTGTGGGGTACCATGGGCTGTCGTCGCGGCCAATGAGCCAGCGCCAATCCGGCGCGAAAGGCAGCAACGTCCAGACTTTTTTGCCCATGCCGCCGGCGAGATGCGCGGGGGCTGTATCACACGTAATGACTAGATCCATTTGTGCCATAAAACGCGCGGCATCGCCCATGTGGCGTAAACGGGGAGCCAAATTTGTCACGGGAAAACGCGCCAGCGTTTCCTCATCGCCGGGGCGCATATCGCGGTTGAGGCTGAAGAACTGGGCATCTGTTTCTGAAAAGAGTTCAGCAAAAATTTCCAGAGGAAGACTGCGTCGTGCGTCATGCTTATGCTTCGGCGCGCCTGCCCAAACAACGGCGAGTTTCAAGCGTCCATCGAAATTAAGCCGCGTTGATTCATCTGGCATCGGCACGGGCAGATAGGGAACCTGCGCCGGGATGTCATTGAGCGTTGTCCCGAACACGTAAGGAAGATCAAATATCGATACATGAAAATCGAAACCGGAAACGGAATTGCCGCGTGCGATAACTTCATCCGCGCCCGTCCATCCTTCGAACAACGGCGCCAGCACCGGGTTAACGAGCAACTTGATGCGCGCGCCCTTAGCTTTCAGGATGGGAAGGTAGCGCGCCATCATCAAGCAATCGCCCAAACCTTGCTCATCACCGACCAAAAGTGTTTTGCCGTTAAGGTTCTCGCCTTGCCAAACCGGACGCGGCCAGTTCGGGCGTTTGAGACTGCCAACCTCCTCAAACCTCGCGCGATAGCGGGCAAAGCCGCGCTTGTAATCGCCCTTCAGCAATTCCAAAAGCGCGAGGTGCCAATGGCGGTTGCCGTATTCACGTTCATCCACGCGGCGCGTGTCTTCATCCTTGATCGTTTGTCCAGCCAAAACGACGGTTTTCCGGTAAGCAACTTCGGCGTCATCAAGACGGTTTAGAAACTGATATGTCTGGCCGATGTTGTCCCATAACTCGATCCAGTCCGGCTTGAGAGCAAGGGCTTTTTGATAGGACGCTAGGGCTTCTTCATGGCGTTCAAGCCTATTTAATGCGACCCCTATGCCAAGCCAGCATGACGGGTTTTGCGGCATCAATATCGCGGCGCTCTGTCCGGCCTGAAGGCTTAGTTCATAGTCGCCTTTTTTCTCCGCGAGATTGCACAGGTTCAACCAGCCTTCCGCGTAGGCGGGCTGGCTTTTAACGGCTTGCATGAGTTCAAGCACAGCTTCCGGCAATTGGCCTTTCTTTTCATAAACCAGGGCAAGGTTATTGCGCGATTCAACATGACTGGGCGCAAGTTGCAGCGTTTTCGCAAAAGCTTGCGCGGCTTCGTCCCACATCTCTGCCGTGCGCAGCGCGTTACCGAGGTTATAATGCGCTTGCGGCATGTTCGGTTGCAGAGCGATGGTTTGGCGAAAAGCGGCGGCGGCTTGTTTCGCATCGCCAGCCGTCATTAATGCGTTACCGAGATAAAAATGAAACAGTGCGGCATGTGGATCGATTTGCAACGCTTGGTTAATGCATGCGATGGCCTGCGCGGCTTCTCCCCTTGCTTCCAGAACAACGCCGAGAAGCGCCCAAGCATCCGCATTTTGCGAATTTGCTGCAAGGGCCGCGCGGTAGAGCCTTTCGGCTTCGGCAAGGTTTCCGGCGCGATGGGCGGCGACAGCTTGGTCAAGGGGGGAGGCTATCATCGGAAGCAGAAATACCGGCAACTGCTGGCTTTAATTACTTTGCCGCCGCAGCTTTCATAACAGGATTCATGCGATTTTTTGCAGTCCCTGTCGCATGAGGTCGGGGCGCATTGGCCCGGGCGCTCGAAATCGCGCGGGAGAAGCTCAAGCTCACCTCGGAGCATAAATTGCTCGCGCGCGTACTGTTCGTAATCCTTAATGGCTTGGGCTTGCATAGAGTTAACGCAGGCGCGTTGTTCAAGCTCGCAGCTTGTTTTGCAATAATTACGGGCCTGATTGCACTGGTTGGCGCAGATACGACCGCCGGCCGAGCGGGGCATGATAAAGCGGGTCGATGTGGTCGCCTTGCCGCCACAAGACGCCAGAATCAGTAATGAAATGAGGGACAAAACCACAGGAAGGCGCATAATCAAGGCTTAACCATGTGCGGGGGTAATGACAAGCCGCTTGTGTTAGGCTAGAAAAAAGTCGCCGCCCCTGTAGCTCAGCTGGTAGAGCAACT
>CAYNLV010000056.1:0-7841 GCA_964398175.1 uncultured Rhodospirillaceae bacterium
ACAGCATCGGTATGCCAGCGGTGATCGACGTCGCGAAAAAGTTTAACATCGTGGACGAAATGCCGGATCTGTTATCGTTCTCCCTAGGGGCGAAGGAAACAACCGTGCTGCGTCTGACGGCGGCCTACGGCATGATCGTGAACGGCGGCAAGAAGATCACGCCGAGCCTCATTGACCGCGTGCAGGATCGCGACGGCCGCACGATATGGCGGCAGGACGGACGCGATTGCACGGGGTGCCTGACGCCGTTCTGGGCGCCGGGTTCGTCGCCGCCGGAGATTGCCGATACGCGCGAGCAAATTGAGGATCCGCGCACCGCCTATCAGATGGTTTCGATTCTTGAAGGCGTCGTACAGCGCGGCACTGCCGCGCGCCTGAAGGGCGTCGGTTTTCCGCTCGCGGGCAAGACGGGCACGACGAACGAAGCAAAGGACGCATGGTTTATTGGTTTCACGCCGGATCTGGTCTGCGGCGTTTTTGTCGGCTTCGACGATCCCAAACCGCTCGGCTCGCATGAAACGGGCGCAAGCGTTGCTGTGCCGATCTTCCAGAAATTTATCACCGAGGCCATGAAAGGCAAACCGGCCACGCCATTCCGCGTGCCGCCCGGGCTGCGCATGGTGCGCGTCGATGTGACAACGGGTGCGCTGACCTCGCCGGGCGACAAGGACGCGATCTGGGAAGCGTTTGTGCCGGGCACGGAACCGCAGGAAGGCCAGACGCGCGTTGTGCTTGATGGCAGCGTGACCGGCGAAGCGGCTGAAGGCGCTTCGGCGGTTATGGGAATGCCTCTGCCAGAAGGCACAACCCCGGCGAACGGCAACGGCGCGTTCACGCCATCTTCTCCCGCCACGCAGGGCACGGGCGGGTTGTACTGAAATATCAATATCTTATTGTTGTTATTAGTTGCGCCTGTTTTGGGGTAAAATAGAAGTTATCGCAAAAAACCTTGCTGCCCTGAGCCCAGGAGAAGAATGTACTGGAAAGAACCCGAATTGCCGCCTGACTGCCGTCCGCCTTTTTCGCGGAATACGGAAAATCCTTTTGCGGCTCCATGGCAGGCAAGAACCGTAAATCTTCCCGGCTCAAAAACAGCTCAGGAAATTCAGATCATCGACCGAGGCGGGTTTATCGTCGGCCAGCATGGTTTACCGCCAGAACCAAACGGCAACGGCGGTCCTTTCCGTCCGTGGCCAGTGAGGCTGGATTACGACCGCCTCATCAATACCGTGAACGCCTGTGCCGAAGTCCGCGCGCGGTGGGATTTTGAATCGGCGCAGCACATCATTCCCCTCTTCGAAGCCGCGCATGATTTCGCGACGGTTGTTCATGATCTCAAGAATAAACCGGAAGAAGACGTAACGCGCCAAACGCTAATGCGCTGGTGGAACGATCTTCGGGACAAGGAATGGGTGTGGGCGATCGAGCATGTCCTTGCGGACAAGTGGCCACGCGCCAAGCGCGAAGAATATCTCAAGCGGCGCGCCTTTCACCGAAGCTATTACCATTATCAAATTGTCCGCGATCACGGCGCGCAAATACGGACGGACCGCAATAAAGTGTTGTTGAACTTCTCCGTTTTTTCGCCAGCTATTCTTGAAGAGTTCGCGCATTACGGAAAAATGACAGTGCAAATCGCCCAAAAGGTAGAGGCCAACGAAGACCGCAACAACCACATTTCCCGTTATGGCTTCTGGCACATCATTCTCGAAAGCGCGAACGCGTTTTGCCATTTGCGCGAGGACCATTCCGGGTTTTCAAAAGCTTTTCCGCTTCTGGTTTCAGCATTGCGGAAAGGGCGAGATGACATGTGTTCGCTGGCAAGGCAGCTTCCGCTGGAGTCCGGGGAGCGGGAGAAACTGGAAAAAGTAACGAGTACTCTTGGCGTGGCCTTTACTTGTTTTGACGCCCAGGAGAACCGCACGCGCGCCGTCCTGGAATTGCCGGACGCGGCGCGGCGCGAGTGGTACGCCACGCATCGCACGCCGTATGTGAATATGAAAACGTCGCCACGAAATGGCCGTCGCGCGCCCCAAAAGCCGATTCACCCAGGCGCACGCCAGCTCACCATGTGTGAGGCCATGCGGCTTGTCGCGACTTGAAATATCGTTCCTTTTAGGGCATTAAAAAACCGATAAAGAATCCTTTTTTTCAGGAGAAATTTGCCATGTATAAACCGCGATTAATGCCGGGCTCGCTTTATCCGCTGTACAAAAGGTTTTTGAATCCGAAAGAGCCAACGGAATGTCATGCCTGTCATAGACCGCTGGATTCAGGGGCAGCTACGTTTCTTGCCGTTGACGAAAAGCCCCAGCCCTTTGGGCCGAAGTGCGCGCGTAAATTTGCCCTTGAAGGATCTTTTCGCGACCTGCCAGATCTGATGAAAGATGTCATGCTCGTTGAAGACATGTGCTCCGAATCAGTGGAGGGAGCAAAAAAACCCTCCATATCGACAGCCGCCAAGGAATTGATGTCTCCCCGTCCGTGCAATCCGCAAACCGAAATTTATAAATTTATAAAAGAGCAATTATTTACATTCTACTTCGTGGGCGCGAACTTCCAGCCTTGGGCATTCGCGGCGTTAAATGGAAAGTGCTAACGCCTATCTTGGAAGAATATGAAAAAGGCGGGAAGGTCATTAACGGGGAAAACCTACAGAAAATTATAACAACAATGGAAAAGAACGCGGCCGCAAACGGACACAGGCATTTATCGCTGGATAATCTTCTCGCCTGCTATGTCTTTGGCTCCTATTTAAGCAAGCTTTACAACATACGTCATTCGATGGCCAAGGGTGACCGTCAGCAGTTAGGCGTCCTCAATCACGACGTAAGGTGGAAGCTTTATCTTGACGGCGAACAGTGTGCGCAAGTGCTGACGTTGGCTAAAAAATACCTTCCCAAGCCGCCGTCAGGGGTGCGGATGCAATTTGTTGCGCCCCAGCCGTATTTACCGAAGAGAAGGATTACGCCAAAACCAACCTTGCCCCTAAACCGATAATGCGGCATTTATCTGGGGAATAGAGAAGCTAATAAGTGAGTCCTAACCATGCGCGCGGAAGTTCAATCGGCGGTTGCGGCGGCGGAGAAGTCGCTGGCGCTGCTGAGGAGGCATCTTTGACTACGACAAGGCCCTTATCCGTCTGGATGAGCTGAACGCGCTCGCCGAAAACCCCGATCTCTGGAACACCCCCCAAAAAGCGCAAGCCATCATGCGCGAGCGCACGCATCTCGATACGGCCATACGCGGCTACCGCGAGCTGGAGCAGGGCCTGCGCGACAACTTTGATTTGTTGGCGATGGCGGAAGCCGAAAACGATCCCGCCATGATCGCCGAAGCCGAGCGCGCGTTGTTCGCCTTGCGCGAGCAGGCGGCTCAACGCGAATTGGAAAGCCTGCTCTCGGGCGAGGCGGACGCGAACGATTGTTATCTCGAAGTCAACGCGGGCGCCGGCGGCACCGAGGCGCAGGACTGGGCCGAGATGCTATTGCGCATGTACCAGCGCTGGTCGGAGCGCAAGGGCTACAAAGTCGAACTTCTGGACGAATCCCGCGGCGAAGAGGCGGGCATCAAGTCCACCACCATCCAGATCAAGGGGCATAACGCTTACGGCTGGCTAAAGACGGAGTCCGGCGTGCACCGCCTCGTGCGCATCAGCCCCTATGACGCGAACGCGCGGCGACATACGAGCTTTGCAAGCATTGCGATAAGCCCGGTTATTGACGACGCCGTTCCTATCGAAATTCTTGAGAAGGATTTAAAGGTCGACACGTTCCGCGCGTCGGGCGCGGGTGGTCAGCACGTCAACAAGACCGACAGCGCGGTGCGTTTCACGCACTTGCCGACAGGCATCGTCGTCTCGTGCCAGCAGGAGCGCTCCCAACACAAAAACCGCGCGAAGGCGATGGAAATGCTCCGCGCCAAACTCTACGAAATGGAATTGAAAAAACGCGAAGATGCGGCCGCCGTGATCGAAGCGGGCAAAAGCGACATCGCGTGGGGCCATCAAATCCGCTCGTATGTGCTGCAGCCGTATCAGATGGTGAAGGACGCGCGCACCGGCGTGGAAACCAGCCAATCTCAAGACGTTCTCGATGGTGACATCGACAAATTTTTGCAAGCTTCGCTTGCTGCGCGCATCAAGGGACAGGCGGGGGAGTAGGGATTAACTATTATCATTTTTCCTGCTTAATATGCCGCGCATGTGTTGCAACGTGCTTTAAAATCTTTCTGAACGCGCTTTGAACCCGTCTGGAGCATCCTTTGATACGCTTTGGACAGCATCTTCCCCGCTTCGTCTCTGCGTTGAAGAGGCATGTCACAAAAAACCGCTGCTATCTAACTCCTTGTTCTTCCACTGGTTCCGGAACCACGTCATCTGGCGTTTAGCGTAGTTCCGCGTCGCTTGCTGCGCCTTTTTGACCGCTTCGTCCCTCGACATTTCGCCGCGCAGATAGGCTGCTATTTCGCGCACGCCGAGGATCTTCATCGCGGGCAAATCGGGATCTAACTGTCTGGTGAGTAAGGATTTTACTTCGTCGATCGCGCCGCATTCAATCATCTGTTCGAACCGCCCGTCGCATCTTTCATAGAGTTGCTCACGCGGCGGCATGAGAAGATAGTGTTTTACGAGGAACAATTTTCCTATTATTGTACTTTTATTACCATTCTGCCAATTTCCAATCGGCTTTCCGGTATGCGTGGCGACTTCGTAGGCGCGCATCAAACGTTGCCGGTCGTTCGGCTTCAGTTTTTTGGCGCTTTCCGGGTCAAGTTTTGCCAGCGCCTCGCGGAACTTATCGGGGCCTAGACACGCATAAAGCTCTTTCGCTTCCATGCGCACAGCGTCCGGTATAGGCGGGATGTCGGCCAACCCCTCCGAAAGCGCCTTGAAGTACAGGCCCGTGCCACCGATCAGTATAGGCGTTCGTCCCGCGTCAACGGTGCGTTGGATAACCACTTTCGCCAACGCGAGCCAACGGCCAACCGATGAGTGTTCCGCCGCGTCAAAGACTTCATAAAGCTCATGGGGAGCCTTGGCTTTATCCTGCTTTTCCGGCTGTGCCGTGAGTAGAGGCAGCCCGGAGTAAACCTGCATCGCGTCTGCATTGATAATCGTGCCGTTCTCACGCGTGGCAATCTCCAGCGCCAGCGCGGATTTGCCCGCTGCGGTCGGCCCGCCGATGAGGATAAGGGGTGGTTTGCTCATGTTTTTAGGTTAACAGGTTGGGGCGGCAAGGAAAAAGCCTGTTTGTGGTCAACAGCCAGTTTTGTTAGGCTATCCCTCTAAAACGGAGGCAGTCATGTTAAGTTTTTGGCATATTCTTGTTGTTCTTCTGGTTGTCCTGATCGTCTTCGGCGCGGGACGGCTGCCGCATGTTATGGGCGATCTGGGCAAAGGCATCCGTCAATTCAAGGCGGGACTAGGCGGCGATGAGGCTGCTGAAAAAAAGGATTCGTGTTCCCTTAAATTACCGCCTTCGGATAAATCCGACAACACGCCGACTTGATCATGCTGGACGTTGCCTGGCCTGAATTGCTTGTTATCGGGGCTGTGACGCTTGTGGCCGTGGGGCCCAAGGACCTGCCCAAGGTCATGCATGCGCTTGGCCGGTGGGCGGGCAAAGCCCGGCGCGTGATGGTCGGCTTGCATGACCATATCGAACACTTGAGCTTTGAGGTCGAACAGGCGGAAAAAGCGAAATCTGAAACGGAAAAAACCGGACGTGACCGAAACTCCTGAAACTTCCGCGCCAATCGATCCCGAAGGCCAGCCGCTTTTGGCGCATCTGATCGAGTTCCGGAAGCGTCTCATTTATTCGCTCTTGGCGCTGACGGCGGGGTTTGTCGTCTGTTACTATTTCGCGCCGCAGATTTACGGCTTTCTCGTTAAACCTTTGGCCGATGCAACCGCCAATGAGCCGCGCCGCCTGATTTACACGGGCCTTTCGGAAGCGTTCATCACCTACATTAAACTCGCGTTATGGTCCGGGTGTTTTGTCGCCTTTCCCGTTATCGCCGCGCAGATCTGGCTATTCATTGCGCCCGGTCTCTACAAACATGAACGGCGCGCCTTTTTGCCTTTTCTTATGGCAACGCCGGTGCTGTTTCTGATGGGGGCGGCGCTCGCGTACTATCTTGTCTTCCCGCTAGCCTGGAAGTTCTTTCTCAGCTTTGAAGTACCGATGGCCGCCGGCATGTTACCCATTCAGCTTGAGGCGCGGGTCAGCGAGTATCTCTCGCTTTCCATGACGATCATCTTCGCCTTTGGGCTGGCGTTCCAGCTTCCCATCATTCTTGTTTTATTAACCCGCATCGGCCTGCTTTCGGCGGCGAAACTGTCACAATTCCGCCGCTATGCCATCGTATTGATTTTTGTCGCGGCGGCGGTGCTGACGCCTCCCGACGTGATCAGCCAGATCAGCCTCGCGATCCCTCTTATGCTGCTTTATGAGGCGTCGATCTGGGTGGCGCGGTGGGTGGAAAAGCAGGGATCAGAGGCCAAGGGTCAGGGATCAGAAAGTTAAGAATGCCAACAAACTTCTAACCTCTAGCCTCTAATCCCAAGCCCCGTTATAGTCAGTTAAAACCACAGTTTATTGGATCCCGCCATGCACGATATTCAACTTATTCGTAAAGACCCCGAAGCGTTTGATCGCGCGTTGAAGCGCCGTGGGCTGAAGCCGGCTTCGGCAGAAATATTGAAAATGGATGCCGACCGCCGTGCGACGCAAACAGCTATGCAGGAAGCGCAGGCGCGCCGCAACGATCTATCCAAGCAAATCGGGGATATCAAGCGCACGGGTGGCAACGCGGACGGGTTGATGCAGGAGGTCGCTGACCTTAAGGACAGGCTGGCGGAACTCGAGAACCGCGCGCGGCTTCAGGACAAGGCGTTTGAAGAACATCTTTCCTTCATTCCCAACCGGCCTGCTGACGATGTGCCGGACGGGAAGGACGAAAAGGACAACAAGGAAGTGCGCCGCGTCGGCATGCCGCGCGATATCAAAAATCCCAAACAGCATTTTGATCTGGGCGAAGATCTTGGCCTGATGGATTTCGCTACAGCGGCCAAACTTTCCGGCGCGCGGTTTACATTGCTGAAAGGCTCATTGGCAAAACTCGAACGTGCGCTTGGCAACTTTATGCTCGATATTCACACGAAAGAGTTTGGGTATTTAGAAACATCGCCGCCGTTAATGGTACGGGATGAAACAGCTTATGGCACAGGAAATTTGCCTAAGTTCGCCGAAGATTTATTTAAAACAACCACAGGTCTGTGGCTTATCCCGACAGCCGAAGTGCCTATGACCAACATCGTCAACGGCGATATCGTTAACCGCGACGAGTTGCCTTATCGCTTTACGGCGTTGACGCCATGCTTCCGTTCCGAAGCCGGTTCGGCGGGCAAGGACACGCGCGGTATGCTCCGCCAGCACCAGTTCTATAAAGTTGAGTTGGTGAGTATTACCGCGCCGGATCAGTCTGTAGCTGAGCACGAGCGCATGACATCCTGCGCCGAAACGGTCCTCAAACGGCTTGACCTGCCTTTCCGTACGATCGTGCTTTGTACGGGCGACATGGGTTTTGCGTCATGCAAAACGTACGACATCGAAGTCTGGCTGCCCGGGCAGAACACGTACCGCGAGATTTCCAGCTGTTCCAACTGTTGGGATTTCCAAGCGCGCCGCATGAACGCGCGTTGCCGCAAGCCGGGCGAAAAGGGAACGGAGTTTGTCCATACGCTCAACGGCTCCGGCATCGCCGTGGGCCGCACCCTGATTGCCGTCATGGAAAACTATCAGCAGCCGGACGGCTCCATTGTCATTCCTGAAGCGTTG
>CAYNLV010000057.1:0-7507 GCA_964398175.1 uncultured Rhodospirillaceae bacterium
TGTCGCCGCAAAGAGGATTGTGCCCCAGAGCTTCGCAGTTGGCGTCAGGAATGGCCCGGAAGTTACGCGGGTGCTTGCCGTGATCGAGGATCAGGTCCTGATACAAATCGCGCAAATCATCGGTGAGGGCTGGTTCGTTCATGCGAAAACCTCCTGCACTTTCTCAAGGCCACGTACGAGAGCGTCAATCTCCTCAATGGTATTGTAAAGGCCGAAAGAAATACGGGCCGTGGCGGCAAGACCCATGGCTTCCATCACAGGTTGGGCACAGTGATGACCTGCGCGGATCGCAATACCTTGACGATCAAGAATGGTACCGATGTCGTGCGGGTGGGCGTGCCCCATGACGAAAGAGAGAATGCCTGCCTTTTGCGGAACGGTGCCAATTATGCGTAAGCTATTGATCTTTTGGAGCTTTTCGGTTGCGTAGGCAAGCAGTGAGGCTTCATGCCGTGCGATATTTTCCATGCCGATTTCGCTAACGTATTCGATGGCCGCGCCAAGACCGATGACTTCAACAATTGGCGGCGTTCCCGCTTCAAAGCGGTGTGGCGGTTCTTTATAGGTTGTTTCCTTGAAACTGACGGAGGCGATCATGTCGCCGCCGCCTTGATAAGGGGGCATGGTGTTCAGAATATCGCGGTTGCCGTACAAAACGCCGATACCGGTAGGGCCATAAAGCTTGTGGCCGGAAAAGGCGTAGAAGTCGGCATCCAAAGCCTGCACGTCAACCGGCATGTGGCTGATGGCCTGGCAGCCGTCGATAAGAACGGGAATATTTTGGGCGTGAGCAAGTATGATGATTTCTTGCACCGGAAGAACGGTGCCAAGAGTGTTCGACACGTGCGCGACCGACACCAGTTTTGTGCGTGGTGAAAGCGAGGCGCGAATAGATTCCAATGGCACATCGCCTTCAGGCGTTATTGGCACAACGCGTAATACAAGCCCGGTTTGTTCCTGCAGCAATTGCCAAGGCACAATGTTGGCGTGATGCTCAAGTTCCGTAATAAGGACTTCATCACCAGATTTTAGAAACTTGCGGCCCCACGTTGCGGCGACCAGATTGATGGCTTCCGTCGCGCCTTTCGTGAAAATGATTTCTTCGACGTATTTAGCATTAATGAAGCTGCGCACAGTTTCGCGCGCGGCTTCGTATTGATCCGTCGCACGTACGCTTAATTCATGCACGCCGCGGTGAATATTGGCATAGTCTGTTTCATAAAACCGTTGCATGGCATCTAGCACAACACGAGGTTTCTGGGCGCTCGCGCCATTGTCGAAATAGACAAGCGGATGGCCATGAATTTTCTGGTTGAGCGCCGGAAAGTCCGCTGCGGCCAATTTTCCTGTGTGGGGGTTGTTCTTCATTGCAGCCACTCCTCAACGATAATCCGCGCAGCCTCGCGTAATTCCGGGGACTGGATATCTTCCGTCAATTCGTTCAAAAAGGCTTCGATAAGCAATGCGCGGGCGGCGGCCTCGTCGATACCGCGCGAACGCAAGTAAAATACGGCTTTTTCGTCCATATCGCCGACGGTATTGCCATGACTGCACTTCACATCATCGGCGTAAATCTCAAGCTCCGGCTTCGCGTCCATTTCAGCTTTATCCGAAAGAAGAAGGGCGCGGTTCAGTTGATACGCATCTGTCTTTTGCGCGTCTTTGTTCACGACGATCTTGCCCTGAAACACACCGCGCGCTTTGTCGTCGATAACCGACCTGAAAATTTGCCGGCTGGAACCATAGGGTGCCGCATGCGTAACGCATGTGGTTATGTCGGCATGCTCTTCTTTTCGCAACAGCATGGCGCCGCGTAATGCGCATTGCGCCAGTTCATCGAGTAAAGCCACATTCATTTCATTGCGCGACGGATGACCGCCGCGAAGCAGGGTGAAGTTGTCGTAGTAGGCGCCCTTGTTGATGCTCGCATTTGTTTGGGCGAGATGGATCGTTCCGGCTGCACCTTTCAAAAGCTTGCCATGGACGAGTTTCGCTTGAGGTCCGAGTTTAATGTTGGTTTCGACAATATGCGCCATCGGCGTGGAAAACTTGTTCTGCGACTGATGCTTTTCAATGAGAGTCAGCCGTCCGCTCGTTCCGAGAGTGATGTACAGTTTAGTGTAGGCTTCCGTGGGCGCATCGCCCGGTTTGTTGAGGAACAAGAGTTCGAGAGGCGTTGTTACAAGACACGTTTGTTCGGCAAGCGTCAGCCGATAACCTTCTTCGACATTGCCTTGCATAAAATCTGTGGGAAGGCCGCTCAAATGCGATTGGCGTGGGTGCCAGACGCCGTTGACAAAAACAATCCTGTGTGGCGTGTCCGGTGAAGGAATTTTCTTGATAGAAGCTGAAGAAGCCTCAATGAAAGGCACATCCGCTAAAGAGGAAAGGTTTGTATATTTCCACGCTTCGCGTTCGACTTGGCTACGTTCGATGACAGCGGCTAGGGACATCACGCCGTCTCCTGCCGTGCGCCGAAGACGCGTTGCATAATCGCCGGAATTTCGGTCAGGCTGTTGATGAGAAAATCCGGCTCTAAGGTCTTAAGCCTTTTGGCGGAGCAGACGCCGTCCGTTATGGCAACGGAGACAAGGCCATGTTCCTTCGCTATATCGATTTCTTCTTCCGTGTCTCCAACAATGATGGCTTTGTTGATTTTTTGTTTTTTCAGGTAGTTGTAAAGCCTGTCACCTTTATTCCGACGTGTGAAGGCGGGGCCGTGACCATCATTTGCAAGGATGGCGGTAAAATAATTGTGAATACCTAGCCGTTTGGTGTGTCCGGAGATGTTTTCAATCGTGTGATTGCTGAGAATAAATGCACGATCTTGCCGTTTTTGCAGTGTTTGCAGCATGGTACGGGCGCCACGACGCAAACGCGCTTTTTTTGATTGTGAGTCATAAACACGGATCCAAACATCATGAACAAGATCAAAATGGTCGATGAGTTCCTGTGCGCTGCAACCGAAAGCGCGATACATTTTTTCCAAGGGCACGTTAAATTGTTCGAGGTAATGTGTCTTTGTCACGACCGGCTTGCCCAGTCGCTTCAGAACACTATTGGTGGCGCGAATGTTGCACAGCGTGTCCGCCAGCAGCGTGCCGTTCCAATCAAAGAATATGGCGTTGGCGTTAAGCGGCACGGTCATCGGCAAATCCTGCATAACCATTCGCCTCAAGTTCCAGCGCCAATTCCGGCCCGCCGGAGGCGCGCAGGCGCCCCCATGCAAGCACGTGCACAAAATCCGGTTTGATGTAATCAAGGAGGCGCTGGTAGTGTGTGATAATCAACGTCGCGCGATCGGGACTGCGTAGCGCGTTGACGCCATCCGCGACGACTTTCAATGCATCGATATCAAGGCCACTGTCCGTTTCATCCAATATGCAAAGCGATGGTTCAAGCATGGCCATTTGCAAAACTTCGTTGCGTTTTTTTTCGCCGCCGGAAAAGCCCACATTCACTGCGCGTTTCAGCATTTCGTCGCTCATGCCAAGCGTGCGCGCGTTTTCTCGGAGCTTTTTCATGACGTGCATGGCGTCGAGTTCACTTTCGCCACGCGCCCTGCGGACAGAGTTCAGAGCTGTTTTCAAAAAGTTCATATTCGTGACGCCCGGGATTTCGACCGGATACTGGAAGGCAAGAAACACTCCTGCGGCCGCGCGTTCTTCCGGCTTCATGGCCAGCAAATCCCGGCCTTTAAAGGTTATGGTGCCTTCCGTGACCGTGTATCCTGCGCGACCCGCAAGCACATAGGCGAGCGTGCTTTTGCCGGAGCCGTTCGGCCCCATAATGGCATGGATTTCACCGGCGTTTACGTTTAAATCGACGCCCTGCAGAATTTCCCGCTCAGTAGAGTCTGAGCCGGGTTTCCGTGACGGCGTGGCGTGAAGATTGCGAATTGAGAGCATAATTTTTCCTATCCTATAGAGCCTTCCAAACTAATTCCGACCAATTTTTGTGCTTCCACCGCGAATTCCATCGGCAGTTTCTGCAAAACGTCCTTACAAAAGCCGTTCACGATAAGAGCCATCGCCTCTTCGCTGTTTAATCCACGTTGTTGGCAATAGAACAACTGGTCTTCGCTGATTTTGGAGGTCGTGGCCTCATGTTCGATCCGCGCGGTCGTGTTGCGGGATTCAATATAGGGCACAGTATGCGCGCCGCACTGATCGCCGACGAGCAAACTGTCGCATTGCGTTTTGTTGTGTGCGCCCTCGGCACCCGGAAGAATTTTGATCAACCCGCGATACGTATTTTGCGCTTTGCCTGCGCTGATGCCTTTAGAAATAATCGTCGAACGTGTGTTTTTACCTATGTGGATCATCTTTGTGCCGGTATCGGCTTGCTGGTGATGGTGTGTGATCGCAACGGAATAGAACTCACCCACCGCGTTATCGCCCTGCAGCACACAACTCGGATATTTCCATGTGATGGCCGAGCCTGTCTCAACTTGAGTCCACGAGATGCGTGAATTTCGGCCCTTGCACAAGCCGCGTTTAGTCACGAAGTTATAAATGCCGCCTTTGCCGTTTTCGTCGCCGGGATACCAGTTTTGCACGGTCGCGTATTTAATTTCGGCATCGTTAAGCGCGACGAGTTCCACAACGGCCGCATGAAGCTGATTTTCGTCGCGTTTTGGCGCGGTGCAGCCCTCGAGATAGCTGACGCGGGCACCTTCATCGGCAATAATAAGGGTGCGTTCGAATTGCCCAGTGTTTGCGGCATTAATGCGGAAATAGGTAGAAAGCTCCATAGGGCATTGAACACCCTTGGGGATATATACAAACGAGCCATCCGTAAACACAGCCGAATTCAACGCGGCAAAGAAGTTGTCTGTTGCGGGGATGACGGAACCTAAATATTTTTTCACTAACTCCGGGTGTTCATGCACGGCTTCGGTGAAAGAGCAGAAAATAATGCCGAAAGTTTCCAATTTTTTCTTGTAAGTGGTGGCGACAGAAACACTGTCGAACACAGCGTCAACGGCAACGCGCGGCGCAATGCCTTCTAGTGCTTCTTGTTCTTTGAGGGGAATGCCGAGTTTATCGTAGGCCTTGAGGATTTCAGGGTCGACATCTTCCAAACTATTGGGGCCGGTTTTGGCTTTAGGGGCGGCGTAGTAATAAGCGGCCTGATAATCAATCGGAGGATGATGAAGATGCGCCCAGTCCGGTTCTTTCAATTTGAGCCAGTGACGATATGCTTTTAAGCGCCAATCCAGGAGCCAAGCCGGTTCATCTTTTTTGGCAGAAATGAAACGAACAGTGTCTTCATTCAGTCCTTTAGGGGATATTTCGGATTCGACAGGCGTTACAAATCCGTGCTTGTAGCGCGGCGACGCCAAGTCTTCGACGTAGGCTAGAGTTTGCGCAGCAACGTCCATTAAATTACTTTCTTGCCGCCATCGAAGTCGCATGCGGCATAAGGTCGGAAAGGAAAACAGTTTCAAGGGCTTGGCGTAAGGCTTTGTTCACTTTGTTCCAACCACCATGCATGGGACAGTGCGATTGCACGGCGCACTCCGGATTATTCTTGTCGACACAATCAGTTAGCGCGATGGGTCCATCGACGGCTTCGATAATTTTGGTAATGGAGATTTCGGGCGGGGGCAGGGTCAGTCGATAACCGCCCGTAGCGCCGCGTTGGGCCGTCACAATGCCGCCTTTGGCCAGCAGTTTCATGAGCTTGGCGACGGTTGGTGGAGGCAAGGTCGTCTTGGCCGCAAGATCCGAGGCCGCCCAAGACTCTTTGTTCCCGCTAACCATTTGAGTTAAAAGGATAAATGAGTAATCTGCGAGTTTGCTCATTCGAATCATGGGCCCAATTCCTCATATAGTATCTAATTGGTACTCGTTGTTTAATCTTCACCGTCTAAATGTCAAGGACAAGTTATGAATTTTGCTAGATGACGGAGAGTGTCGGAGGGGCAAATCGCACAAAAATTATCCTTTTCAACGTCTTTAAACGGGTATCTCAATGGGTTCAACGCCAGGTCAAGTCATCATCAAAGCAGCTTTAAAGTGCGATCAGAACCCTATCAGGGCACCTTCGGAGCGCCATCAGCGCACATTCGGCGCGTGTGGAGGGGGCATGATGGGTCAAGGGCTGCCTTCGGTGATCTGGCCCGTCCGAAGGTGGTAGGTCTGATGCGGACGGAGCGTAATAAGGCGCGGCTTTTCTCCGTTTTGGGATTTGACCGACACTTTGATGTGATCTTTGGCGGCCTCGACGATGTGCAAATCGGGACGCGATGTTTTGGGAGTCCAGCGCTCGCCTTGAAGCCATATCGTCCAGTGATTAGGTCCGTAATAGAGTACAGCGCCGAGATGCACGGTTTTGTCCTCCAGCTCGACATCCTGAACATCTTTTTTTTGCAGTTTGTCTTCGATCTGCTTCGCCTCGTTTTCGGTGAAGAAGAGAGAAGGGAAAGGTTCTTCGGCATAAGTTTGCCGCGCGGGCATGAGACAGAAAAAGATCAGGACGAAAAGGAAAACAACATATTTCATGGGTTCTCCTTTCCCCGGCTTTCGTTGGCCACCCATTCGAAAACTGCCGTCATGCGCACATTCGTGGCTTCAAATAAGTTCGGCTTGATGCGCTCAACTGAAAGTTTTTCCAAACGAAGACGTCCCGGCAATACGCGCGGAAGGTTTTCAAGAAAACGATACGTATCATTATCCAACGCCGCTTCCGCCTGAAGCGTGAGTGCGCTTTGAACGATGCCCTTCATATCGCTGCCGTCATCCGGGGATTTATAGGGCTGTTCCGGCGAAAGGGTGTAGGAGAAGTTGCTTAAACGCGAGTCAAAAGCCAGCGGATCCAGCATCGCAACGGCCTCAAGACGGTTGGAAGGCGCAAGATATTTTTCGACATCGTTCGCGTTGATGTCCTTGCTTAAACGTTCGGCAAGTGCCGCATCATCCCGCAACTGTCGCAAGCTCAACGCCAGTCGTTCGCGATCGGCCGATAGTTCCTTTTGCTTTTGCCCAGTCATTTCATACGCGTA
The DNA here is from genome assembly GCA_964398175.1 of uncultured Rhodospirillaceae bacterium. Taxonomy (GTDB): domain Bacteria; phylum Pseudomonadota; class Alphaproteobacteria; order UBA9219; family UBA9219; genus JAXGVG01. The sequence continues at coordinate 7,007 of CAYNLV010000057.1, forward strand.
ATGCCGCGCGGGATCCAGGCCGACAATCAATATAAAGGCGCCGATGAGCGCGAGCAGCCATCCGATATGGGGACGCAGTTCCTTCATGGCTGCCTCCGCGTTATTTCGAAATCGGCAACGAGCGAAGACGGAAGCTCTTTCCCATCCGTATTCGATAACGTTTCAGCCGGCGAAGCCGGGAAAGGATAGCGTGCAATTTTTGCATTATAATCAGGTAGGGCAAGGCGCAAATTTCCGGCGATTTTATCGAATTGTTGAACCGTGAATTGCCGCAAGGACTCCTTCGCGGTTACGGGCGCGGGGCTGGTGAGGCGAAGGCTGAGCCCTATGGTCTCGTCCCTCTCTTTTCGCTTGCCGCTTTGCCATTCGAGGCGAATGATGCGCGCGGCATCGCCCAATCCTTTCTCGAGCGCGGTCAAAAGAGGCCATGGTACAGGCGCCGGCGCCGTGAAAATGCGGCGGCGTTCAATGGCTTGTTGCAGGCGGCCAAGCGGTTCGGTT
>CAYNLV010000058.1:0-7341 GCA_964398175.1 uncultured Rhodospirillaceae bacterium
GGGTTTACTCGGAGCATATCTCCATCCGATTCCAAGGTTGACGGCCCGATGTACCGACTGCGTAGCTTTTGCCTTCTTATTCTAAGTGCCTTCCTTGCGCTGCCTCCGACGTCAGCTTTGGCCCGGAAACCGGATATCGTGCGGCCGCGTTCAGGTTATGCGCAGGCGTTCGCCGCGGTGGAATCCGGCCAGTGGCAAACGGTCGCCAATGCCGCCAATCATGGTTCCGATCCGGTCCTGAACATGGTGTTACGCGGTTATCTGATGGCGCAGCCGGGCAACGATTACAGCTTTGACGATTTGGCCGGATTTATCTCGGATCATCCCGATTGGCCCGGATTGAACGGCATTATCATGATCGCCGAGCAGAAAATTCCGTCCGGCGCCACGCCCGAGCAGATCATCAACTGGTTTAACGCGCACCCTCCCCTGACGCTGACCGGCTTCTACCGTTTTGTCGAAGCGCTTGATGCGACAGGACAGGGTCAGCGCGCGGCTGGTTTCGTGCGCGATCGCTGGATCAATAAGGATTTTTCCAACGGCGAGCTGGCGGCTTATTACTCGCGTTTTGAAACGGTTTTAACTCCGAAAGATCATGAAGCGCGCCTCGATCACCTTTTGTGGTCGAACGATATCGCGGACGCGCGGGCTATGTATCCCTATGTCAATCAGGATGTGAAGGCGCTCGCCGAAGCGCGTTTGGCGTTGGCAAATCAGTTGAACAATGCGGAAACCTTAATCAATCGCGTGCCCGCGCATTTACGAAACGATCCGGGTCTGCTTTACGAGCGTCTTCGTTGGCGGCGCAAGAACAACATGGACGACAGCGCGATCGAAATCCTTACCCAAGCGCCGAGCCAGCTCGGCCAGCCGGACAAATGGTGGGACGAACGCCATGTTCTGATCCGCCGCCTGATCGAACGTCGCGATATCTCACTTGCGTACAGGCTTGCCGCCGATCACGGCATGAGCGGCGGTTTCGACTATCTGCAAGCTGAATTCTTGGCCGGATGGCTTTCCCTTCGTTTCCTGAACAGGCCCGATGTCGCGCGGCGTCACTTTGAAGCGCTTTACGAGGGCGCGAACACGCCAATGTCGCGCTCGCGCGGCGCGTATTGGATGGGCCGGACTTTTGAAGTGCTGGGCGATAAGAACGCCGCCGAGCAGGCGTACCAAAGCGCGGCGGCGTTTAGCATGTTCTATTATGGCCAGCTGGCGACGACCCGCATCTATGCCAAACCTGTGCTTGCTGCGCTGCCAGAGCCGGAAATTCCCTCAAATGTGCGTTCGCAATTTTTTGGCAGGGATTCTGTTGAGGCTGTCGAGCACCTTTTCCGTATCGGTCAACCCGATAGAGCGCGCGCGTTTTTCAAGGCCATTTCGGATAACGCCATGCAGCGCGTCGAGTTTGCATTGCTTATGGAGCTTGCGTACAGGCTGCAACGGCCAGATTGGGCGATTATGGCCGCGAAGGCCGCCAATCAAAAGAATATGGTCGTTGGCGCAGGCGCGTTTCCCATTCTCTCTATTCATATGCCGACACCGCCTGATCCGGCTTTTTCCCATGCCCTTATCCGGCAGGAAAGCCTGTTCAACGCCAGCGTGACCAGCCCGGCAGGCGCGAAAGGATTGATGCAGCTTCTGCCAAGCACCGCGAAGGGTGTAGCGAAAAAGGTTGGCGTTTCATTCACGCCGGGGCGTTTGTCAGATCCATCTTATAATTTAAAGCTCGGTACGGCGTTTATCCAGGAACAGCTTGATCAATTCGACGGCTCCATAGTTTTGGCGCTCGCCGCCTATAACGCTGGCCCGCGACGCGCTCGCGACTGGGTCGAGCAGTTCGGCGATCCGCGAAGTCCGCATGTCAATCCCATCGACTGGATTGAAATCATCCCGATATATGAAACACGGAATTATGTTCAGCGCATTATTGAGAACTTGCAGGTTTATCGCGCGCGCCTCAACGGCGGTAAAGCGCCTTTGCAAATTCTCCAGGATTTGAAATGATAGCCCCTCTACCCCAACAGGGGGAAAGGACAAGAAAACCTTGACGTGCGCGAGCAAGTCTTTGTTTTTCGTTGGTGAGGGGGAATCCCGGAAATCTTCGACAACCCCTTACCTGAAAAAACCAGGGACTTAGCTTTGCTAACGCAAACCTAAGCCCAGGTTTTTTCTTCCTCTCTCCTGTTCCAGGAGAGAGGGGCTTTTTTGTACTCTTTCAATTTGTTTAATGGAGAGCCTTGTTATTGCGATTAGTATCGCCAACCCGTTGATATCCTTCTTTTCGCCTTTCTTGGCGGCAAGGGGCGTTCCATGCTAGGCTTATCGTCTTCCTGATTGGATAGCCCGAAGGTTCGTTATGAATGGATGGGTTCTTGCTTTAGCGGTTTCAACGGCACTTGTAGCGACAGGTTTTGTTGTCGTTGCGGTGCTGTGGTTGAAAAAGTTGCGCCAAACGGTGGCGTCAGCATTAAGCGAAGCGGCCCATCAACAAGTGCGCGTAGCCCAGCGTTTAAGCGAAAACGTCGGTCAGGTTCAAAAACAGCAACGCAACCTTGAACAACAAATGCAAAATCTTGTTCAAGCGAACGTCAAGCTGCGTCAAGATGTTGCGGCGATTGCTACGCGCGTCGAACACAGCGAACGGGAACACTTCCCTATGCCGATGGACCGCACGGTTCATTAGAGACCGGTCTTTTCCTTTCAATTCATCCATAATCTCGCAGTTCATGGTGTCATCCCTGCGAAAGCAGGGATCCAGCGGCCTGCGTCGGCAGGCCGTATGACTCATGCGTCGCGTAGACACGCTCCGCTGGATTCCCGCTTTCGCGGGAATGACGCTTTATTTATGCTTCTTTCCTTCCACACGCATGCGGTGCCGAGATAGTTAAAACTTTATTATTTGCTTGAGTGGGAAAAATACTTGCCTGCAATTTGATGTTTTTATTTCGTCCAAAATGCCTATAAACCCAAGGAAAACAGCCGATCTTAAGCGATCTTTAAGCCTAAGGGTGTAATAAGGATAACGTATTTAAACCATAGATAACCGTAATTACTTTCGGGCTTCGATGTTAGAATTAATAATGTGAGGAGATTTCAGGCATGACTGATACGCCTATGATAAAAGAACTCTCCGAAGACCAGATGATGCATCTGGTCCGGAACACCCTTCTTGTGGCGGGTGATGAAATGGGCGCCGATGGCGACCACTGGCCCGTGATCAAATCCACAATTCTCGAACTTATGAAGGAATGGGAACAGCTCAAGGTTGAGCGGAACGTCCATGCCGAGATGAAAATGCATTTGGGATATACATTGGCCGAGATGGAAAAAGCGTTGGATGAGTGCCCTGAAGAATTAAGGGACGAGATGAAATCCGGCGTGAAGGAACTTCGCGAGGTTTATGAAGCTTATTTTTCAGCAATTGATGGTAATGCTTTGGCGGGCGAGGATGTCGAGATGCCCATTCATGTTAAACGTGCTGAAGCGATTATTGATACGTTTGAGGAGAATGAGCGATGACCGATAATCCAAATAAGAAATTTAAGGTTAGCATGGAAAACCCGCTTACGGACGTCCGGCAAGCTATACGCGTCGTTGCCCATGAGCTTATGAGCTTTGTCCCTGAGGTTTTGATTGAAAAGTCCGTTGCAGCGATCAATAAAATCAAGGCTGTGTGCGCCAAGTCTAAAAATCCTTTGAGAATGGCCACATTGGCCGGTGAATTTTTGGATATCCTTTACGCTGGCGGTACGCGACCGGGGTATGCTTATGCCCCTGCCCCTGCCCCTGCCCCTGCCCCTGCACAAACACGGCCTGCCCAGAAACCGAAAGGTTTTACGATTTAAAGTATTCAAGACCGTTTTATTGTTCTACCTCCTGTGAAGCTAAGCCCGAAGGGTGGAAACGCCCCTCGGGCCTTGTTTTTTGCATGAAAAATTAACCTTGTAGGCCTATACAGCCTGTCATAACCACGGGGTTGCGCTTGGCCGCGGAATCGCCAATTATGGGCGCGCTTATTCAAGGGAGTATTCCATGCGTTTTCTTAGTCTTTGCCTTGTCGCATTCGCGCTCGTTTCCTGCTCGTCGACGCAGTCCTCGACGGTTGAGTTCTGGCGGCCTATCAGCGAGCCGAACCTGCTCATGTCGCAGGACAGGGCCCAGCATAAGCTGAATTTTGACCTGAGCCAGTGCCGTTGCGGCATTTTCCCGACTAATATCATTCAATCCGATCAGATTGCCTTCCAGCCGGACAAACAACGCCTTGCCGAGACCGGCGTGACGATTACGGAAACGGATAGCGATGGCTGCATGCAGCGTCCCAGCCTGGTCGTTTCTGAATGCATGCGCGCGCGAGGGTGGGAAGTGACGCGTTGTTCCGGCCGTATGCCTGTGCCCGGTGGAGGTTCGCTCTGCGCCGGCACGGTCATTGAAACCGAACAATGATCCCGCGTTATTCCCGCGCCGTAATGGCGCGAATTTGGGAACCGGAAAACAAATTCCGCATATGGTTTGAGATCGAAGCGCACGCGTGCGACGCGCAAGCCAGTCTTGGCGTTATTCCGAAATCGGCCGCGCGCAACGTATGGCGCAAGGGCGAATGGAAAATTGCCCGCATCGACAAGATCGAGAAAGAAACGCGGCACGATGTGCTGGCCTTTCTGACCAATCTGGCGGAATCCGTCGGGCCGGACGCGCGTTTTATCCATCAGGGCATGACGTCGAGCGATATTCTCGACACGGCCTTTTCGGTGCAGTTGAAGCATGCGGCGGCTATTCTTCTGAACGACATCGACGAGTTGCTGAAGGTTCTGCGGCGACGCGTCAGCCAGAACATCAAAACGCTGACCATTGGCCGCAGTCACGGCATTCATGCGGAGCCGACGAGCTTCGGGCTTAAGCTGGCGACGCATTACGCGGCCTTCCAGCGCGCGCGCAAGCGCCTGAAGGCGGCGCAGGACGATATTTCGACATGCGCCATTTCGGGGCCGGTTGGCACTTTTGCGACGATCGATCCGCGCGTTGAAGCTTATGTGGCCAAGAAGCTGGGCCTGAAGATCGAACCGGTTTCGACGCAGGTTATTCCACGCGACCGGCATGCCATGTTTTTCGCGACGCTGGGCGTTATCGCGAGTTCCATCGAAAATCTGGCCATTGAGGTCCGGCATCTGCAGCGCAGCGAAGTCCGCGAGGCGGAAGAGCCGTTCGCCAAAGGCCAAAAAGGCTCGAGCGCCATGCCGCACAAGCGCAACCCCATTCTGGCGGAAAATCTGACGGGCCTTGCGCGTATCGTGCGCGCGGCGGTGACCCCTGCCCTCGAAAACGTGGCGCTCTGGCATGAGAGGGATATTTCCCACTCGGCGGTCGAGCGCGTGATGGCGCCGGATGCGACGATTGCGCTGGACTTTGCGTTGTCGCGCCTGACAGGTCTTATTCAGGGCATGGTCGTGTACCCGAAGCGCATGGCGGCCAATCTGGAGTCCTTGGGAGGGTTGCATTTTTCCCAACGTGTCTTGTTGGCCTTGACCCAAGCGGGCGTAAGCCGCGAGGCGGCCTACAGGCTCGTTCAATCGAACGCGATGGCAGTATGGGAAGACCTGCAGAAAGGCAAGCCAGCGGACTTCTATGAGCGCCTGAAGATCGATAAAACGATCGCCAGGCATCTCTCGTCCGAGCAGCTGGATGCGTGCTTCGATCTTAACTTTTATATCCGTCACGCCAAGAAGGTCTGGAAGCGCGTGCGGGCGGACAGGTAACAAACTGTTCCTTATCTTTATTCGACCTTAAACGTGTGGCCGAGCGTCAGGCAGGTCACGATTATGAGCCGCCACGGAATTAAATAACGGGTGTTCCGGTTGGACCGGTAAGGCAATGCCTTCATTCGCCAGAACTTTGTCGAACTTGATGGCCCTTAAAAAACCTGCAACCGATTTAGCCTTCGACTGAATCGTGGTGGACAAACAGGGCAAGTAAAGCTGGTAAATTTGTTCGCAAACTGCCAAATCGTTGTAGTCAAAACCAAGATCCAATTCCCCAAGTTTATCAGCCAATTGGGCGCGCCGTTTTTGAATCACCCTAAAGTCCGGTTGAATTTCGCCTCTGTTAATTTGATCGACGAGCCAATCGGCGGCCTCCACGGCTTTCTCCGGCGTTTGAGACTTGCGGGGCCCTTCAATATGGTTTCTTTCAATTAAGGTCCGCCCTTTAACCTTTTTTTCCTTATATTCAACCGTCGCAAGTCTTGCTCCTTTTTCGTTTCTTAAACTAAAAATGTGGCTGCCATTTCTGACGCAATTTGTCGTGTAGGACCACACGCAATGCTTCATCGTATCGGATTCTTCCTTCAATTCCGTGCGATTTGTCAGAGGGATGAATTGGACGCCATTCGGCGCCGTGATGCTTTCAACAAGAGGCAGCCAGTTATTATCTTGGCTGTGGTTCGGATCAAAACCTAGAGCGGAAACGCGGCCCAAGAAATTGACACGGTCGCTGTGCCAATAGGCGCTGCCGCGCAATAAATGCCTCATGTTTATGGAAGAAAGAAAGTGCTCGCGAAATTGAGATTTGAGCTCACGATTCCATCTATTTCCATGTTTGGCGCGAAGGGCGCAGGGCAAAACAATATGTACGTACATGGAGTCGATCATATCTTTGGCACTATTCAACTGGCTTCCCATTTCGGAAGCACAGGTTGCCTTCCCCAAGGAGTGCCGCAGGAAAAGATCGTCATAGAACTCGCGCCATGTATGAATGTTGTTTGCCCCCGCCCATGTTCGGCGAACAATGGCAACCTCGACAACATCGGTGACAGGAACGCTCTCATTTTTAATTTCATTTTTTCTTAGACGGTCATCGCCAAGATAATAATCAAGCCAACTCAAGCACTTATCGAAAATAGCCCACTCTTCGCGCGTTTGCGGTACAGACAATTTGAGCAATTCGTATGCTTTTTCAGAACTAGAATACGGTCGGTCGTAGCTTTTCGTGATTAAAGAATTCCCTATCGCTCGTGGAACATGCGCGCCGGCTTGAAGAATTTTTCGCCATAATTTCCGCTTGGCAGGATCGGCGATTTCGAGCGCCGTCATAATCGACATGCCATTATCGATGTTGGACCAAAACGGCGTTGTCCGTCGTGAACCATTTCCGTCGTTTATACAAACCTCATCACCCATGAACAATCTCGTTATGCCGAGTTGGCCCAAAACGGCGAGAGCTGTTTCGCGGCGTTCGTGCGCCAGATCGGAAGGCGATTCTTTGAGCACTTCATAAACCCCACCGTTACGTTGTCCCCACGTAAATTCGTTATGCTCTTGCATGAAATTGACGGCACGGCGATCT
>CAYNLV010000059.1:0-7313 GCA_964398175.1 uncultured Rhodospirillaceae bacterium
CCGCAAATCATTGTCATGGTGGTTCTGTTGGGCCTGCTCTGGATGTTCCTGGCGCGACAGTTTTCGTCCGGCTCCAACAAGGCCATGTCGTTCGGCAAGAGCCGGGCAAAACTGGTCTCCGAGGGACAGGTCAAGATCACCTTCGAAGACGTGGCGGGGATTGACGAGGTTAAGGAGGAACTTCAGGAGATCATCCACTTCCTGAAAAATCCGGACAAATACTCGCGCCTGGGCGCCAAGATCCCCAAGGGGGCGCTGCTGCACGGGCCGCCCGGAACGGGCAAGACCCTCATCGCGCGCGCCACGGCGGGCGAGGCAAGCGTGCCTTTCTTCAGCATCAGCGGTTCGGACTTCGTCGAGATGTTCGTCGGCGTGGGCGCCTCGCGCGTGCGCGACCTGTTCGAGCAGGGCAAGAAGAACGCGCCCTGCATCATCTTCATCGACGAAATCGATGCGGTTGGGCGGCATCGCGGCGCCGGGCTTGGCGGCGGCAATGACGAACGCGAGCAGACGTTGAATCAGTTACTGGTCGAGATGGATGGTTTTGACGCGAACGAAGGGGTAATCCTGATCGCGGCCACGAACCGGCCTGACGTGCTTGATCCCGCGCTGTTGCGGCCCGGGCGATTTGACCGTCAAGTCGTCGTGCCGAACCCCGACATTCTTGGGCGCGAAAAAATTCTTCGCGTGCATATGCGTAAAGTACCGTTGGCGCCGAATGTCGATCCGAAAGTCATCGCGCGTGGCACGCCGGGCTTTTCGGGCGCGGATTTGGCGAACCTTGTTAACGAGGCGGCTTTGCTCGCAGCGCGCTATAACAAGACCAGCGTGGACATGCAGGATCTTGAGGCGGCGAAGGATAAGGTCATGATGGGCGCCGAACGCCGCTCAATGGTTATGACAGAGTTGGAGCGCAAGCTGACGGCTTATCACGAAGCAGGGCATGCGCTGGTCGGTCTCAATGTGCCGCAGAGCGATCCGCTGCATAAAGTGACGATTATTCCGCGCGGCCGCGCGCTGGGCATCACCATGAACTTGCCGGAGCGCGACAAATACAGCCAGACCAAAGTCGAGCTTGAATCGCGCCTGGCCATGATGTTCGGCGGGCGCGTAGCGGAAGAAATTATTTTTGGCAAAGAGAACGTCACGACCGGCGCAGGCAGCGACATTCAGCAAGCCACTCAGGTTGCACGGCGCATGATCATGGAATTCGGCATGTCGGACAAGCTGGGCCGTGTGCGATATAACGCGAATGAACAGGAAATTTTCCTCGGTCATTCCATCGCGCAACAGCAAAACGTTTCCGAGGCCACGGCGCAGATCATCGACAGCGAAGTCCGCCGTTTGATTGAAGAGGCCGAAAACACCGCGCGCCGAATCCTGAACGCGCGCTTGAACGATCTGCATAAAATCGCCAAGGCGCTGTTGGAGTTCGAGACATTGAGCGGCGACGAGGTGGCGGCGCTGTTGCGGGGCGAGGAGTTGTCCCGGAAGGACAACGCTGAAACGCCGGTTGCGAAACCGACCGCCGATCGGGCAGACAAGCGGGGTTCGGTTCCCTCGACAGCTTCAGGTGATGCGCCTGTCGGGCCGTCGACGCAAACCGTTGTGGTTTAAAAAAATTGATCAGGGCGACGGTTTCTTGTTGACGCAAGACCAAAGAATAGGGTCTCTGCGTTCCGGGTTCTCCTTGTCCGCGAACAAGCACTTTTGGCCGTCCGACGTTTCGATAACCCGGATGATATAGGGTGTGCCGTCGAGGCTGGAGCGTATGGTTTGGCCGTGGGACTGAAGCGCGGGATCGGCATGCAGTTTATCCAAATCCTGGTAAACCTGCGGTTTGGCAACGGTTCTGGAAACGATGTGAAGGAGACCCACGGCGCCAAGACAGGCGCTGACAAGAACAATGTCGGCGAGCCGGAATACCGGTTTTTTAGCGCCTTTTTGCATTATGATTATCCTGTCTTTTTCTATAGTTGGTGCGCTTTTGGTTTCAGGATTTGTAAGTTGGCGATCGTGTTCTTTGGCCAGAAGACTTCATATGTTTTGGGGTTAATGACGTAGTCCCATTCGTCCAAGGGGGCAAAATGCGTTGGCCCAATTCTGAAAAGATGGCTGACATTGTTTTCTTGCGCGGTTCTAATAAGTTTTTTTACGAAACCGTATGTTTCCTTATTTCGCCGGCCAATGAGAACAAGGGTTTGGCTTAGTGTCTGTCGTGAGAAAACGGAGAGGCGTGTGCGCGAAAAATAAAAAAAGGTTTGGAGGGGACCATGGTTGTCTTCAGGAGAAGCCTTTGGTGTAAGCCTAAAGCCTAATAGCTCTTGGTTCGGGAGAAATCGTAGGACTTCCAGTGCTGCGAGAGCATAGGCCGTTTTGGAATCGCATTCGTTGATGTTATCAATCGTCAGATTTCCGGGCAGGTATATATGGGGCTCTTCCCGGAGGCGAAATTTAGCCAGAAAACACAGCTTTTTATTATAAACAGTCATTTGAAATATCTCCTTCATATTCTGAATATCATACGAAGACCGGTAATGGAAAGTATTATGCTTTTAACCATATCGCCGTCTGGTCAAAATGGTTAAGCTGAGAAGTCGAGCCAGATTCACTGTTTTTGCGGTTGTTTTTCTGCATGACTTTTGTGGCCAATCTTAGACGTCAGGTTTTCGCGCCGCCGTATCCGCTTTTGCCGCTCGCGGTTTTTGCGACGCTTGTTTTGCTTTTTATTCTCAGCCCTCATAGCCTGCTGCGTCATTTTGCTCTGTCCGACACGGATGATTACACCCGCCTCACGCAGGTTATGAACTGGCTGGCAGGGCAGGGATGGTACGATCTTGGCCAACCGCGACTTAGTCCCGGCGACGGCACGGTCATTCACTGGTCGCGCCTTGTGGACTTGCCATTGGCGGCTGTGGCGTTGCTGTTGAAGCCGTTATTTGGTCTCCGGGCCGGATTTATGGCGGCGGCATTTGTCGTGCCTATCGTGCTGCTTGGCCTGATTTTGTTGCCTTTGGTTACGTCGATGATGCGACCTTTTGTGCCGCGCGCGCGCATCAACCTTGCGGCTGTGATGGTGATTTTCGCGTCGTCCGTTCTTTTTAATTTTTCGCCGGGGCGTGTCGATCATCATGCTTATCAGATAGCCATTAACGGTTTTGGTTTTATCTCTCTTATTTATCTTGTTCATTGCCCAAGGCGTTGGGAACCGGCCATTGCCGCCGCGCTAAGCTTTGCGGCAGGTCTTTGGATTGGCGGTGAGGTTTTCCCGGGCCTCACTTTGTTCGGAATAATTTTAGGCGTGATGGCTGCCTGGCGCGGTGGAATCTTGCTTTCACGCGCGGCTTTGTTCGGCGGGGTTCTAGCTCTATCGGCTATAGCAGTGCTGCCTTTGGCCCGGCCTTGGGGCGAATGGGAGCGACTGGAAATAACCTGGTTTTCAGGGGCTTATGTCCTTTTTGCCGTTTTGTTGGGCGCTACGTTGATCCTGACATGGTTCGGCGGGCGATATGTGGTAAAGCGCGAATTGCGTTTAGCGCTTTTTGCCGCGCTGGGCTTTATGGATGGCGCGTTGTTTTTCTTAATAGTCCCAAATGCGCTTGCAGGACCTTACGCGAACTTCGAATTGTTAAGCGCGCCCATGGTTTTGGGCCATGTGACGGAGGCTCAGCCTCTTGCGGGCTTTTTTCGGGGTTCGTTTAGCGATGCATCCAGTTTTGGACATGCCACGGTCGCGTTTTTACAGCTTTTGTTTTTGCCCTTCGCCGGACTGGGAGTCGTGGCCTGGAATGTCTTGAAAAATAAAACCCATCGCCGATTGTCATGGCTTTTGCTCGGCGCCTATCTTTTGGTTTTCTTGCTTCTTTCTCTTTTCTGGCAGGCAAGGGTTAGCACGCACATGCAATTACTCATGCTTGTGCCCGTGACGTGGTTCGTTTGGAGGTTGTGGGATATCATTGCCCGATATTGTGAGGGCCGCGCGCGTTTTTGGGCGGAGATTTTGGCTTTCTCAATTTTGGTTCTTATTCCGATTGTGCTTTTGCCGGGCATGGCCGCAAGCAAACCGCTATATCCGGATATTCTTTTGTTTCCGGCGTCGCGCGGCAAGCCGGTCTGTTCCATTGATTTGGCACTCGCGGTGCTGAACGATCCGGAGGGTTATGGAAAGAGACCGCGTGTCATTTTAAGTTCCATGAACGACGGACCAACAATTCTTTTCCGGACGCAACACATAGTTCTTTCTGCGCCCTACAACGTGAAGAGCAACCGGGATAGTTTTGATTTCTTTAACGCCCGTTTAAACGACCAGGCCGAAGGTATTGCGCGACGGCGTGGTGTCGATTTGGTCTTGCTTTGCCGGAAAATCTCGGCCTTTTATACAGGCGTCAACGAAACTACGCGATTTTATGCTGATTTGAAAACCGATAGCGATGGCAAGCTGCATATGCTAAGCGACAAGGATCATCCAACGATGATTGAGCGTCTTCTTCACGATAAAGCGCCAGCTTGGCTTAAACGCGTTGAGATCCCGTTCGACAAAGACTACCTGTTATATGAAGTGGTTTTGACGGAAGAGAAAAAGAAGGAACATTAGATGCCTGTAAAACGCAAGCTTTTTGGGACCGACGGCATTCGCGGCCGCGCCAATCAAGAGCCCATGACAGCGACGACAGCGCTGAACGTCGCTATGGCAGCAGCCAAGCTGTTCCGGCGCGGCGATTACCGGCATCGTGTGGTGATCGGCAAGGATACGCGCCTGTCGGGATATTTAATTGAGCCCGCGCTGACGGCGGGTTTTATTGCCGAAGGCATGGATGTGATTTTGCTTGGTCCGCTGCCGACGCCGGCGGTCGCCATGCTGACGCGCAGCTTGCGCGCCGATTTGGGTGTCATGATTTCCGCCTCCCATAATCCGTATGAAGATAATGGCATCAAGCTCTTCGGGCCGGATGGCTACAAGCTTTCGGACAAGTTTGAGGAGCGGATTGAAGTAATGATGGCGAAGAGCAATGGCAACAGCCCAATCTCCGGATGCGAACTGGGCCGCGCCAGTCGGCTTGACGACGCGATCGGTCGTTATGTTGAGTATGTCAAAGGCACATCGCCGAATGGGTTGCGCCTTGACGGGTTGAAGATCGTTGTCGATTGTGCGAATGGCGCGGCGTACAAGGTTGCGCCCGCAATTTTGTGGGAGCTGGGCGCGGAAGTTGTGCCTGTCGCTGTGCAGCCAGATGGGCGGAACATCAATCATAAATGCGGCGCGACAAGCACAAGCTTGATGCAAGAAGCTGTTTTGCTTCATCAGGCGGATGTGGGGCTTGCGCTTGATGGCGACGCGGATCGCCTGATCATGGCGGACGAGAAAGGCCAAATTATCGACGGTGACCAGCTTATGGCGCTGATCGGGCAAGCTTGGGCGAAAGCCGGAAGGCTGAAAAACAACACGGTCGTGGCCACGGTGATGTCGAACCTCGGTCTTGAGCGCTATTTCAAGAAACAGAAAATCACACTTAAGCGCGCCGCGGTTGGCGACCGTTATGTTGTCGAGGCGATGCGTGAAGGCGGTTTTAACGTTGGCGGCGAGCAATCGGGCCATATTGTGCTTAGCGATTATAGCACGACCGGCGATGCCTTGATTGCGGCGTTGCAAATTCTTGCCGTAATCCGGGGACATAACAAACCAGCGAGCAAGGCATGCCGTTTGTTTGAACCGCTACCGCAAATCCTTAATAACGTGAAAGTAGATGGGAGCGTGTTAAAGAGCAAAAAGGTCCAGGAAGTTATCGCAAAAGCTGAAAAAAAACTGAACGGGAAAGGCCGTTTGTTAATCCGTAAATCAGGGACTGAACCTTTGGTACGCGTGATGGCGGAGGGTGACGATGCGAAGTTGGTTCAATCATTAGTTAATGAAATTTCGCGCGTCATTAAAACTGAAGCGGCGTGAATTTTTTTCAAATATTATTGACTTCGCTTTCGCGTTTCCGTTACTCTATCGTCAGTTGACGATAGAAAAACTTGTGTAAATGCTAAACGCAGATGCCCATATTTTCGCGGTTTTCCGCTATTTTTCCGCCTTCTGCGGCGGGCGTTTGCTGGGCCTTGGTTGCGGTTCGGGTCCCTAAGGGACCATATACGCGCGCGTTACTCTCATCATAAAATTTAAATTTTTCTCTCGACAGGGAGTCATGTCATGAACGATTTTATTCGTTATGCAAAGGAACTGCTTCGCCGTCCTTGGCTACGCCCACGAAACCCAAAATTTTCCAGTGGGCCTTGTGCCAAGCCCCCTGGCTATAATTTGAGATTGTTAAAGCAAATTTTATTGGGACGCTCCCACCGCTCAAAACCGAGCAAGGAGGCCATTCAGGATCTTCTTAATAAAACAAGAAATATCCTTGGTTTGCCGGATGATTACAGAATTTGCATTATGCCCGCGTCGGACACGGGCGCATTTGAAGCCGCGCTGTGGAACATGCTTGGCGAACGCCCTGCCGACGTGTGCGCGTGGGAGGCTTTTGGGAAGAAGTGGCTTAAGGATGTCCGCGAAAAGCTTCGTATCCCAGGCATGACACTTTTAGAGCCACGTTATGGGGTCTTGCCGGATTTAAGCCCGATTCACTTTGATCATGATGTCGTTATTACGGAAAACGGTACGACGTCCGGCGTCATGGCACCGCGCGGCGACTGGATCCCCGAAAAGCGCGCCGGGCTGACATTTAGTGACGCGACTTCCGCCGTTTTTGCAATCCCTATGCAATCATGGGACAGATACGATGTTGTAACCTATAGCTGGCAGAAAGGCATGGGTGGCGAGGCGGGATTTGGCATGCTCATTCTTTCGCCGCGGGCCATCAAGCGGCTCAACACATATACGCCGGATAACAGGCCCATTCCCGTTATTTTTGAACTCAAGAAAGACGGTCAATTTAATGAGGAAATTGCAAAGGGAAACACCATCAACACGATTTCCATGATGTGTGTTGAAGATGCGCGCACTTCGCTGAACTGGATGATAAAAGAAACTGAAAGGCTTAAGAAAAGGGGCGTTGTTAACGATAAAGCGGCGGTTCTTGAAGTTATGCATCAGCGGACGCAAAAGAATTTTCAAGCATTATCCGCATGGGTTGAGCGTACGCCGTGGATCGATTTTCTGGTTAACGATCCAACCATCCGTTCGCCGTCTTCCGTATGCCTCAAACTGAACGAGGATTATTTCCCGGAGTGGAGAGAGGAGGAAAAAGCTGCCTTATGCAAAAAATTGGTGGGAATTGTTGAAGCGCATAAGGCTGGTTATGACTTTAATGCCTATAAAA
>CAYNLV010000060.1:0-2532 GCA_964398175.1 uncultured Rhodospirillaceae bacterium
GGACCGTATTCCAGAACTAGGATAAGCGGCAATATTGCCAATCCCGCGCCCGCCGGGGCTGGAACACCAGTGAAATAACTTTTGGTCCACTTGGGCGCCGTGTGATCTTCAAGCATTGTGTTAAAACGTGCAAGACGCAACGCCATGCACGCGACGAAAGCAAGTACGGCAATCCACCCAAGGCTTCCACCGCCGCTTTTCAGAGTCCACAGATAAAGAACGACAGCAGGCGCAACGCCGAAACTGGTCAAGTCTGCCAAACTATCGAGCTCGGCCCCGAACTTGCTGGCAATGTTGAATAGCCGCGCCACACGTCCGTCCAGCACATCAAAAATGCTCGCCAAAACAATGGCGATGACGGCTTCCTGCCATTTTTCAAGCAGCGCAAAACGTATGGCGCTTAAACCGCAACAGAGAGCCAGCATTGTCAGCATATTAGGCAATAGCCGCGTAAGTGGCATATCGCGCATGGGGCGTCGTCTTTCCCCGTTTTCCGTTTCTTCCATTAGCGTATTTCTCCCTGCCGTGCCGTCTCGTTCGACATGCAATCCGCCAGCACCGTCTCCCCTGCCAGCATATGCTGGCCCACCGCCACCAATGGCTGAAGCCCCGGCGGCAGATAGACATCCGCACGGCTCCCAAAACGTATGATGCCAAAGCGTTCCCCGGATTTCAGCTTGTGCCCCATTCGGATCGTGCACACGATGCGCCGTGCGATCAAGCCCGCGATCTGCACAACGCCAAGCCTTTTTCCCGCATAAGGATGATCTCCTTCCATCTCAAGCGCGATGGACATGCGTTCATTGTATACGCTCGTCTTATCCAGCGATGCGTTAAAAAACTTGCCTGAACGGTAGAACGCGTGAACCACTTGCCCATCCGTCGGGCTACGATTGACATGAACATTGAACACATTCAGAAAAATGCTGATGCGCGTGTGCGGCTCTTGCGGCAAGCCAAGACCAACATCGGGGACAACTCCCTGTATGGAAACGACACGTCCATCGGCAGGACTGACGATCAGACCACGACGAATGGGCGTTACGCGGATAGGATCACGAAAAAAATAGGCACACCATGCCGTCAACACAGAACCGATCATAAACAACGGCCATCCGCCCATAAGCGACAAGACAACCGTAGCGCCGGCAAACAGTCCGATGAAAAGCCACCCCTCATGGTGGATGTGCAGGGAAATCTTGTGCGGTTTGGTCATGGTCAACCAGTAAAGTTATGGATTGGCCAAAAATAGCGGACTCCGAAGCCTTTGGAAAGGGCTGATAAACGAGGCTAACCCTACGATTCATCTTCCTTTTATGGCCCCAACCAGAAAGAACCCCATCTATCGCTTTGCCGCCAGCCGATGCTCCACGGACGTTGCGCTCGCGCTTGTCTTGAATGACGAATAATCAATCCTTTTGTTGTTTCATATATCGCATAAGACCCGTGATGGCGTAAAGATTCTCGGTTTATCAGAACACTTTTCCCTTCGTCACAGACCTGGTCACTAACAGGCAAAATAATGACCGCGTGATTATTCCGGCATTCCTCTGCCAGAGTCGCAGGATTTCTTATCCACGCCACCGTATCTTTCGCGCCGCGCCAAATGCACCGGGATTCCGTGCAGCTTAATGGCGGTTCCTCTGCCATGTCTTCAAGAAATATTAACTCACTTTCCCGGACATTAACGGGATGTGCCCAGTAATTACCAATAAACTTCTCGTGTTTCTCATAGCTTGTGATTAGCAACGCACGCGGTTCTTCGCGTCGCCACCCCACTTGCTCTCCATTTGGGCTTATGAAGATAACAGGACGCGTACCGAAGAATGTAAGAATAACGATTGTTATCATCACGGCAAGCCCAATCCAGCGTTTTGGGCCTAGTGTAAAACAAAAAACAAGGCCTCCGAATGTGGCTACGATCAAAAAAACTATAGGCATCGCCGGTGGCGCATAATGCGCGCCGGGAAGATCGGCAATGTTTTGACTTATCCAGATAAGAAGCCCCACTCCCGGCTTCAGAAGGCGTAAAGGCCATTCAGCCAGACCAAATGGCCAAAGCAACATGACGAAGACACACACTGGCATGAGCCAAAAGCTCGTTAGCGGGATGGCCAGTGTGTTGGCGAGCATGCTGTAGATGCCCGCTTCCTGAAAATGATACAGACAGGAAGGAAGCGTTGCGACAGTTGCCACGAATGACATCCCAGCCAGTTCGGTCATATGGCGCGCAACACTCCAATACCATCCCTCACGGCCGGGAAAGAGCCGCCAACCGTGGCGGCGCGTCCAGTCATGCACCGATATAAGTCCCAACACGGCGCCAAAAGAAAGCTGAAAAGCTGGATGCAGCAACATTTGTGGCCAAATAAGCAGAATAACAAGTGCTGCCAGCGCCACGGTGCGCAAGGAAAAGCTGATGCGGTCGAACATGATGCCCAATAAAGCGACACCCGCCATTAAAACCGCGCGGCGTGTCGGCACGGGAGCACCGACTTGCAGCGTATAAAAAAGAATAGCCAGTATCGCCAA
>CAYNLV010000060.1:2542-6836 GCA_964398175.1 uncultured Rhodospirillaceae bacterium
AAAAATGCTGACCATTTCTTGATCGGATATCGAAGCGCAAGAGTCTGAAAGCACGCGAAAAAGGCCCGGCTCAAGAAAAAAACAATCCCCGCGACGAGACCCACATGCAATCCCGCTATGGCCAAAAGATGCGCGAGACCAACCGTGCGCATGGCTGTTGCCGTCTCAAGGCTGAGCGAGGTTTTATCACCTGTCAATAAAATGATGGCAAGACCGGCATAATCGCCATCAAGCGTTTGCTTGACCTTCGCCTGAAGATTTCGCCGCAACTTCGCGAACCAGAGCATAAAATCGCCTGGGGTTTCCTCAGGATCCGAAACCTGAACTTTGCCCATAATATAGCCTGTTGCGCCGATGCCTTGAAAAAACCCGTTCCGGCGAAAATCAAAACCGTTCGGGTTTAAGGGTTCCGACAACGGCATAAGCTGGGCGAGTGCGTGAATGCGCTGGCCAGGATGAACGTCGCCAACATGTTTATTGAGCCTTTCTGCGACGACCAAACGGATACGCCGAGGCATTCGATGGGCAGGCAATTTTTCAATCGTCAAATCTTCCAGAAGTAGCCGCCGCCCTTGCTGACCCTTCCCATGTTGTTCGATATCCGCGATAACGCCCGAGACGGTTGCGGGCCCCAAAGGCCAGTCCAGTAACGGCGTCCCATATAAGTGGGTAGCGATTGATGCCAGCGTAAAACCTAGAAAAATAAGAAAATAGACACGGGCAATGAGCGATTTTTGCCACCGTATTACAATGAGAAACGTTAATAACGTAAGTAGCGCTGCTTCAGTCAAATTGGGTTCATATGGCCACCCAAAGTATGCGCCAATACCTATGCCAAGGACAACCGGCGTCCATAAAAAGAGGCGTGGCTGTTCCTCTTCCCAGAAACGCCGGACAACCCCTGTTGCGAAAGGCATACTCTTACAGACTAATTTCATTGTTTTTCAAATTGTTAGTCTCATGGATATAGTCAAGGCATTAAATCCATGTTAAATAAGCCCTGCTAGATTGCAATCGAGTCTATCCGTCGTTGGAACATCCTGAATGGTGTAGGCCATTGGTGGCGTTGCCTTTTTT
Organism: uncultured Rhodospirillaceae bacterium; assembly: GCA_964398175.1. Taxonomy (GTDB): domain Bacteria; phylum Pseudomonadota; class Alphaproteobacteria; order UBA9219; family UBA9219; genus JAXGVG01. The sequence continues at coordinate 3,620 of CAYNLV010000060.1, forward strand.
ATGTTTAATCCTAAAGCCCTTCTGTCTTTCGAATCTGCATGACCTTGTCCGCTACAAAACGCCCTACCCCCCAGGACTTGCACTTACTGGCAACAGATACAGATCTGTTTTTAAGGCAAGTCTGGATCCCGAAGGCAAGTAACATTCGTTTTCAGGTTGAAGGCGTTTTCTATCAAGCGCGATATCAGCCGGATGGCGAAGGCGTCCGCTTGCAGATCTGGGCCGAGCTTGGTTACCTGCCTTTCTCGCTCGAATCCGCTCAGCGCCGCCGCATGTTAATAACCATTCTTGAAGGCACAGCAATTTTAAAGGAAACCCAATTTGGACTCACCGAAAAAAAACAAATTATCGTGACCCGGACCTTTAATGTTCCAAACATTCAACCTCCGGGATTCATTTTTATTTCGCTTATAGCCTTCCTGCAAGAAGCCCGGCCCTTTTTAAAACTCATTGCCGAGTGCATGTAACAATCAAGCTTACATCTTGTTAACTTTTCGCTCGTTAAACTAACAGGGCGTCATAATATAAATTCGAGCCCTCTTTAATGCCCCCCTTTCAGGAAAAAGCTTTGACCCTTCGTTCAGTCGCTGTTTATTGCGGTTCATCCAGCCATGCAAGCAATGACCTCAAGCACGTCGCGCGCGCCGTTGGCGCCACCTTGGCTCAGCATAAACTCCGTATCATATATGGCGGTGGGCGGGTTGGTTTGATGGGTGTTATGGCTGATGCTGCGCTCCAGGCCGGTGGCGAAGTTATCGGCATTATTCCCGAACACATCCGCATTCGTGAAGTCGACCACCAACACCTCACTAAACTACATATTGTCGATAATATGCACACGCGTAAGCGCATGATAGTTGAAATGTCTGACGCCTTTATTATTCTGCCCGGTGGGTTCGGGACACTGGACGAAGCATTCGAGGTTCTGACGTGGAAACAGCTGGGGCTACATAACAAACCTATCATCATTTACAACCCGCAGAAATTTTGGACTCCGCTTATCCGACTAATTGAACATGTGATGTCAACCGGCTTTGTGCCACGTGAAGACCGCGCTTTTTATAAAGTTGCCGACACACTGGATGAGCTGTTAGTGGATCTCGCCGCGCCCATGGGGCCTGTCATAGATCCCGCGACGAAGTGGATCTAAAGGGCCGTTTACGACAGCCCTTTCCGGCCCATTTCCAGATATTTCGCCTGCCGTTGGACGATAAGGGTCCGGCCGTCGAGTTTCATTAGCTCGGCCAGCGTTTGCGTAATCGCTTCACCGACGGCTTTGATGGTTTCTTGCGGTTGGCGATGCGCGCCGCCAAGCGGCTCTGGAATGACATGATCGACAACGCCTAATTCACGCAAATCCTGCGCGGTAAGACGGAGCGCTGCCGCAGCGTCCGCCGCATGCGAAGCGTTGCGCCATAAAATAGACGCACAGCCTTCCGGCGATATGACGGAGTAAATGGCATGCTCAAGCATCAGAACACGGTCGCCCGTTGCAATCGCAATTGCGCCACCGGAACCGCCTTCCCCGATCACGCATGAAACAAGCGGCACTTCGACGGACAGACATGTTTCAATCGAACGCGCGATGGCTTCGGCTTGGCCGCGCGCTTCGGCATCGACGCCTGGAAACGCACCCGACGTATCAACCAAAGTGATAATGGGCAAATCGAATTGCGCGGCAAGTCGCATCAGGCGTTGCGCCTTGCGGTAGCCCTCCGGTTTGGCCATGCCAAAATTATGTTTGATACGGCTTTCAGTGTCCTGCCCTCGCTCTTGAGCAATGATGACGCATGCCTGTCCGGAAAGACGCCCAAGGCCGCCGATAATAGCGTGATCTTCGGCAAAACAGCGATCACCGGCCAGCGGTGTAAATTCCGTTATCAATTCTTTGATATAATCCAGCCCGTGTGGGCGGTCGGGATGGCGTGCAACCTGCACTTTTTGGGCAGGGGTCAGTTTGCCATAAATATGACGCAGCTGTCGGTTAACCTTGTCTTGAAGGCGCCCCACCTCATCCGCAATATTCACCCGGCCGCCATCCGACAAGTGACGTAACTCTTCGATCTTGGCCTCAAGTTCGGCCACGGGTTTTTCAAAATCAAGGACTTGCATGCATATCCACGCAAAGAAGACAGACGGCAAAGGCCAGCGACCAGACCTTCATACATCAAATGAGCTCTAACTTACAATGGCCCGAAAATTAACGTTAGTTTTTGATGCCAGTCTTTCGGTAATGAACGGCATCGATGAAATCTACGCCTTGTTTGTAGTAACCGCGCCGGACATTTGTGATAACAAACCCGCATCGCTCATAAAGATGCCGGGCTGCTTCATTGTTGGCAGCAACTTCCAGAAGTGTATCCTTTGCAGCATCGGTTTCAATAATCCGCATTAACAGTTTTGCACCAATACCCTGTCGCCGCTCCTGAAGTCGGACGCAGAAAGTCAGAACTTCTTTCTCTTCCGCCGTTACCTGACAAAGGATAAATCCCGTCAATTGATCGTTCGCAAAAGAAGCCCAGCCTTGCGTCGTGCATAAACTTAGGCTGCCTCGTAGTTGATCGACGCTCCAGCAAGCTGCGCCAAAGCTCTCAGCGTGAATTCTCGCCAACGAAACAGCATCGGCCAAACTCACTCGGCGAATCACGATCTCAGGTGCAGCAACCATTCTCCGGGCCCGTCTTAGCAAAAGTGACGTCCGGTGCGCGTAGATAAAGCGGACGCGCCAAGAAGTCAGGATCGTTGATTGCAATACCAGCCGCTAAAACCGCTGATGTGACTACTTCCGGCTGGGTTGCTTGCCCCACAGTTGTGGATGGCGGCAACAATCCTCGCAACAACTCCTGAGCATCGCCAACAACCATTAAGGGCGCATTCTTTCCCGTCAGCGAAGCAATTTCTTCAGGCATTAGCATGCATGGCTCAGCCGTTTCACCTGATGCCGGATAAGAACAACAAAACAATTCCTGCCTTTTAGACTGGAGAACGACAAGAAAATTTCCTAAATGAGTTTTGTATTGTTCCCGGTAAATCCGGAAACGATCAATTCCAACAACGGGCTTATCCGCCGCCAAGCCAATGCCGCGAGCAGCCGCTAAACTGATACGCAAACCTGTAAAACTGCCGGGCCCACGCGTCACAGCAATGCGATCAAGCTGTGGAAAATCAAGCTCTGCCCTTGACATAACTTCTAAAATCTACGGCATAAGACGCGCAT
>CAYNLV010000061.1:0-1845 GCA_964398175.1 uncultured Rhodospirillaceae bacterium
AAACGATGTAGCTGTTATGCGTTCGGCCGTAAGCGATTGCCTGACAAACGCCTTCAAGGGCGGTCTAACTCTCGTTTTCCTGATTGGTGTTATGTTCTATCAGGATTGGCGGCTGGCGACTGCGGCCTTTTTCGTTTTTCCTTTATCGGCCCTTTTTGTCACATATGCCGGAAAGCATGTGCGCCGTTACGCACGTAAAACGCAGGAAGAGACGGGCCGTTTTGTTTCTATTCTCAGCCAGATATTCCAGGGCATCCGGCATGTCAAAGGCTATGGCATGGAAAAAAAGGAACATGATCGCGTTATTAGCGTGACCGAGAATATTTACAAGATTGCCCTCAAAAACTTCCGCTTAAGCGCTTTGTACGACCCGTTGGCCGAATTAATGAGCGGTTTGGCCATTACGACAGTTGTCCTATACGGCAACTGGCGCATCGAAGAAGGATTAACGACGACGGGCGCGCTTTTTTCGTTTATTACGGCATTTATCTTGGCTTTTGATCCGATGCGGCGTACTGCCAAGGTCAACTCCCAGCTTCAGGCAGGATTGGCGGCGGCTGAGCGTGTTTTCCGGTTGCTCGACCTAAAACCTACAATTATCGATGCGCGGGGGGCTGTATCTCTCAACACGGCTTCCTATGGTGTTAGCCTTCGAGACGTCGTTTTTGCTTATGCCGATGGCACGATGGCGCTCGATCGCGTCACTATCGAAGTGCCGCATGGCAAAACTGTCGCGATTGTTGGGCCTTCCGGCGCGGGGAAATCCACGATTATCAACCTGATCCCGCGCTTTTACGATGTGAACGAAGGGGCGATCACTATCGGCGGTAAAGATATCCGCAGCGTGACGATGAAAAGCCTCCGTCGTCATCTTGCGCTTGTTAGTCAGGAAACGATGCTTTTCGACGATACCGTTCAGGCCAACATTGCTTATGGTTTTGAGGGCGCTTCGCATGAAGCGGTTGTTGCGGCGGCGGGATCGGCTCATGCCGACGCGTTCATACGCGCGCTCCCGAACGGGTACGACACGATTGTCGGCGAAAACGGCGTGAAGCTTTCTGGTGGTCAGAGACAGCGTATTGCTATCGCGCGTGCCATGTTGCGCAACGCGCCGGTCTTGCTTCTTGATGAGGCCACTTCATCGCTCGATAACGAGTCCGAACGCGCGGTTCAGGAAGCGCTCAAGTATTTACAGAAGGGCCGCACGACGATTGTTGTGGCCCACCGGCTTTCCACCATTATTGACGCTGACAAGATCGTCGTTATTGAAAAAGGCCGTATCGTCGAAGAGGGCCGCCATACGGAGCTTCTGGCGAAGGGTGGTGTTTACGCTCGTTTATACGGAATGCAAGCATCATTCCCGGTGTAAAACGGAATTAATCAGCCATTCAGCCCAGCTGAACACCTTATGCGAAGCGATCACGGCCTCGCGATCATACTGCGTGCGCGCCCACGTCATGAAATCCGTATCATTCTTTTTCGAATAATCTCTGTATGTCTCGAGAAACTTGTCCAAAACCCCGGTTTTGGCATGGCGTATATGGCCGTAGCGCCAGGAAAGCTGTTTCATCGCCTCTTCAGGCGGCCGTTTTTCTGTAATCAGAAGATAGAGTGCGCTCATAATGCCAACGCGGTCTGATCCCGCCTTGCAATGCATAAGCGCAGGGTACTCAATTCCTGAAAAGAGCTTTTCAAGTTGTTCCAGTATTTCCAGCTTTGGTGGCTGGCGCGAATTGACCGGAAAGTTGACAAGCGTAACGCCATGTTTTTTGCAGGCTTTATCTTCCAGATAGAACGTGGCGCAATCGCGTGCGCCACGCAAATTTATGATCGTGCGAATTCCCT
>CAYNLV010000061.1:1855-5381 GCA_964398175.1 uncultured Rhodospirillaceae bacterium
TCCGCGGATCTGGAGATAGTGCGGCTGGCTTGATCGCCACATCTTTTGCGACACGCGGTGGCGGTTGGGAAAAAGATAACTTAAAAAAAGATCGTCAATGAAAAGGGATTCAATGTGCCCAACAACATATTGCCATCGCGTTTTCATCGGGCCGCGCACGGTTTTCACGGCGTGAATAAAGCGTTCCATTCCTATAAGGATGGGGTTCTTTTTCTTCGTTCGGAAAGGCTTGGGCTCATACATCGCGCTGCCGTGTCTAGAACAAAGAAGCGAAAAGGGCAAATTCCGTGTCAAAGCTACGTCCTTGGCACGTTATCGCTTTTTCCCTTTGTGTTGGAGTGTTCCGTTGGAATCGTCGATCAAGCTCAAAGCCGCTTTTCGCGCCGCATCCGTAATCTGCGCGCCGGCGAGCATGCGTGCGATTTCCTCGACGCGTGTTTTGTCGTTCAAAATCTCCACATCCGTCACAGCCTGTTTGGTTTTAGTCTGTTTTATGACGCGGATATGATGCGCGCCGCGCGCGGCGACTTGCGGGCTATGTGTCACGACGAGGATTTGCACATGTTCAGCCAGCTTTGCCAGCCGTTCGCTCACAGCTGAAGCTGTTGCGCCGCCGATGCCCGCATCGACTTCGTCAAAAACAAGCGTGGGTACCGGGTCGCTGGCCGCCAGAACGACTTTCAACGCCAACATGAAACGGGCGAGTTCGCCGCCCGACGCGACCTTATGCAAAGGCCCCGGGGCAACGCCGGGGTTCGTCGCGGCTAAAAAGGCGATGCGATCGAAGCCTTCGGCTCCCCATTGCTCTTCAAGCAGAGGTGAAACGTCAACGAAAAATTGGGCACGCTCCAATTTCAACGGTGGCAATTCGCGCATAACGCGCTTCGTCAGATCGGCGGCAGCCTTCGTGCGTTTTACGCTGAGATCTTCGGCTTGATTGACGTAGATTGCTTTGCCTTCAGTAGCGGCCTTGGCCAGCCCAGTGATCTGATCACCTTGATCCTCAAGCAAGTTGAGCCGAGATTTCAAATCCCCATGCAAAGCCCGCAATGCCTCGCAATCCACCCCATGTTTGCGGGCAACGGCGCGGAGTGCGAATAAACGCTCCTCGATTTTTTCAAGTGCGTCAGGTTCGGCATCAATCCCATGCGCAAAGCGTGAGAGTTGCCGGCTTGCCTCTTCGACGTCATGCGCAGCGCGATCAACATTGCTAAGCAATTCCTGCAATCCTACAGCTTTGTCCGCTACGCGGGCGAGGGCTTTTCCGGCTTGGGCTAAAGCTGTGGCCGCACCATGTTCGCCGCTTAAAGAATTTTCAGCCGATTGCAATGCTTCAAGGATCTTTTCACGATGCTGAAGATTGGCGCGACGCTCGGCCAGTTTAGCCGTTTCACCGGTTTCCGGCGCGAGTTCGTCCAGTTCGGCAACAGCTGTGCGTAGGAAGTCTTCCTCAGCTTTTGCCCGTTCGCGTGATGCGGTCGCTTCATTCAATCGCTTTTTGGCCATTTGCCAGTCGGTATAGGCTGCCGCGACTTTCTTTTTGATTGCTTCATAGCCGCCAAAAACGTCGAGCAAGTCTTTATGAGTTGCTGGGTTTAAAAGGCCATGCGTTTCAAACTGCCCATGAATTTCCAGAAGCAATTCACCGATTTGCTTGAGGAGCGTAATACCGATGGGCTGGTCGTTGATAAAGGCACGGCTCTTGCCGTCTTTGCCGACGACACGGCGCAAGACGATGGGATCGTCTAGGATCAGCCCCTGTTCCTCGGCCAAGGCCTTCAGGGAAGGCGAGACCGGGTTCGAAAATTCGGCTGTCACACTGGCTTGCGCTGCGCCGTTGCGGATCAAGCCTGAATCGCTGCGTGCGCCAAGCGCAAGGACCAGCGCATCCAGCACGATCGACTTTCCTGCGCCTGTTTCGCCCGTAAACACATTTAAGCCGGGCGCAAGGGTCAAGGATAGCCTGTCGATCAGAACGATATCCTGAATCACAAGGCGCACTAGCACCTAAAACACCTTATTCCACACCCTCCCGATCCAAGTGCTGTCGTCCGTATCGGGTGTCAGGTTGTTTTTCACGAGAAGGTTATAGCTGTCCTGATACCATTGGCTGCCGGGGAAGTTGTGACCCAGCACGCTGGCGGTTGCCTTTGCCTCATTGGTGATGCCGAGCGCGAGATAACATTCGACTAAGCGATGCAGGGCTTCGGGCACGTGGCTCGTCGTCTGGTATTTCTCGACGACATAACGGAAACGTCCAACAGCTGCTGTGTAAAGTTTCTGTTTCAAATAATTGCGGCCGACTTCCATTTCCGCACCGGCAAGGTGATCGTTAACCAGCGCGATTTTCAGCACCGCATCCCGCGCGTAAGGCGTATTAGGGAAGCGGTTGACGATTTCCTGTAAGCTTTTCAGGGCGTTGAGGGCATAACTCTGGTCGCGCCGGACGTCGGCAATGCGCTCATAGTTACTGAGGGCCCTAAGGTAATAAGCATAGGCAATTTGAGGACTGCCCGGATGCAACTGGATAAACTGATCGAGACCGGCGATGGCCGAGTCATAATCCATGGCTTGGTATTGCGCATAGGCTGCCATGATCTGTGCTCTTGTGGCCCATTGCGAATAGGGATGCTGGCGTTCCACTTCCTCGAATTCCTTGGCTGCCTCTTTGTAAGATTTCTTCTCAAGAAGATTGGTGGCGGAGTTGTAAAGCTCCTCGACCGGTTTATCGGGCAAGAGCTCGTCCTTGTCGCCAGCGCAACCGGCAAAAGATAGAACGATCAGCCCAACAGCAAGAAAGCGGAGAACGGAAAAGCGATTGATTGTCATGACTCTGGAATCGGGTTGTTGATGTGCCCGGCCTTTATAGCACAGGCCGTTGTGATAACTCCATGATGCGATTGTTGCGGATTTTAAAGTAAATCAGCCAATATCTTGGCCGTTTTCTTAACATCTTCTTCTTTCAGGAAGGCGTGAAAAGGAAGTCCAAAAGCCGTCTTATTGATCGCTTCGGCGTTCGGCATGACCTTGTCCTTGAGCGCGACGAGTGCATCTGCATTTTTCACACGACCTACTTTACCCTCACAACTTGCCAGCGTGACATGGGTGAAATACGGATGGTGATAAAGCGGCGGGAAATAAGTGCGGTGAGCGAACACGCCTTTTTGTTTGAGCCGCTCGACAAGATCTTTTTTGTGCGGCTTGTGCGTGCGCAACATCAGGCAGCTGACAACCGCCTGATCTAGCCCCGGATGGAACGACAAGACGGATTCCATCCCGCGCAAAGCCCCTTTATATAAATCGTAAGCTCGACGACGGCGTTTTTTGATCGCGGACCATCGTTCCAATTGGGCCAGCGCGACCGCAGCATGGTATTCGCTCATCTTGGCGTTTTCACCCGTTTGGTAAGAAATACGATCACGCATACCAAAATTTGAATAACAACGGGCTGCCTCGATTTGTTGACGGTAGGTGCTAACTAAAAGTCCGCCTTCGCCAATACCAAAGGGCTTCAGTGCATGGAGAC
>CAYNLV010000061.1:5391-6498 GCA_964398175.1 uncultured Rhodospirillaceae bacterium
TTACAGAAAGAAATCACCTCCAGATAAATTTATCTGGACATCAATCATAGGAGACTATGCATCACAAGCCCGCGCTGCAAATAACGCTGACTTTCAATAGCGGCCGCTGCGTCTATAATGACTGGAATCCCCGTGTCTTGCGTAAACTTATCCCATTCACTGGCGGGGAGGGGGATACCGTAAAGCGCAACAGGCATAATGGCGTGAATGGGCGTTTTGGCCGCAATGGCGCGCGCAATTGCGGGCGTCAGAAACCATGTATCCGGATCAACATCCGAAAGAATGGCTTCGGCGCCAATATGCTCGGCGGCGAGGGGACAAGCCGGAAAAGTAATAGAGGGCATCAATACCCGAGATCCTGGCTTGAGCCCCAAAATCTTCAGACCGATGGCCAGCGCGTGATAGCCGCTGGTTAGTGTAAGAACATTGGCCGGTTCTGACTTATGCGCTTCCGCCATTGCATGGGCGAACTTTTGCTCAAACATCAAAACAAGCGGGCCGAAATTGGAATACCAATGACGTTCGTCAACAATACGCAAATACGGCATCAGCTCATCCGCCGAAGGCAGATCGGGAATTATGAATCGGGCTGAGTGCGATGGAAACGGCATAGTTTGTATGCATAAGCAATTTTTTAGAATATGGCACGTCTTTTTGTTTAACGCCTTCTTTGCGCTATTTGCCGTCATCAATGACAGTTGTTACAGGAAGTGATAAAAGTGTTTTATGGCTTTTTCCATTTTTGATTTCAACCCATGTCCGAATCATCTTTTCCGAAGACAGTCAATTTCGCCTTGCAAGGCGGGGGCAGCCATGGCGCTTTTACATGGGGTGTTATGGATCGTTTACTGGAAGACGGTCGCCTAAAAATCGAAGGAGTCAGCGGCACGAGCGCGGGGGCCATAAATGGCGCTCTGTTAGTTCATGGGCTCGCAAAAGGCGGGGCTAATGCCGCGCGGCAAACGCTGAACACATTTTGGGAGCGCTTAGGAAGTATGACACCGGGTATGCCGCACCGGACGGTTATGGGGCGGGCTCTCGACAGTCTGAAAATAAGCACATCGCCCGGTACGATTACCGGCGATATTCTAAAGCGTATGTTTTCGC
>CAYNLV010000062.1:0-6349 GCA_964398175.1 uncultured Rhodospirillaceae bacterium
GGGCATCAAACCGGATGAAACAATTGCTTTTGAGGATAGCGGCTCGGGGGTTGAATCTGCCGATGCGGCTAATGTGCCTGTGATCGGCTATCTGGGTGGCAGCCACATTAACGGCAATCAAAACGCCATTGGCAATCAACTGATCTCAAAGGGAGCAAAAGCCCTGATTTCATCATGGGAGGAGGCGGAGCGTTACCTGCCCCCTTTAGCGCATAAACCTGCGAAACATCCTCGCGCGCCACTCTTTCCTAAACGCGACTATTGCTGATAAAAAAATAGAAATCTTAAGCCGCCACTTGTTCGAGCGTTTCGGTTTGATCGAACAGCGTCAGGGCAGCACCGACCCAAGCATCGATATCAGTGCCGTTTGAAGACAGGATGGAACCGTTCGATACCTGCGCTTCAGCGCTGATTTCGATATTCGCCGCTTTCAATTCAGCTTCAAATGCGGAATTGGCCGAAACCGTGCGGCCCGCGCTTTTGCCTGAGAGGGCCAGCAAGGATACGCCCGCGCCAATGGCAGCAATGGGTTTGTCGGCTTCAAGAAAATGATTGATGATGCGGCGCGCATGCGGATTAGCCTTAAGCTTCGCGATACCGCGCTCGCCGCCGACGATTACTAAAGCGTCATAATCGGAACCCAAAGCGGTGCTGATCGGCGCGTCGACCGTGAAATAATGGCCCCACGCATTGTCCTGCCATCCATTCACAAGCCCTTGCTCGGGCGCAACAATCTTGTGCGGCGCCTTGGCTTTCGTCAGCGCCCGCTGCATAGCAGTCATATGTTTTTCGTCAAATCCGTTCGCGGCAAGAATGGCAATATTTTTACTGGCAAGCGTAGCCGACATGTGTGGTTTTTCTCCTGATTTTTTCCCTTGGATAATATCCAAATACGCCGAAAGCGCTGGCGCTGGTCATTGGACTCAATTTCGTGATGCCGCCTCTATGCCACAAGACCTAAGGCTTTGGGAATGCTGATTTTACTTTCATGATTGCGTCTTAGGCTAGTGTTGCCGGAAAGCTGCATGGGGAAAACCTGCCGAATCGCATATTTTTCGCCGCAGACGGCCTTTCTGATGGTAAATAGAACCTATGCGAACATGGGAATTCGAGGATAGTCGGGCCATCCCCTCCAGCCTGGTCTACGAGCAAGACCTGATTATGCGCATCCGTCGCCTTCACCGGGGGGGAACGCCGAATATTGTCGTTAATGTCGTTTTATCGGCCATTGATCCGCGCTATCAGGGCCGCGGGCCGTTGGAAGAAGTCCAAGGTCGCCTCCATGATTTCGCCGAACGTAACGACGGCACTTATACGGAAATGTCCAACGGCGACGTTTTCCTCATCTGGGCTGAAAGCAAAGCCACACGAAAGCTCGTCGATAAAATCATTGCCGTTGTCTTGCCGGAGGGCCCAAGAAAGAACGACATCGAGCAGTACCTTCTGATTTATCATCTTCCTTTTGATTATGTGAAGTTGCGAGAGCGTACAAACCACTATGTCGATCTTGCGCGCGCCGCCGTTATTACAGGAACTGCTGGAACACCAGCGCAAATGCTGCAGACTGAAGCGGCGCGCGGACCACTAACGGCGTGGAGCGTCGATCAAATTGCGCGGCTTGTGCTTGATGTTGATCTCCGGCATTATTTACGGAAACAGCCCGTATATGAACACCAAAACGACGGAAGCTGGAAACTGCTTTTCGAGGAATGTTTTATCAGCTTTGGCGAGCTCAAACGAACGTATTTCCCGCATGTCGACTTCTCGACACCGGAGCACTTGTTTCTTGACGTTTGCCAAACGCTTGACCGCCAGCTTTTGATGGACGTCACCAATCATTACGAAGCCTTTCAAGGCCAAAGCCTCAGCTTTAATCTTTCGGTCGCTTCCGTCATGGGATCGGTATTCGCTCAATTCGCACGCAGGTCGCTGCGCCAGGATCACAGAAATATTTGCTTCGAACTTCATCGCGGGGATCTGCTGCATGATTTTTCGCTTACCCTGAACGCCATGATGGTTCTGCACCGCGAGGAGTTTAAAGTCGCCATAGACAGCGTTACGCCGGATATTTTAAATTTCTTGAATGTCGCGCTGTTCGAAACGGATTACATCAAGCTCAATGTCGCACAGGAAAAAGCCGTCCATCTCGAAAAAATTAAAACCCGCAAAGCGATCGAACAACTCCCGCGCGAAAAGGTTATCTTCATTCGCTGTGATAACGAAGAGGCGCTGCTGGAAGGCGTGAAGCTTGGCGTCACCAAGTTTCAAGGCTGGCTAGTAGACGATCTCGCGCGATTGGGGAAAGAATAATTTTGGATGGCCCGCCACCCGAAGCTCCGAAGGAGCGTAGGGTGGTGCCGTTGGAGGGATTTGAACCCCCGACCTTGGCTTTACGAAAGCCCTGCTCTACCGCTGAGCTACAACGGCGCACCATGCCGATCTCCCAATCTTATAACGATTGGCGGGACGGATGCTCTTAACGGCTTAAACGCCCCACGTCAATGTTTAGGCACTTAATCTCTATGCTCAAGGCTTTATTGGCGGAAATAATTTCTGAAATACTACATTGCTTTTCAGTAAAAATTGACGTCGTACTATCGAATATTTTGTGCAGAGCAACAAAAAACGAACAGGTTTCATAGTTCTTTTCACACATTGCCCGAAATAAATTAACCATTCTTCGATTAGGGCAACCCTTGCTTGGGGGCTTAAATATTATTTTCAAGATTAACCAAACAGGAAAAAAAGACGTTTTTGCACATGCTAAGCTACCTACTATTGAAAGTATTAGGACAGTTGTTTGTGTCGAATCAGCTTGATATAAGGAAGTAATTGATCAATGCATACCGGCCAACTCAAAAGCGATAAAAATATGAAACATTTAAATCCTTACCGTTTTTATGAACTCGCGGCGAAACTCCACGGCCTTTTCAGCAATACGTACCAGAACCGCGTTGCTGACATGTTTGGCCCGTTGACCGAAGCCCAGACGTCGCTCGACAGCCTGATTAAAGGCGACCCGATTCCGCTGGAAACATCAAAAGCTGCCGCCACGCGCCTTCTCAATAAGATCAGCAGCGTCTTTAACCGTTACTTCATCGATCAAGCTTCCAAACAAATAAAAAACCCGTCTGGCGAAGATCGCATCGACTCCCACGAACTCGCCCTTATCCAGGGTCTCGTTGACAAGTTCGAACATGCGCTCGCGGCCGAATTGAACCATGCCCCGACTTACGTCGCTCGCAAACGCGGCATTTATTCGACGTACGACCTGATCGAGAACGCGCATGAAACGTTCCCGCCAAGCCTTCTGGAGATCATTTCCGAAACAGCCCAGAACGAATTCGATGCCGCAGGCCGCACATTGGCGTTTGGTATGGGCACGGCTACCGTTGTTCATCTGCTCCGCGCCATTGAGGTCGTTCTGAAGCAGTATTACGAGCTTCATTCCGGCACAACGGTTGCCAAGACGGAACGTACCTATGCGATTTACTTGAAAAAACTGGCGACACTCTCCGAAGACGATAACGCTTCCATGCGGCCGGACAAGCGGCTTCTGCAGATGCTGGCGCAGATCAAGGAACATTACCGCAACCCGCTCACCGCGCCTGAAAGCAGCTTCACCGTCGATCAGGCGACTTCCCTGTTCGGTCTCGGCACCGCCGCGATCACGTTGATGTCCGAGCAAATTTTGGCTAAGCAAAAACCGAAATCGGGCAAGGAAGCCAAAGCCTCCAAGGAAGCCTCTTCCGTCAGCGAAGATGAAGAAGACGACAGCTATTCCTTCGGCGTGGCACAGACGGGTTAATTCCCATAAATAAATTTTAGGGGTAATTTCTTGATTCATTCTGGTGCGAATAATTCTTACGCGTTTATTGCCTTAATCGATCTTTACGGCAGGAATGTAACCGCGCGCGAGATCAGGCCACATCTTTCCTATTTTTGCGCTTCAAGTGAAATAACGCTGAACTCTTCGGCCCTCAATATTCTTGCCTCGCGCATCGCAAAAGCCGTCAAAAACAAAAAGTTTAAAGGCGATGTTCTTCTTGTAAAAATCAAACCCGAACACGGTTCCATTATTTTGCGCCAGGAACGGGGCGCCATCATATTCAGGCACTCAATGGGCGGACCGGCCCGCGATTTAATCCCTGCTTCTTCCTTCCATCGGATCTGGCGCATTAGCCCAAACCCTTAAAGTTGATAACAATAAGTATTTTATTCCCGCAATTTCCGCGCTTCATCGACCAACATAACCGGAATGCCTTCGCGAATGGGGAAAGCAAGACCAGCCTTATCGCTGATCAGCTCCTGTTTCGCCGCATCATAGCGCAAGGTCGTCTTGGTCAACGGGCATACAAGCAACTCGAGCATCTTCGGATCGGCGCGACGTGACGCGGTGTTGGCCGTCATGGGGAAATTCCCTCCTTAGTGTTTGGCGCTGTCGGGATCCTGCTGCGGAAGACAGGCCATTTCCAGCAACGTCGTAAGCAGCTTGGCGCGTGATGGCAAATCGGGCGCTTCGACAAGCGCCTGTTTTTCGCTCGGTTCCAGCGGACAAATCATAGCGAGCGATGAAATAAGCATTTCACCCGTCGTGTTTTGAACCGCGTTCCAATCGGCCCCAATGCCATTGGCTTTGAAATAATGGCGTAAAATGCCAAGCAATCGGGTGCGGTCGAAAGGCGCTTCTTCCAGCGGCCCGACATCGGCAATATATTTCTGCCAGTCCGGCTTGACCCGGCGATAACCGCGATGCAACGGCAATTCGTCCAAAACCGAAAAGCGGCAAACACCGTATAAATTAATCAGGAAACGGCCATCGTCGGTTTCGTTGAACGATGTGATGCGCCCCGCGCATCCGACCTGATATAGGGGAGGCACAGGCGTTTTATCCTCCGGCGTTGATGGCTGGATAATGCCGATCAACCGTCCCTGCCCCAGCGCGTCTTCAACCAGCGAAATATAACGCGGTTCAAAGATATTCAGTGGCAACCGCCCACGCGGCAAAAGCAACACCCCCGATAACGGCAACACGGGCAGGATATCCGGCAAGGCCGAAGGCGGTGTTGCGATGGGGGTTGGTTCTTGAATCATGCGAAAAGGATCGAGGAAAGGCGTTTGCGGGCCGAAATTGTCAGCGGATCGGCATGACCGAAGGAGTCGAACATCTTGACCAGTTGTTTACGCGCGGCTTCATCGTTCCATTTACGGTTACGGCGCGCGATTTCCAGTAACGCGTCAACGGCTTCTTCTCGTTTATCGGCCGCATAATAGGCCAGCGCAAGATCAAAACGCGCCTGATGGTCGTCAGGATTGGCTTCGAGTGTCTTTTGCAGATCATTGATTGACCCCGCCGCTTTACTCGCCTGTTCAGCCAGTTCGACCGTAGAGCGCATGGCATCAAAAACCTTATTCTTTCTCATCTCCGGCGGTAATTTCATGAAGAGTTCGTGCGCCTGCTTTGTTTCGCCCGCCGCCATAAGGCAGCGTAGAAGCCCGGCGTAGGCATCGGGATTGTTTGGCTCGCGCTCGAGTACTTCGGCATAAATGGATTGCGCCGCGTCGATATGACCCGCAGCCATAAAATCGCCGGCCTGTTTCAGCGCCGTTTCAATTTTGACGGTATCGCCGTTAATGCCTGCCGCTTGGCTGGCTTTCAGCAGACGCTCGATCCATGCCTTGAGTTTTGATTCCGGCAGCGCTCCCATAAACCCGTCCACGGGCTGGCCATTCATAAAGGCAAACACGGCCGGTATGGATTGCACGCGCATCTGCTTCGCGATTTCAGGATCTTTATCGATATCGATTTTTGCGAGCCGTATAGTGCCTTTTTGCGCCCGCACGAGCTTCTCAAGCAAAGGGCCAAGTTGTTTGCATGGCCCGCACCATTTGGCCCAAAAATCGACGATCACGGGACCCGAACGCGAGGCTTCGATCACGTCGGTCATAAAAGTCGCCAAAGTGACGTCCTTCACCAAATCTTCTGATTCCGGTGGCATGGCCTTGTCCAATTCTGAAGTCAGCGAATCCATAAACATCCATCCCCCCCAAAGCCACACCAGCCGGGGTTCTTAACTTTTAGGTTTCTGATAATGCCTGCACCTGCTCTATTTGGCAAATAAACCGCTTTATACGCGTTCTGAACCTACCCGGAAGCGCTTTAATCCTGCTCTGAACGCGCCCTGATCCTCCCTCGAACCCGCTCTGAGGGCTCTAACTGTCTGCATATTCTTATGAAATCCACTGGACTTGCAATGCGCCACAAGCTCTGTATTATCGCCCGGCTTTAGGCAAATGCGGGTGTAGCTCAGCGGTAGAGCACGACCTTGCCAAGGTCGGGGTCGCGAGT
>CAYNLV010000063.1:0-6232 GCA_964398175.1 uncultured Rhodospirillaceae bacterium
GAAACGTTTTTTTATAACATATTTCTTCATACATTTTAGCCCCCGATTACATTGATTATCGATATTAGCGATACTACAGCCATTATCAATATGATCTATCCTTCCATCAATCAATATTTTATTAAATTCACATTTTCAAATAATGATAAAAGTTAATAACATCTGTTTTTTTTGGAAAGAATTAAGTTGGGAACTTCTGAAGCCCACCACCTGCGATGCTGGAGGGGGCGACAAATCGGAGCCCAATCACCTTTTCCAATTGAACGTTTTTGCGAATAGTGAAACTGGATTCCGGATAACGCGCTAGTGCGCGTTTCCGGAATGACGATGTGGGATATGCGATAAACCCTAAAACCCGCCGCCTCCACCGCCACCGCCGCCGCCGCCGCTGCAACCGCCGCCGCCGCTGCCGGAGGATGAGCCGGGCGCGCCGGAGGACGAGGCGAGGGCGCTTGAAAAACCGCTGCCGAGCGAGGCCGCGAAGTCGTGTGCGCCGGTGTAATGGCCCGCATACCACGCGGGCGCATATTTTTCATAGGCCGCTTCGGTCAGCGCGTTCTTGAACCTTTCACCCCATTGATTTTCGACGCCAAGCGCGATGGCGAAGGGCAAATATTTTTCGAACAGTGCCGGAGTCATTTTTGGCGGCGTAAGTTTTTCAAGCCGGTCTTTCTCGGCCATCGACAAATACATCTTGAAGCCATCGATTTTATCCATTATGGCGCAACCGCGCAGTGTGGGTTTTTTGAGCAGATAATAGAAACAGGCGTTCGTCGTTAGAATTAGCAGCATCACGATAAAAATGGGCACTGACACAACGGACGCAAACGTCACAAGCCCCAAAATCTCGCCCAACAGAAAACCCGCAAAAAGCACGCTCATAATAACGGCGCCGACAATGCCCAGCACTTTTCCGGCAATCACGCCGTGCCATAGCGTTATTACGCGCGCGCCGAGAATAAACACGCCGACTGTCCAGATCGATAGCCAGAACGACATAAAGAAAAACAGGCTGCGGTCGAGCGCCGCAAAATAGAGAGCGACAAACGCGGTTAACGTAATCATTAGCCCGGGGATCAGTAAAAGCCTGTTGTTGACGAAATAAACGTCCCGGCATTTGCTTTTGATCATGTCGAGGAAGTCGCTGCGCGTTTCGTGAAGCTTAAGGTTGCTCTGGCTTTTTAGTTCGACGCTTTTTTTGTCGCTGAAAAGGCTTGCGAGAAGGCCGCGTTCGGCATCGAAAAGTTTTGCCGCGTCACCGTCGGTTTTCGTGAGCGTAAACTCGCCGTTGTTTTCGACGATTTTCATTTGTCCGCGCACGGCCAAATCGACAACCGAGGCACTGAGGGCCGCATTGCCGTTGTTGAAGATATGGAACCCCATGTTGTGAATGAAGTTCATTTCGGCGGGCGAAATGTTTTCGGGCGGCTGGAAGAGGGGAACGATAATGCCGCTGCGTTCGTCGCGTCCGTAAACGTACCACACGATGAGATAGTAGGTTAGCAGGAAGACGAACAAGACAAGCGTTGCAAGGGCCGGGTAATTGTCATGAACAAGCTCGGCGGCTTTTTCCTGCTTCGTCGGTTCATGTACTACGCCTTTCGGCCATGAAACGGCGACGGTCAGGCCTTCGCCGTGGGTGAGGGTTCGCGTTGTGATGAACGCAATACGCGAATCCGATATTGGACTTATGCGGAAATCTTTGCCTTGTGCACCGGCTGGTCCGGTGTAAGCGGCCGTCTGGCCGATTTTCGTGTTGGGGGGCAGGTTAACGATGGCTTCCACGCGACCGATGGGAAATTCCCAATCGTTGCCTGTCACGTTCCAGTAAAGCTCGTCGTATTTTTCAAAAAAGCCGAGCTGTTTCGTCGTTAAATAGGTCAGCTCAAAAGTATGCAGTCCCCGTTCCATAAGCTTGTCATGGCTGCCGAGATAAACGCGCTGTCCATTCACTTGCGGCTTGACGCTATAGGGAATTTCCTTCGCATCGCGGAGCACCTCAAGCACTTTAAAGCCGACCTTGACGGTATTTCCCATTTTGTTGCGGTAGGTTGTGGGAAAATCGCGATAAATGCCGTGCTTCATCCTGGCGCCTAAAGACATGACCTTGATGACTTCCTTGACGGTCAGGCTGCCGTCTTCATGAATCGTAATATAGCTGTAATAGCTGTGAATGGATTCTTCGACGGCGGCATAAAGCGGTTTATTTCCCAGAAGGGCAAATACAGCCAGCGCGGCAAAAAGGAAGCGAAGGCGCTTCATGACGAAAACTTGACGTTGGGTGTTGCGCGGTCCGCCGTATTGTCGAGCTGGAAATATTCCGTTTCCCGGAAACGGAACATTACCGCGACAAGGTTGCTTGGGAAAGAACCGATCTTGATGTTGAGTTCGCGCGCGGCCGCGTTGTAATAGCGTCGCGCCAGTTGGATTTGCTCTTCGGCATCAGCGAGGGATTTTTGCATTTCCTGAAAGTTCGCGCTGGCTTTCAGATCGGGATACCTTTCGGCGACGGCCAGCAATTGCGAAAGCGCGACAGCCAACTGGCCCTCGGCCTTTTCCCTTTCGGCGGGGCCGGAAGCCTTGAGCGCCTGCGCCCGCATTTCGGTGACTTTCTCAAGGACCGTTCTTTCGTGTCCCGCGTAGCCTTTGACCGCTTCGACGAGGTTGGGGATGAGGTCGGCGCGGCGCTTGAGCTGAACGTCGATGCCGCTCCAGCCTTCCTGCGCAAGGTTCTTGCTGCGCACCAAGCCGTTGAAGAGGGCCACAAAGATCAAAACGACAACCGCAAGGCTCGCAAGAATCATCCACGTCACAGGCATTTCCGCCCCCATAAAAATCGGGTTGGTCCAACACTTTAGGGAAATAGATTTATGAAATGTTTAAGGAACATGAGCGCTATTCGTCATTGGTCAGAGAGAGCAAGTTTTACGCGCGACATTCGATGGTGTTATTCTTTATTGCGTTCAAGCAACGTTCGGACTTCCACGAAACTACCTAGACTCGCATTGCAATAAAGCTCATTTTTTTAACCAAAAAGAGCATGTATTTATAAAAAGTTAACGATTGTTAACCATAGTGATAGGGTAAGGGGGGATTCCACTGAGTCCTCTTCATTTTGGAGGAAGATCATGAGCAAGGTAAGTATTATCGGCGCTTACAACACCGAGTTTGGCGCTTTCGTGAAGAAAGACAAAGCCACCGGGTTGATGACCGACACAAAAACCTATTACGATCTGCTTATTGAAGCAGGTCGTGGCGCTATTGCCGATGCAGGCCTTGAAGCCAAAGATATTGATGCGATTTATGTCGGCTCCTGTTCGCCGTCGGGATTCATTAATCAGGAACATGTAGCGCCGGTCGCGGCGGAAATCGATCCCTCTTTTCGTTTCAAGCCAATGACGCGTTGCGAATGCGCTTGCGCGTCGTCGTCGGTCGCATTGTACGACGCCATTTATGCGCTTGAAGCGAGCCGCTATCGCCATGTTCTGGTGATCGGCGTCGAAAAAATGAATTTGTTGCCAACACCCCAGATGACGCACGTTTTGGCCTGTTGTTCCCATTGGCCAAGCGAAGGCGCGCAAGGGGTGACCTTCCCCATGCTGTTTGCCGCGTACGCCAAGGGTTATCAGGCGCATTACGACCTCCATATGGAAGAACTCGAACGGATGCTGTGGACAGTCGGGGCGCTTTGCTACAAAAACGGCGCCGAAAATCCGCTCGCCCATAATCGCACTGGCCCCACAACCGCCGACGAGATCAAGAAACTCAACGAACCAGATGAGCGCGGTAAGGTCAAGAATATGATGATCGCGCCGCCGCTTCGTTTGCATGACTGTTCATTGGTGTCGGATGGCGCGGCTGCGCTGGTGGTCACGCAAACCTCCAACGTCAGCAACAAGGCGCGTGCCGTTGAGATCGCCGGTATTGGCCATTCTTGCGAAAGGCTGCCGGAGAACGTGCGTCCGAACATGCACGAGCTGATGGCGGCCAAGAATGCGGCCGCCAAGGCTTATGCCGAGGCCGGCATTAAAGCGAGCGATGTTGATTTGGCCGAGGTTCACGACTGCTTCACGATCAACCAGATCCTCTGCACCGAAGCGCTCGGCTTTTCGGCCGACGGCCGCGGCGGTTTCGATTATCTCGAGGGGCGGTTTACGCGCGATGACGCGAAGGTTGCGGTCAATCTCTCCGGCGGGCTTAAGGCCAAGGGGCACCCCGTTGGCGCTACGGGCGCTTCGATGCACACGCTGCTTTATAAGCAGCTCATCGGCGAGCCGATCGGCGTTAAAGCCAAAAAGGCGGATATCGGCATCATCCTTAATGTCGGCGGGTCTGCGGTGACCAACTGCGTGACCGTTTTGAAAAAACTTTAATCGAACCAGCGGGCGGAGAACTGATGTGACTAAATTCTTCTACAACGACGCGGAGTTTGCCATCGTGCCGTCGGGTTATGACATCCGGCGCGTGATGCCTGACGGCTCATTCATTTTAATCGGCGCCAATTTGTTTGCAGGGATGCCCGCGGCCGAGGCGGAAGCCAAAGCCCGGGAACTGGTGAAATCGATTCAGCCGGTTGGGGTTAAGGTTATCGGGCCCGACGTGACGCGCCCGATCAAGGTCGGCGATCTTAAAATTGTCGGCCCGGATGTATCGCGTCCCAGTTTCGTGTATTGGGATAAGGATAGCTCATCTTTTTCAAAGAATTCGTGAACAAAACTTGCAAGTGGGGATAACGTCATGAAAATCAAAGACAGCGTAGCCATCGTAACCGGCGGCGGTAACGGCATCGGCGAAGCCATCGTCAAATATTTCGTCCAGAACGGCGCCAAGGTGTGCGTGGTCGATGTGATGCAAAACAACATCGATCGCGTGCTTAAGGACATTAAGACCATGGGCGGCGAGGCCATCGGCGTTCAAGCCAACGTCACGAGCGAAGCCGATACGGCAAAATTTGTGAAAGCCGCGGTCGATGCTTTTGGCAAGCTCAATGTCGCTGTTGCTTGCGCGGGCATTATTCGCGACGGCATGATGCTTGCGCTGGATAAGGAAACGGGCAAGGTGTCCAAGAAAATGGGCCTCGACAAATGGCAGCCCGTGATCGATATCAACCTGACCGGCACGTTTCTCACGTTGCGCGACAGCGCCGAGGCGATGGTCAACGGCGGCTGGGAAGGGCTGCTCGTCACAATCTCGTCCGTCAACAAGGTCGGGCAGGTCGGGCAGCTCAATTACTCGTCGACCAAGGTCGCCGATGCGCTTATGCCCAAGATCATCGTTGGCGAGTTCCAGATGCGCGGCATCAAGAATATTCGTTGCGTCGGCATTGCGCCCGGTTATACCGCCACCCCGATGCTGACCGGCATGAACCAGGATGCCCTGAAGAAGATCCTTCAGGACGTCCATATTGGCCGTCTTGTGCAGCCGGAGGAAATCGCGGCGCTCATCGGCCACTGCGTGGAGAACGGCGCGATCAACGCCACGACCCTCGAGATTACCGGCGGCCTTTGCTACGAGCACGGGATCGCGAAGTAAACGGCGCAAGTTGCTTTAATAAGCTGAAATTGTCCGGGATTATGAAAAATCTGGTCGGAGAGAGAGGATTTGAACCTCCGGCCCCTGCCTCCCGAAAGCAGTGCTCTACCAGGCTGAGCTACTCTCCGACCGCGCTGGAAGCCTCGCTTTATAGCGGGATTAACGCTCCGGCGCAACAGGAGGCGCGAAAGTATTTTAACTATTGAGTCTAATAAAACTCTCAGTAAAATCACAAACAAAAGGATTTTATTGTGGGATTATTATGGAACCGGCATTTACAAACGCTCATGAAATTCAAAACGAATTATTGATTTTGCCAGCGACGCATAAGGGCGATCAATTATCCTGTGCTGTTGACGATTTGCTGAATTCTCATGCCCCGTTGCAGGTTATAGATGCACATAACCTTATGTTCTTCATGTTCATTGAGGAAAGAAAAGAAATTCAAAAGGCCAAGCTCAATAATAAGCCGCTCACGTTAAATGGCGGTACGCCCGTGCCTGTTCGGGAAATATTGGGGTGCACACGTTTTTGCAAAACGATCGGTTTCGATCCTGAGTATGCGGCATATATGGAAGAGAAGGATATGGTCTTTGTCGATGTTTTGATGAACGACAAGGCCGTCATGAAGGCAATGACCTATTGGACTTCTTATTATGACCATCAGCGCAAAGATCATTTGCTCCATGTTTCAGCGCTC
>CAYNLV010000064.1:0-5551 GCA_964398175.1 uncultured Rhodospirillaceae bacterium
CACATCGGCAATCGCCACGACCAGATGCCAGCCACCGTTTTTATCCGGCTCGGCAAACACGGCATCGTCAAAATCCCGCGCGTCCGGCCCGTCGATGGTGACAAGCGGAATGCCTCTCAGATCCGTCCGTTTAAATAATCCCTCTCCCCTTGCGGGAGAGGAAGCAAAATCCTGGGTTTGCGCCAGCAAACCCTTGGATTTTGCAGGTGAGGGGGTTTCTATAGATGGCTCCTCACCCATGCCGCTTTGACGGCTGCTTGCCTCCAAAACCACCGGCTTTGCCGCACTGGCTTCCTTCAACGCCTCATCGCTGAAACGATCCGGAATTTCGTTACTGTGAATAGCGATCAGGCTGACGTTCCGCGCGTCGTCGGGATTGCCGAGGCGATGCGTGACGCGCACTTCATGGCGACCTTGCTTCGTGCCCGATAAAACCTCCGCCGCCACAAGCTCGCCCCCCTGCTGATCGGCCTTGGCGGATGCCCGGATGACATAAGTATTCTTGTCCCGACGGTCGGTGGACAAAAGGCCCCAGCCATAGCTCTTCTTAACAACCACACCCACAACATGTTGAGGGGCAACGCGCGCAGGTTTTGCTTTCGCAACAGGTTCCTTGGGCTTTTCAAAACGCCGCTCAAAATGCTCGCGGAACCGGCGTTTCTTCTTCGTATCCTGACGGTGCTTGCGCTTGTGTTTCACGTTGCCTCGGTCACGGAAAAACCGATCGCGCGCAAAGCGTCGATGGCCATTAAGGAGTCTTCTTCGCGAATAAAGGCGTAATCTTTAGAAAAAGTTGAAACAATGAGAATATTCAGCCCTTTGGCGGCAATGGTTTCCGATATCTTTGCCAAAAAGCCCTTCGCGAGAAACGGCGTCGCGCAACGAAACTCAAAAGCTTTGAACACACCGACGTTTCCGCTGTGCGGCGTTGCAAGCACGTCTTTTTCTTCGACGATGGCCGTAATTTCTTCGCTGTCTTGCGAGAGCAGGAAAAAACGTTGATGCGGCGGCATCTTCTCAAGCTTTAAATATCGGTAACGCCCCGGCCAAACAATCACGACGCTTTGGCGGATTTCATTTTCAAGATCAATGTGTGTCATGTTCATTTCTTACCATATAATGCTCATGCCGTTCATATTCGTATCAAAGGGGATGGTTCCGGCTTCCTCCATCGCCTTTAAAAACATGAGGCTCAGGATCTCGAGAATGAGAAACAACGCGCCAAAGCTCATCGCAACCCAGTTCCAGCCTGAGAATTGATTGTTCTCCTTAAAACCCTTCGTGAGTTGCCAGTTTACCGCCACGGCGGCACGGTTTGCCGGAATAAGCGCCATAACGGAAAGAAAGAACAAAATCAGAGCGTAGAACTTGGGAAATATTCCCATGCAAAACAACACCAGAAACGCCAACCCATGCGCAATAGGCAAAATGCCGTTCTCGATACGGTTTTCATCCGCCGTAGTTTTGATATCCTTGAAGAGGGCATAGGCCCAAAACGGCGCAAACGTCGCCCGCCAGAACGGCGATAGGCTTTTGCCCGTGCGTTGGCGAATTAAAATCCAGTTCTTGTAAAACCAGTAAAGCTCATAAATACCGAGCGTGAAAACGCTCATCACGATCAGCTTGAACGTCGAGGCCGTGAAATAAACATTCACCGGCGGCAACGGCGGCAAGGGCCTTTCCGCCGCAACGGAAGCATCGCCAAATGGATCGTCGTTTTCATCACTCATTTTTACTGCCTGCGAATCTGATACGAATTTCTTGATTTTTTAATGTTACACTTTAATTCTGAAAACACATACTAGGACTTCATAGGTCAGGAGATTGGAGAGCATGAACACGCCAATGTTAAGCGTTTGTCCTGAAAATAATGGGAACGGAAGAACGCTCTGCAGCACCCTAAAAGCCTTGGGCGTAGAGGAAAAACTCATATTTCTTGAAGGTAATAATGGCTTTAAACATTTAGCCTATCATCCTGAAATTACGTTGCGTCACCGTCAGCACGCGCATGATCGCTTTTGGCAGTTAGGACACGTTACCGGCAAAGGCAATACCCGGGAAGAAGCCGAGAAAGATTTTCTTAAAAACGTGTGCAATCCATTGCGAGCTATGTTTTACATGCTCGGCCCAAACGACCCGCATGACTTCGATCAAGACCCGTCGAACTTTCAACTCGCGATTGGCCCGATCGGCCGTCCGCGAAACTATGCGCAGATCACCCACGCGCCACAGGCGGGGTGAATGGTTTTCCTAAGAACATGTCATTCCCGCGAAAGCGGGAATCCAGTGGCGAGTGTCAACGAGCCATATGAGTCAAAAGCGCCGCAGCCCGCCTAAGCTAAAGCTTCGGCGGTTCTGGCATTTGGTCCATCGAAGCTAAGCAGTAGCGTAGATGGAACGCGGCGTGCTGGATCCCGGTTTACACGGGGATGACAATGATTATAGCGTGTATGATTACTTCTTCCCGCGCTTGGCTTTCGTCTTGTTATGCTGGGCGCGGCCCCGCCGCAGCGCGCGCAAGCCACTCTTTATTGGGAACCCGCTTCAGCACACCATCACCCTCCCGAGAACGCAACCCGAAAACAAGCATATTATTAATGATATTGTTTCTATTCTTAAGTTTTCTTGTTGTGATGTTCGGGGCAATTCTTGAGAAAAGAAAGCCCATACCGCCACCAACGATGCCCTGCGCCAGAACAGAAAGACTTGTGGCCGTACCAAAAATAGCCCCCGCACTAAAAATGACAAGGATACCCGTGGTTGTGATCCAATAGGCGCGTCTTTCAATTTGAGCAATCGTGAGAAGTCTGGAATGCAGCTTTATTTTTTCTTCTTCGGTAATCCTCACGTGATTTAATTCATTTAATGAACCTTTTACACGTTTGTAACGAAAAGCGGACATAATATTCTCTATCATTAAGGTCTAAACTGACAATTTACACAAGCCCAGGCATCTTGATGCCAAGGCGGCCACGCCATTGGGCATCGGATAGATCCGGAAGAACGGAACTTCTTTGGGGACGGGAACGTGTCTCCAGGTTTTGCAGAACCGTCTCTCTCTTCTCAACCAGAACTTCCCGGACACCGTTTGAAATTTTTCTCCCCGATCGCCACGCCAACAATCCGGCCCCTGCCGTTCCCAACAAACCAAACGGGACGGATACGCTGAATAAAAAGGGCATGGCCATAGCGGAAATCAACGCCACACTACCGACCCAAATCCCCCCCCATTTGCGAGACTGTTGCGTAATATACGCGTCTGTAAGTAAAGCCTGTTCGTTTTTAAGCTGCTCAAATTCTTCCTTGGTCAACCGAACGCGCTCGACTGGATAATCGCTATGATTCAAAAAAGCGGATTGAAAAGCGGACATGACATTCTCCTTAAATATGTAATCTTAGAAAATCACAAAATCGAACGCCGCTCAAGACTATGAGCTTTCAAATCCGCCGTTAACTTTACTTTTTGCCTTTTCCCTTCGCTTTCGCCTTTGCCTTCCCCTTCGCGCTCGGCCCTTTGGCAATCTTCGCCGCTAAAATCTCCACGGCCTGTTCGAGCGTCAGGTTTTCAGGATCATAGGCTTTTGTGACCGTCGCCATGACCTTGCCCCACTTCACGTAAGGCCCGAAACGCCCGCTGTTCAGCGAGACCGGCTTGCCGTCTTCGGGATGATTGCCCAGTGCTTTGCCGGGCTTCGCGCCGCCTCGGCCAAAACGCCCTTTGTCCGGCTCAGCCATCAAAACAACCGCGCGATTCAGGCCGATATTTAAAACGTCGTCGCCGTCCGCGAGATTTTTATAACGCGAGCCCATCTTGATATAAGCGCCATAGCGCCCGATGCTCGCCGTGATCATCTCGCCCGTTTCCGGATGCTTGCCGACGTCGCGCGGCAGGTTGAGCAGCTTCAACGCCGTCGCCAGATCGATCAGGTTCGGGTCGAGCCCTTTCGGCAATGAAACGCGCTTCGGCTTCGGCGTGTCGTCTTTTTTCTTTTTTGCTTTCTTTTTCTTGCCGTCCGCTTTTTCTTCAACGGGCTTTTCCGCCGCCGGGGCAGGGCCAAGCTGAACATACGCGCCATAGGGCCCCGAGCGCACCGTCACGGGCAACTTCGTCGCCGGGTCGATGCCGAGGTTACGCGGCGCCATGGGTTGCGCCTTGCCGTTCCCGTTTCCGTTGCCGTTGACAGCCAGCGGCTGCGTGTTACGGCAGGTCGGATAATTCGAGCAGCCGATAAACGCGCCATATTTGCCGAGCTTCAGGCCCAACCGCCCCTTGCCGCATAAGGAACAGGCGCGCGGATCGCTGCCGTCGTCATGCGGCGGGAAAAAGTGCGGGCCAAGCGCTTCGTCGAGCGCGTTGATCACGTCCGTGATCTTGAGGTCTTTGGTTTCGCCGATCGCGTTCGAAAAATCCTTCCAGAACGCGCGCATGACCTTCTTCCAACCGATGCGGCCGCCGGAAATGTCGTCCAGCTTTTCCTCGAGATCGGCCGTGAAATCGTATTCGACGTAATGCCCGAAGAAGTTTTCAAGAAACGTAACGACGATGCGTCCGCGGTCCTCGGGAATGAAACGTTTTTTCTCAAGCCGCACGTAATCGCGGTCTTGCAATACCTGCATGATGCTCGCGTACGTCGAGGGGCGTCCGATGCCGAGTTCTTCCAGTTTTTTCACCAGCGACGCTTCGCTGTAACGCGGCGGCGGCTGGGTGAAATGCTGTTCGGGTTTCATGTCCTTCTTTGTGACCGGATCGTTCGCCTTCACGGGCGGCAAGCGGACTTCGCCGGACAGCGCCGCGTCGGGCGTCTCGTCTTCATCGTCGTTGTCCTTGTAAACGCGGAACCAGCCGTCGAACACCACCGTCGAACCCGTGGCGCGGAACATGGCCTTGTTGTTTGAACCCGCAATATCCACCGCGACCTGGTCCAGAACGGCGCTCGCCATCTGGCACGCCATCGTGCGCTGCCAGATCAGCGTGTAAAGTTCCAAACTGTCTCTATCGAGATAACGCGCCATCTTGTCCGGGCGGCGGTTCATGTCGGTGGGACGGATGGCTTCGTGCGCTTCCTGCGCGTTCTTAGCTGCCGCCTTATAAACGCGCGGGGAAGAGGGCAGGTATTCCTTGCCGAAATCCGCGCCGATAACGTCGCGGGCGCTTTTGATGGCTTCCATCGAAAGCGCCGCGCCGTCGGTACGCATATAGGTAATCAGGCCGACCGTATCGCCGCCGATGTCCACGCCTTCATAGAGTTGCTGCGCGATGCGCATGGTGCGCGTCGCGCCGAGGCCGAGCTTACGCGAGGCTTCCTGTTGCAGCGTGGACGTGGTGAAAGGCGGGTAGGGGTTGCGCTTTGTCTGTTTCTTTTCGACCGCCGCAACCTGATACGTCAGCTGATTGAGGATGGCGAGCGCCGCTTGCGCCTCGGCTTCCGTTTGCAGCGCGAACTTGTCGAGCTTTTTGCCGTCGAGATGCGTCAGGTTGGCGGTGATGATGCCGCCTTTGTCCGTTTTAAACGTCGCTTCGATCGTCCAGTATTCCTGCGCCTTGAAACTC
>CAYNLV010000065.1:0-5522 GCA_964398175.1 uncultured Rhodospirillaceae bacterium
CACCGAACATTTTTCCGAAAGCGGGCTAGGTTGGGGGAATCTGGCGATTGAGGCTTATTTCAAAGCGCCGTCCGATACCCGCGAAAAGTTCGACAGGCTCGCGATCCAGATGAACGATATGATCACCGAGACGCGCAGACTGCTCCGCAATGCGCTTGAGGATGGCAATCTTGAAAAGTTCAAAGAAATGGCGCTCATGCATTCCATGGAATTGCAGGGCATGGTTGATGACGGCGGAGCCATGGTTCATGGTTATAAGGGCGCAGTGGATCAAGCCGTGATCGATAAGATGTTTTAAGCCAAATCCAGAACAACCGGGGTGTGGTCGGAAGCTTTTTCCTGCCCGCGCGGCGTCCGGTCGATAAAACAGGCTTTCATCCGGTCAACGGCTTCAGGCGACAACAAAAAGTGATCGATGCGCAGGCCGTTGTCTTTTTGCCACGAGCCGCCCTGATAATCCCAGAATGTGTACGCGTGTTTTTGATGCGGATGAAGGGCGCGATAGGCTTCTGTCAACCCGATATGGTTCAGCGCGCGGAATGCGGCGCGCGTTTTTGGATGATACAATGCGTCTTCTTCCCAGCCTTTGGGATCATAAACATCCTCGGGGGTAGGGATGACGTTGTAATCGCCGCCCAACACAACCGGTTTTTCGTTCGCCAGAAGCTTTTGCGCGTGCGCCATCAGGCGCTTGATCCAATCCAGTTTAAAGTCAAACTTTTCCGTGTCGATCGGGTTGCCATTCGGCAGATAAAGGCTGGCGACCCTGACGCCCTGAACCGTCGCTTCCACGTAGCGGGCTTGCGTGTCGTTTTTGTCGCCGGGAAGGTAATTTAGAACATCTTGCGGCATCTCACGACTTAAAATAGCCACGCCGTTATATGCCTTTTGCCCCACCACGGCGGCTCTATAGCCCAGCGCCGCAAACTCCATACCGGGAAAGGCCTCCGTTTCACACTTAATCTCTTGCAACAAAAGAACATCCGGCTTGGCGGACTGCAGCCACGCGGTAACGTTAGGCATCCGTGCCTTCACTGAATTGACGTTCCAGGTTGCTATGCGCATGACTCTAGCCAAAAATGGGTTACCCCGCTAATGTGCGGCCATGACAAACTATTTGCAAGATTCGAGCGTTCCGGCGGCCCCTTACGCCACAAAAGCGGCGGAAACCCGTGGACGGCTTTTCCCGGAACCTCCCAGCGCCACACGCACGGAGTTCCAGCGAGACCGCGACCGGATTATCCATTCCGGCGCCTTCCGCAAGCTGCGCAACAAGACGCAGGTGTTTATCGAAAACGAGGGGGACTACTACCGCACGCGCCTGACCCATTCGCTTGAAGTCGCGCAAATCGCGCGTTCGGCGGCGCGCGCGCTTGGCCTGAACGAAGACCTGACGGAAACGATCGCGCTGGCCCATGACCTCGGCCATACATGTTTCGGCCACGCAGGTGAGGATGCGCTGGCGGAAATCATGAAGCCCTATGGTGGTTTCAGCCACAACGAACAAACATTCCGCATCCTGACGCAACTTGAGCGCCGCTATATCCAGTTCGACGGCCTCAACCTGACGTGGGAAACGCTGGAAGGCGTGGTCAAGCACAACGGCCCGCTTTTGCCGGAGACTGAGGGCAAGCCGCTGCCTTCCACAATTGCGACCTACAACGAACGTTCCGATCTCGAACTCGCGAACTTTGCGGGGCCTGAGGCCCAAGTCGCGGCGCTGTCGGATGAAATCGCCTATAACACGCACGATATCGACGACGGCTACCGCGCCGGATTCTTCGGTTTCGACGACCTCAAGAATTTGCCGCTTTTCGGCCCCATCCTCGAGGATATGAAGCGCCATTATCCCGACGCGGAAAAGCAGCGCATCATGTCGGCAACCGTCCGGCAAGTCATTGGTTCGATGATCACGGACCTACTGGATACGTCACGCGCAGCGATCCTCATGCTCAAGCCGACATCGGCGAATGACATCCGCCGCGCCCCCCAGACGACGGTCAAATTCAGCTTCGGCATGGCGCAACAACAGAACGTCATCCGCGAGTTTCTGCGTAACCGCATGTATCAGCACAGCCGTGTTAACAACGCCTGCGCAAAGGCGGAACGGATCGTAAAAGATCTCTTCGGTTTCCTGATAAAAAAGCCGGATTGCCTTCCGGCCGATTGGTTTGCCCGCCTTCAGGGCGACGAAAGCGATGACAACACAAAAGCGCGCCTGATCGCGGACTACATCGCGGGCATGACCGACCGCTTTGCGGTACAGGAGCACAAGCGGCTATTCTCGACGGAGACTTTCATCTAAGGCTGGTAATGACAATATGTCTGCCCCCCCTTATCGTCCTGATTATAAGCCTTCTGTGGCCGTTGAAAGTTGCAGCCTATTGCCAGGAAGGAAAACCGCCTGTTGAAAGCGAATACAAAAGTTCCGAGTATGTTTTATTGGGCAACGTTAGCGATGTAATAAAAATCCCGGCGACCATTGAAAACGGCTTTGTCGATGGCATTGAATATACCATCAACATTATAGAATCCTATAAAGGCTCTCTCCCCAATCCCTTTGTTATCTATAACGAAACTGCGAGCGGTCAGTTTTCGATGGAAGTCGAAAAGTCATATATCTTGTTCATTTACAAGGACGGAAACGCGAGCCTTATCGACAGTTGCGGTAATTCCAGTCCAGCCTCGGAAGCCATAAACCTCTTGGAATCATTGCGAAATTTACGATTAGCTCAACCCGTTGATTATATTAAATTGGAGCCTTTTAACCCAGGCATTCCATTACCGAAAAACGCAATTAATACTGAAAACTCTAGCATTATTAATGTACCTAATAACCCGAGTGCCGTAAAAATTGCTCCATGAAATTTTTTAAATGCCTTTTTCCCCAGCACAAAACGAAAAGGGGAAAGGACTATATTGGCGTTGGCGCGGGCGCTTTCATTTTAGATGAAGCGCATACGAAATTGTTGCTCGTGAAAAGGAAGAGACCGCCTGAGGCTGGAATGTGGTCTATTCCGGGCGGTGCCGTTGAGTTCGGGGAAACGTTCGAAAAAGCCCTGAAGCGTGAAATCAGGGAGGAAGTCGGGCTCGATATCGAAATTGTACGCCTTTTACGCGTGACCGATCACATATTGCCGGAAGAGGGGATTCATTGGGTGACACCAGCCTTTGAAGCGCGGGTTGTCAGGGGCGAGCCCCAAAACCTCGAACCCCAAAAACATGAGGCCGTTGCGTGGTTCCCGCTTAACGATTTACCAAAAGACATAACAATGACAACTTCGCTTGCTTTAAGTAGTTTTTTGAAAGCATAATAATCAGAAAGAAAAAGGACAATTAACGTGACCATCTTCAAATCCATGCACGGGGCCGTGACGGCCATACTTGATGAGCTGGTTAAGTCTGGCGCGTTGACGTTGAACGCACCGATGCCGGTTTTCGTCGTTGAGCCGCCGCGCGACCCGGCTCACGGTGATCTGGCCACTAACGTCGCGATGATGCTGGCCAAGCCAGCCGGAAAGCCGCCGCGCGCGATTGCCGAAATGCTGAAGCCGAAACTGGCGGCGCTGCCAAATGTCATAAACGTGGATATCGCCGGGCCCGGCTTTATCAACTTTCGTCTCAAGCCCAAAGTCTGGCAGGACGAGCTGAAAGAAATCCTGAACGCGGGCGTCTCTTATGGCGACAGCGGGATGGGTAAGAAAGAAAAAGTCAATGTGGAGTTTGTCTCCGCCAACCCCACGGGCCCCATGCACGCAGGCCACGTGCGCGGTGCGGTGATCGGCGATACGCTTTGCAATCTTCTCACC
Organism: uncultured Rhodospirillaceae bacterium; assembly: GCA_964398175.1. Classification (GTDB taxonomy): domain Bacteria; phylum Pseudomonadota; class Alphaproteobacteria; order UBA9219; family UBA9219; genus JAXGVG01. The sequence goes on from CAYNLV010000065.1 coordinate 3,810, forward strand.
AAAGCGGGTTATGCCGTCACGCGCGAATACTATTTTAATGATGCGGGCGCGCAGGTGGATACCCTCGCGCGTTCGACTTACTTGCGTTACCGCGAAGCGCTAGGCGAGAACATCGGCGAAATCCCGCAAGGCATGTATCCCGGCGAATACCTGAAGGATGTCGCAGCGGCGCTGGCGAAACGCGACGGAAACAAATGGCTTGGAAAACCGGAGTCCGAATGGTTCACGCCCGTGCGCGATTTTGCGGTGACCTTCATTATGGGCATGATCCGTGAGGATCTCGACCTGATCGGAATCCATCACGATGTTTTCACGAACGAGCGCGAGCTAATTGAAAACGGCACGCTCGACAGGATTTTCAAGTTTCTGGAAGACAAGGGCCTTATCTACGTCGGCACGTTACCGCCGCCGAAAGGGAAGGCAATGGAGGACTGGGAACCCGTGCCGCTCACGCTTTTCCGCTCAAGCCAATTTGGCGATAACACCGACCGGCCGCTCAAGAAACGCGACGGTGCCTGGACGTATATGATGCCGGACCTTGCCTATCATTATACGAAGATCCAGCGCGGCTTCATGTATATGATTAACATCCTTGGCACGGATCATGGCGGTTATCTCGACCGCATGCGTCCGGCCGTGGCCGCTTTTAGCGACGGCAAAGCACGTCTCGAAGTTATCTTCAACAACATCGTCAAGGTTTTCAAAAACGGCGTTCCTGTAAAACTCTCCAAACGTTCCGGCAATCTTATCACGCTTCGCGAAATGGTGGAGCAGGTAGGGGCTGGGGCCGTGCGCTTTTTCATGCTGACGCGCGCGCCGGATTCTGAGCTTGAGTTCGATTTCGCCAAGGTTGTCGAGCAAACGCGCGACAATCCCGTTTTCTATGTTCAATACGCGCACGCGCGTTGTTGTTCCGTCTTGCGCCACGTCGCGGAAATAATGCCGCACGAAGACCTGTCAGCCAAAGCGCTTGTCGAAATCGACGCGCGCGACTTGAATACGCCGGAAGAGCTGGCGCTGATCCGTTGTCTTGCCAACTGGCCGCGCGCCGTCGAAGCCGCCGCCTTAGCGCAGGAACCGCACCGCATTGCTTTCTACCTGATGGAACTTGCTGCCGTCTTCCACAGCCTGTGGAACAAGGGCAATGATAATGCTACACTTCGTTTCATCGTGCCTGACAATCCCGCCTTGACGCGTACGCGTCTTGGGCTTGTAAAATCCGTGCAAACGGTCATCGCCAGCGGCCTTGCCGTTATGGGATGCACACCACTTGAGGAAATGCGCAATGACAAACCTACCGCCTGAACTATTCGCCGAAAGGCCCATACGCTCCGATTTCGCCCAGCAGCAGCGCCAAACGCTTGGTCGCATCCGCCGAATTATTTTTATCGTGCTGGCTCTGGTTGTGTTTGGCGGCGGCGCGTGGATTTACATGCATTTTTTTGGCGACAGCGGCGCGCCGGCCGAAATCCCGACCATTCAGGCCGACGGGCAGGTGAAGCAGCGGCCGGAACATCCTGGTGGGATCGACATTCCGCATCAGGACGAACAGGTTTTTCAGCAACTCGACAGCAAATCCTCGGATAAACAGCCGGGCATTGAACATTTGCTGCCCCCGCCTGAAGCGCCAAAAGAATCCGCCGCTAAAACAACCGTAACCGCTACGGCCTCCGCTGTATCTGTTGCCAAACCGACGGAACCCTCTGGTATAAC
>CAYNLV010000066.1:0-5514 GCA_964398175.1 uncultured Rhodospirillaceae bacterium
ACAAGTCGAAGTATTCCGTGAACTAACCCAAGTGACAGGACTGATTGTGACCAAGCTGGACGGTTCCGCAAAGGGCGGGGTTCTGGTCGCATTAGCCGATAAGTTCAAACTGCCCATTCACGCGATAGGGGTCGGTGAAGGCGCGGATGATCTGCAGCCATTTAAAGCTGAAGATTTTTCGCGTTCGTTGTTGGGGCTGTAAATTTAGCCAAGACAGATGTTCAGGTTATCGGCAGCGGGAACGGGGCTCCACGCATTCCGCTACGAAAACAACGACAATAGGCCGTTAGGATCCGAGCACATCGGACTGGAAAGTATCGGCTTTTACGACTTTGAAGGAATGAAACGGACTATGCCAGTTTGATGTCATGAAACCGTCCTTATCTACGAAATACTAATCTCAATTTTTGTGCACAGCAAAGGTGCAAGCAAAGCGGCAACGACAGTTTATGGTTAAGGCTTGTTCATATGGGTTCAGGACGCTGAACGATACGGATATATCTCTCGCATTCCGGCCCGCTGAATTTACGGCGCGCTCTCAAAGGTTTGGCATTCAGGCGGAACATGCCAATATCGATATTCTTTTGCCGCCTTTCTTCGCGGACGGCCTCGGCTTCCTCATGGAGTTTTTCCAGTGTTTTTCGGGCGGATTGGCAGAGCGGAAAGTGAGGTTCGCAACTGGTCGCTGCGCGCCACGCAATGAAAATCCGAAGCGCTAGGGAGAATGGCTCTCTCTTTGTGGCGCTCAATAATTGTATCCAGGCATTTATGGCTTCGCTTTCTTCATAAGACGAGCCCTTTGCAAAAACGGCAACCGTTTCAAACGCTATTGCGCGCAAAGAGACGTCCATAATATAGGGGGCAATATCATCGAAAATAATGTTAACAGCCTTTTGAATGCCGTTTGTATCTCGAAAATCGCGCGATATGCGGGCGGCCTTGCGGGCTTTAATCAGGGCTTGCCTGAAGCGATCATTTTGAACATCTTCAAGAGCGCTTTCCAACAATTTCTCTGTAACGCGCTTTGTTAAGCCGGCAGGCACAGGAAAGGCAGAAATATCATGGCTTTTTTGTGGGTTCTTTTGCATGCTAAATCCATAAAAGAATAGTCTTGAATAACATCCTTTTTGCCGGAAAAAAACGCTCAATAATGGTTAATAATAGTGTCAAACTGGTTTTTTCCTCTTTAGAACTTACCGCTTAACACAACGATTTTACTGCCTTATGCTGGTTCATATTTCAGGATTTAAACATGAAACAAGCGCCATTTTTACCGGAAAAAGACAAAATTAAAATCTTCCATGATGCGGCGGCAGCGGTCGCTTATGTTACCGAAATATACCATGCTAACACGCGTTATTTACGCGAGTCCCTGAATGAACTTTTCCACGACTGCACGGATTCAGAGCCCGTTTCGGCATACTATCCATATGTCGCCATAACGGTCGATCGTAAAGACCTCCGGCATCATGAAAGGGACAAGCGCCAGTCGCATGGTTATGTGACGTTTGCGGGACGGCATATCACGACTTTGACAAGACCCGATCTTTATCATCGCTATTATATTGAACAGCTTCAGCTTCTCCTTAAACACCATAAGGTACCTATAGAGGTCGGCGTCAGCCGAATGCCGATTCCTGTGCAATTTGCGTTTGAAAACGGGACGTATCTGGAAAAACAGATGGCTGCCGAACAAATACGCTGCTTGCAATGTTCTTTTGATCTTCCAGAGCTCACAAATACGGAAAGCGATGCCGGCAGTAAAATTAACATGACAGCGGCGGATGGTGATTATCCATTGGCCCTGTTCTCCGCGCCGCATGTCGATAAATCACTGAGCCGCATTCTTCATTACACGGGGACTGACCCGAAAGATTTTCAACAGTACGTTATCTTTACGAACTATGAAGACTATACGCGCTCGTTCCGAGAGACTGCCCTGGAAATCATGAGCGGGACGGAAGATCCGAAGCAATGCGCCTATCGGTGCCAATATACGGCATTTGTTGAACCTTGCGGGACGCATTACAACGCCAACCTTGGTGTGAGGAAAGCCAAGGAAACCCTTCTCGAACGCAAGCCGCAAATGCCGGCCTATCACCTAAAAAGAAAAGATGGCAGAGGCATTACACTTGTTAACATCGGCATCGGCCCCAGTAATGCGAAAAACATTTCCGATCATATTGCCGTTCTCCGGCCACAAACGTGGATCATGATGGGCCACTGCGCCGGGCTGCGGCCTGACATGCAAATCGGGGATTTCATATTGCCGCATGCTTATGTGCGAAACGACCGTGTCCTCGATCAGCAGGTGCCGGTTTATATCCCTATCCCCAATCTGGCTGAACCGCAGCAAGCTTTGGCGACCGCGGTACGGCAGGTTACGCACCGGAACCGCAAGACAGTGAAGGAAATTTTGCGTACCGGCACGGTCATGACGCACGTCGATCGCAACTGGGAAGACGAAAATTTTGCGGCGGTTCAGAATGAAATCAACATAAGCCGCGCCATAGCCCTTGAAATGGAATCCGCGACCATCGCGACAAACGGATTCCGGTGGTGCGTGCCCTATGGCGCGCTGCTTATTGTTTCAGACATGCCGCACTTCGGGCATATCAAGCTACCGGGCATGGCCAATGAGTTTTACGAAAAACAGGTCAAGGTGCATTTAATGGCGGGCATTCGCACGATGGAACTTTTGCGCCGCGATCCGAACCTGCATAGCCGCAAGCTCAGTCCGCTTTTTGGCCGGGCGTTCCTTTAGGGTTAAACATCCACTTCCCTGACAAACCGGGCGTTATCCTGAATAAACTGGAATCGTAGTTCGGCCTTGCGGCCCATGAGGCTCTCGACAAGTTTATCGGTTTCCTTGATGTCGTCGAGCCTGTCCGGCGAGCCTTGCGGCGTGATGACGACGCGCAACAGTGAACGCGTGCGCGGATTCATGGTCGTTTCGCGCAACTGCGCGGGCATCATCTCACCAAGCCCCTTGAATCGGCTCATCTCGACTTTGCCGCGCCCGTTAAACACGGATTGCAGCAATTCATCCTTATGTTCGTCGTCGCGGGCATAGGCTGTGGTTCCGCCTTGGCTCAGGCGATAGAGCGGCGGCTGGGCGAGGTAGAGTTTTCCGGCGTTAATCAAGCCCGGCGTTTCGCGATAAAAGAACGTCATGAGCAACGAGGCGATGTGCGCGCCGTCCACGTCGGCGTCCGTCATGATAATGACGCGCTCATAGCGCAACTTGCTTAGCTCAAAATGGCTGCCGGTGCCGCAGCCGAGCGCCTGCACGAGATCGGTCAATTCCTGATTGGCGCGCAACTTGTCGGCGCTGGCGCTGGCAACGTTCAGGATTTTACCGCGCAGTGGCAGAATGGCCTGTGTGTCACGATTGCGTGCTTGTTTCGCGGAGCCGCCCGCCGAGTCGCCTTCCACGAGGAAAATTTCGGTGCCTTCGGCGCTGCTTTGCGAACAATCCGCCAATTTGCCGGGGAGGCGCAGTTTCCGCGTCGCCGTTTTGCGCGCGAGGTCTTTGGCTTGACTGGTGCGCGCGCGTTCTTCCGCCCTGAAGATCATCTGATCAAGAAGTGTTTTGCTGCTGACCGGATCGGAGGCAAGCCAATGATCGAAATGATCCTTCAACACTTGATCGACAAGACGGGCAGCTTCGATCGTGCCGAGTTTTTCCTTTGTCTGTCCCTGAAACTGCGGATCGCGGATGAACAGCGAAAGCAGGATGGCCGCATCGCCGAACACTTCGTCGCTGGTGATGGCCGTGGCGCGGCGGTTGCTGGTCATTTCGCCATAGGCGCGCATGCCGCGCAAAAGGGCCGAACGCGTACCCGATTCATGCGTACCGCCTTGCGGCGTGGGGATCGTGTTGCAGTAGGAGTGGCAGAACCCTTCGCCGGACTCTGGCCAAGCGATGGCCCACTCGACCTTGCCTTTATCTTCGGGCAAATCGGCCGTGCCGGTAAAGGATTCCGGTGTCAGCGTGGCGCGGTCTTCAAGCGCCGAGGTCAGATATTCAGCCAAACCGCCCGGAAAATGCAAAACGGCTTGAGCGGGCGTGGTGTCGTCGCTCTTCAACAACGATGGATCGCACGACCAGCGAATTTCAACGCCGCGAAACAGATAAGCTTTCGACCGCGCGAGCCGGAAGAGGGCGGAAGGTTTGAACCGCGCTTTGGTGCCAAAGATTGTCGTGTCGGGACGGAAAATCACCGTTGTGCCACGCCGGTTGACGCCGCCTGCTTTCTTCAACTTGCCGAGCGGTTTACCGCGGCTGTAACTCTGCACATAAAGCTGCTTGTCGCGCGCGACTTCGATCGTCATTTCCTCGGCGAGCGCGTTAACGACGGACAGGCCGACGCCGTGCAGGCCGCCGGACGTGACATAAACCTTATTCGAAAACTTACCGCCCGAGTGAAGCGTTGTGAGAATAACTTCCAGAGCGGACTTGCCGGGAAACTTGGGGTGATTATCGATGGGAATGCCCCGGCCGTTGTCGCGGACGGTAACCCGATTATCTGTGCCCAATTCCAGTTCAATCCGGTTCGCATGCCCCGCGACGGCTTCATCCATGGCGTTATCAAGCACTTCGGCCACAAGGTGATGCAAGGCGGTCTCGTCCGTACCGCCGATGTACATGCTGGGACGGCGGCGCACCGGCTCAAGGCCTTCAAGCACCTCGATGTCGTGCGCGCTGTAGGAATCTTTCTTTCGGGCGGCGTTGCCGCGGAACAAATCGGCCATGGCTTTCGAATATCAATTTTTACAAAGGTATAGAGCTATAACATGATTCGGGGAAAGAAATTCGCGTACAGCTTAAAGCATGAAGCTGGTTGTGCGGCCTAAAATGCGGTTTGCTTTCTCAAGGACGCGGGCGAGAGGGGCAAGCATGCGCTGGTCCAAGCTGCTGCAACGCCGCGTAATTTGCAGCCTGTATCTTCGAAAGCTTTTGGCGGGGACGCTGTTTGCGGCCATCTGTTCATTCACGAGGATTTCGATTTTTCCTCTCAAGCGATGAAATTCATCTTTATATCTTGCGTCGACTCGCAGGTCTTCAACGACAGTCGCGCGGCGATGAAGGTATAGAAAATAATCGTATTTATCGGCGACTTTGGAAAAGACTTTTTTGTTGCCTTCTAAACTCCATAAATCCCTCTTTAGCGAGCACCATTTGTCCGCGAAACGCACATAATTACCAAGATCATCCATATTTCGGGCATCGTCGATTTGTTTTCTGAGCCTTGCCCTACCATGCAATTTCGGCGGGTCTGTGAGTTTGGACAAAATATCGATGAGGTATTCTTTTAACGCGAGATCTCCCTTCCAGCATTCTTCTACTATACGCCGTGGCGTAACGTCCTGACGAAAGTCTTCGCCGAGGTCATGATTGTACCCAACAAAAGCGGCGACGATAGGCTGGACGTGCTGATGAAGTTCCCGGCAATTGTGAACCCAGTTCGCAACCTCGAGGTAATGTGTGCACTGAAGAACATTTCCCCAGTT
>CAYNLV010000067.1:0-5313 GCA_964398175.1 uncultured Rhodospirillaceae bacterium
GCTTGGTCAGACTCATGTGTCCCAAAGCCGGGCAAACCATTCTGGATGTCGCGGGCGGCACGGGCGATATCGCGCTCCGCTGTCTGTCGCGCACAAACGGTAAGGCCCGTATCATTGTCTGCGACATCAACCTCGCGATGCTGAAAGTCGGGCAGGACAAAGCAATTGATCACGGATGGCTGCAAGGCATAAAATGGATCACCGCCGACGCCGAATCTCTGCCCTTCCCGGACCGCTGCGCCGATACCGTCTGCATCGCCTTCGGCCTGCGTAACGTGACGCGCATTGACACCGCGTTAGCCGAGTTCGCGCGTGTGCTTAAACCCGGCGGCCGCTTTTTCTGCCTTGAGTTCACGCCCGGTGTCGCGCCATGGCTTAAAGAATTATATGGACTTTATTGCTCGACCGTTTTGCCGTGGCTTGGCGAGGTTGTCGCCGAAGACCGCAACGCCTACCAATACCTCGCCGAAAGCATTCAAAAATTTCCTTCCCAGCCGCAACTCGCCCGCCGCATGGAAAAAGCCGGGCTGGAACAGGTTAAATGGGAAAATCTGACCGGCGGCATCGCGGTCATCCATTCAGGGTGGAGATTATAAAGGGCCATTACCTCTACCCCGATAGGGAGAGAGGATAAATTCCTTGTATCCCTGAATGCTAATCCCTGAAAGCTTAGTTTCAGTCGTCCGACGTGCCCTCAATGCCGTTCAGGCGGTCGCGGAGTTGCTTGCCCGTCTTGAAGAACGGCACACACTTCTCGGCGACTTTAACGGTCTCGCCCGTGCGGGGATTGCGGCCCACGCGCGCTTCGCGGCGCTTGATCGAAAAGGCGCCAAACCCGCGCAATTCCACACGATTGCCGCGCGCGAGAGCGTTCGAAACTTCATCAAAAACCGTGTTGACGATACGTTCAATATCCCGTTGCAACAAATGCGGATATTTCTCCGCCAGGCGTAGGATAAGATCAGATTTGGTCATCGGGCGCTCTCCGCCAGCCAGTGAAAGGAATCGACTAAGGTTCAACCCTGCCAAAGCCTTAGCCGAGAGTCAAGCCGCGCCTTTGGTAACCCCTTGGGGCGCAAAGCGTTTTCGGCCTACCACCCCGCAGCCCCTCTAAAACAGGCCTAAAGTCGAGGTTACGGCATCAAATGATGCCGTCTTGGTGAATACTGAATGTTCTTCGCGGACTTGGGGCAAAAGTGCTCATAAGCGCGTAACGTCAGCTCCCCGATTTCGCGCGTCAAATCCGATGTAATCGCCGGACTCTCTAGCGCTTTCGCCAGCCCCTCGAAAATCCGGTGGTGCGGTTTCTGGGTCATGACCCAATACAGCGAATGAATCTTTTTCGTTTTTAAATCCATATCGTTCCATATCTGGCCACCGAATATAAGCCTCACCTTCCGGGGAATTTCTTCGGAGAGCACATCATCCAATGTGCTGGCATTTTGAACGGACGAAAGCGCGCGAATTTGCAATTCTTCCGTGCTCCTTATGACGTTTTTATAAGTTGGCTGGACCGTTCCTTTTCTGGCAGCCTCGGTTCCAGCCGCAATCCAGTACCTGTAAGGAACCATGTCCAGAAACGCAGCAAGGGCCCGGCTGTAAATACGATTTGTAACATTCGCCGCGTCGCCGCCTAAATCCAAGTAAGTCTTGTTTGCCCAAGCATCAGCATATAATTCGCCGCTATAGGAAGTCTTCGTCGATTTCCGTTTATCGTCACTTTTCGGGAAATAACTTATGGCATGTCCGCCTTCATGCAAGGCGTTAAGCGAAGGCAGTTTTGGCATGTTCCTTTCGACGCGAAGCCCGGAATGTAAAAACCAATAACCTCTATTCTTCAAAAAGAAGGGTGGTGGTAAAATCACAGCTCTGTGCACAAGTTTTTTCTGGTTTGGCTGCACCAGAGTTTCGGCACCGAATAGGGAAAACGAAACGGGTATAAACGACCTATGCTCTACACGGCGCTTACTATAAACCGTCGACGAAGCATACATTGTAGACGATAGAAACGAAGCATTGGACTCGCCGATAAACCTAAAACGGTTGTCGGTTTTTACCATATCCATGATGACATTTTTGCGCGCCTCGAGCGTTTTCCAGGTTCGGCGGCTTCTCAAAAATTCCCCTTCGCCGGGAAGTTTCTCACGGTCGATCAAAAGGACCGGGCGGCCAATCAATTCCTCTAGTTTTTTTTGATCAACAACAATATCGCGCATCAAAAATCGATCCCTGAAAATTACTTCGCCGAGAGTAGCCGATACGCCTGAAAACATTAACAACGAAACATGGTTAATAGCGGGCCTTCTTTCCGTTTATCAATACTTCCTAACGCCTCGCCCGGCCCTTTTTTCTCCCCTGCGTCGCTCGTCCATCTCCCCCTCATCTCCCCGGCTTCTCCCGGCTCCGCAGCCTCTCTCCCCCTGCCTCGCACCCTTCGTGCCCCTACCTCGCCGGTGCTTCTCGCACGCGTTTCCCGTGCACATCCCGTCCATTTCCCATGCATTTCCGGTGTATTCCCCTCCTTAACCTCCGCACTTCCACCAGGCCACTCATGCGCCTCTTCCCATTGATATTAAACAAAAAACCGCCGGAAACCTCGCGGTCCCGGCGGTTTTAATACCTTCTGAAACGCTATTAAGGCCTCTTTTACTCCGCTTCTTTCTTCTGTTTTGCGCGCTTGATGGCGGCTCCCAGAATATCGCCAAGGCTGGCGCCCGAGTCGGACGAGCCGTATTCGGCCATCGCCTGCTTCTCCTCGTCCACCTCACGCGCCTTGATCGACAGCGTAACCTTGTGGGCCGCCTTGTCGATGTTGTTGATCTTGGCATCGACTTTTTCGCCAACGGCGAACCTGTCAGGCCGCTGTTCCGAGCGATCGCGCGCAAGATCGTTGCGCTTGATGAAGCCGGTGAACCCCCCTGACTGCTCGCCAAGATTAACCTCGATACCGCCGTCGGTAATCGCGCTGACCGTGCAGGTCACCACGTCGCCCTTCTTGAAGTTCACGACAACACTCTCGAACGGATCGGCCGTCAGTTGCTTGATGCCAAGGCTGACGCGTTCTTTCTCAACATCGATATCGAGAATTTTCACTGTAACCGACTGCCCTTTCTGATAGGCCGTGATGGCTTCTTCGCCCGGCTTGTCCCATGCGATGTCGGACATATGCACCATACCATCTATATCGCCTGGCATGCCGACAAACAGGCCAAACTCGGTAATGTTGCGGATTTCACCGGACAACGTTGCGCCGATCTGGTGATTGGCGCGGAATTGTTCCCATGGATTTTCGACGCACTGCTTGATGCCGAGACTGATACGGCGCTTGGCCATATCGACGTCGAGCACCATAACCTCGACTTCCTGCGAACTGGAAACGATCTTGCCCGGATGGACGTTCTTCTTCGTCCACGACATTTCGGACACGTGCACAAGGCCTTCGATGCCCGGTTCCAGTTCCACGAAAGCGCCGTAGTCGGTAATGTTCGTGACGCGTCCCTTAAGCTTCGTGTTCGCCGGATAACGGGCGACAACGCCTTCCCACGGATCGGACTCAAGCTGCTTCATGCCGAGGCTGATGCGCTGGGTTTCCGCGTTGAAACGGATCACCTGCACCGTGACCTGCTGGCCTATTTGCAGAACTTCGGATGGGTGATTGACGCGCTTCCACGCAATATCCGTCACGTGCAGAAGGCCGTCTACGCCACCAAGATCGACGAACGCGCCGTAATCGGTGATGTTCTTAACAACACCCTGCAGCACTTGGCCTTCCTTGAGGTTCGCCACTAGTTCGGTGCGCGCTTCGGCACGGCTTTCTTCAAGCACAGCGCGGCGCGACACGACGATGTTCCCGCGTGCGCGGTCCATCTTCAGGATTTGGAACGGTTGCGGCGTGCCCATCAGCGGCGTGATGTCGCGGACAGGACGAATATCCACTTGACTGCCCGGCAAGAAGGCCACGGCGCCATTGAGATCGACCGTAAAGCCGCCTTTGACGCGCCCAAAAATCACGCCCGTAACGCGTTCCGTCGCGGCGAATGATTTTTCCAGAACGGTCCAGCTTTCTTCGCGCTTGGCTTTTTCGCGCGACAGCGAAGCTTCGCCATTACGGTCTTCCATGCGTTCCAGATAAACTTCGACGATATCGCCGGCCTTGATTTCGGGTGCCTGGCCCGGAAACGCGAATTCTTTCAGCGGAACGCGGCCTTCGGACTTCAGACCAACGTCGATAACCGCAAAATCGTTTTCGATGGCAACGACTTTACCTTTGATGACGCTGCCTTCCATGCTTCCGCCTTTGCCGAATGAACCTTCAAGCAAAGCGGCAAAGCTTTCGCCGGAATGCGGCGCGGAAACGGGCATGTGTTCGCGCAAGATGCGCTTCTTTGATGCTGATTTAGCCATGTTGGATTTTCTCTCTCAATGCAACTGCAACCTCTCCCCTTGCGAGAGAGGAAGCAAAATCTTGGCCTTACATCGTAACGCCTTAGATTTTGCAGGTGAGGGGTCAACTCTTTCTAACCCCTCCCCGAAATCGCTTTGCGATTTCGACCCTCCCTCAAGGGGAGGATGGTCATTACAGTTTGTCGCAGGTTCTTCCTGCCGCTTTCGCTTTGGCCCGCATGAGCCGTTAGTGTTACGAACCGGTTGATGACTGAGGGCTGAAAGCAAAGCCCGATGATCATGAATAGCCAATCCGTCGCCGGCACCTTGCCGGCTTTGCGCTCAATGTCAGTTGAGCTTGCTCTTAACGATCGCCAGCGCTGCAGCAAAAGCCTCAACAATGGTCAAGCCTGTCGTATCAAGCCTGACAGCATCCTCGGCCGGTTTTGCCGGAACAACGGCCCGCGTCTGGTCGCGCTCATCACGCGCCTGCATATCCGCAAGAACCGCGGCTTCAGTAACATTTTCGCCCCTTTGCCGCAACTCTTTATACCGCCGGTTGGCCCGCACAACAGGGTCGGCAACAACATAAATCTTAACTTGCGCGTTGGGAGCCACAACGGTGCCAATATCGCGCCCATCCAGCACCGCCCCCTTTTTGCCCCCCGGGGGGTGCAAAGCAAAATTTTGCTGAAATTCCAATAAGGAAGCCCTGACTCCAGCGATAGCGCTTGCTTTCGAAGCTGCTTGCGAAACGGCATCCGTCCGCAAGGCCGGATCGTCCGCAAGATCCATAATCGTCGCCGGATCAAGGGATCTAGCCGCTTTTTCAGCGGCCACTGGGTCCGCCGGTTCTCCCCCGGCGCGCAAAACAGCAAGACCGGTGGCCCGGTAAAGCAGCCCGGTATCCAGATGCGCGAAATCCAGATG
>CAYNLV010000068.1:0-5064 GCA_964398175.1 uncultured Rhodospirillaceae bacterium
CATTTGGGGATCGTTCGTCAAGTTATGAATTTTGTTCTTAAGCCCTAAAAAAGATAACTTTATTTTTTTTGACGGCCAGCGCCAATTCGCCGCGCTTGAGCGCCATTGCCGTTTCCCCAAACAATTGCCGCCGCCAGCCCTTCATGGCTTTGACCTCCGGCGCATCTTCCGCCGCCATTATTTCCAGATCGTCGGTTGTGGCGATCAGCTTCGCGGCAACGCCATATTCATCGCTAACCTGCTTTAACAGCACTTTCAGTAAATCCAGTACTGCCGCCGAGCCCTTCGGCATAATCCGGCGCGGCTCGCTTGGCGGAAATTGATCAGGCGTCATCGCCTTTACGCGCGCGACAACGGTTAGAATTTCCTCGGCAAGACGGCTTTCGGCAAAGCCGCCATGGATGCCGCGCATGCGCGCTAAATCCTCTTTCGTGGAGGGCGCATGATGCGTGATTTCCATCAACGCCTCGTCCTTTAAGACGCGGCTGCGCGGCACATCCTGTTTTTGCGCTTCCGTCTCCCGCCACGCGGCCAACTCGCGTAACAAAGCGCGTAGGCGTGGTTTGTCGGCGCGTAGCTTCAGGCGTTTCCAGATTTCCTGGGGATTAACCATGTACGTGGCGGGATTGGTGAGCACTTCCATTTCCTCGCGCATCCATTCGCTGCGCCCCGATTTTTCCAATTGCGCGGCGAGTTTTTCATAAACCACCCGGAGATGCGTCACATCCGCCAGCGCATATTCAGCCTGTCGATCCGTCAGGGGGCGCCGGGCCCAATCCGTAAATCGGCTTGATTTGTCGATTTTTACCTTTGCCAGTTTGTCGGCCAGTGTTTCATAGCTCGCGGCTTCGCCGAACCCGCACACCATCGCAGCCACTTGCGTGTCAAAAAGGGGCGCCGGCACTTGCCCTGTGGCGTTAAAGAAAATTTCCACATCCTGCCGCGCGGCATGAAAGACTTTCAGGATATTCTTATCGGCCAGCAGCCGGTATAGAGGCGCAAGGTCCATGCCTTCGGCCAGCGGATCGATCACCGCGGCTTCATTCGGACCCGCTACCTGCACGAGACAGAGTTTTGCGTAATACGTCCGCTCGCGCATGAACTCGGTATCGACGGTCACATAGTCCGCCCCGGCCTGCGCCTCGCAAAACCGGGTAAGCTGCTGGGTGGTGGTGAGAAGCATGCGTGTGTTCTAGCATCCTCCTTAATACTCTTAAAGATTAAAGAATTAACCATAATGGCGTTCTCGAAACAATCTAACCTTGTTTTGGCATTATTATTATTGTAATTAGTCTACTTTATTTTATTCTTAAATATGTTCTTTTTATCGGAGATGTTCCATGGTGAAGAATGCTTTCTTTTTAGAAACTATAGATTTTCTTGAAGATTACCCCATTAAACGGCCAGATCCTCCCTACCCTGTGTGGAGCGAGATCCGTAAGTCATTTAAAACCGCCAAGCAAGCAAATGATCTAAACGGCTTATTTCAAAACTTGTTGACACTGCATGAAAAGCTCAAACTCGAGCGATCAATTGCACTTCTTGATCGAGAGGTGAAAACTGCCGCCGCTTTCTGGCTTGATGAATCTCCTGCCGTCATCCGGCAATTTCTTGACAGGCACGCGCCGGAAGATCTCGCAAAAGCTTATTTCTTGGTTGAACAATACCATTATCTTCACGACCAGATAAGTCCTGCTCATTACCCATACCAGAACGAATCAATATCTCTTTATTTAGATACTTCACGTGAAGCTCTAGCTCAAAACAACCTAGAGGTCGCTTCTTACATCAGCCTCCAGGCCGCCGTCAAAGCTATGAAAATTTTGCGCTATGACGGGTGTCGTAAACGGCCTGAAGTTGACAAGCTGTTTGAAAATACCATTCACTTCATGATTAATATTGCCAAAACAGCAAAAGATGCCGGAAAGAATATGTTAGCTGAAAGCTGTTTGGATTGTGCTTTTGCCTGCACGTTTTATGGGACGGAACCATTCAATGACGTTTTCAAAGCCCGACAGACGATACTCAGGGCCATAAAAGATCCAGAAGATCATCCCCAAGTTATTGGCCGGCGCTTAGGTGAGAAGGTGGCTCAGTACAAACCCGGTTAAATTATATTGTTTTCTTGACTGCGACGGCAACCTCGGGAACGGCGAATACGGAACGGCTTGCGTTAATATCTCTCGAAAGCTAATGTCCCGTTTTCCGTTGTTTGTTCTCGATTAATCGGTTCTTAAAATGCATCCCTATCGTACCCATACCTGCGGCGAATTACGTTTAACGCACGAAGGCCAGACCGCGCGGTTGTCCGGCTGGGTTCACCGCAAGCGCGACCATGGCAGCCTTTTGTTTCTTGATCTGCGCGACCATTACGGCATTACGCAGTGCGTGATCGATTTGTCGAGCCCGCTAATGAAAACCGTCGAGGCCGTCAAAAACGAAAGCGTTGTGACCGTAACGGGCAAAGTCGTCAGGCGTTCGCCTGAAACCGTTAACGAGAAGCTGCCCACCGGCAGGGTTGAACTGGATATCGCTGAATTTGTCGTGCAAAGCGCGGCCGAGCCGCTACCGATGCAAGTGAACGCCGAACCGGACACCGGTGAAGACGTGCGTTTACGTTACCGCTTCCTCGATCTGCGCCGTGAGAGCTTGCAGGCAAACATGAAACTGCGTTCGGATGTGATCGCTTCCATACGCCGCCGCATGTGGGCCGCCGGATTCCGCGAGTATCAGACGCCGATTCTCACCTCTTCCTCTCCCGAAGGCGCACGGGATTTTCTGGTGCCGAGCCGTTTACACCCCGGCAAGTTCTATGCTCTCCCTCAAGCGCCGCAGCAGTTCAAACAATTGCTGATGATTGCGGGTTATGACCGCTACTTCCAGATCGCGCCGTGTTTCCGCGACGAAGACGCGCGCGCCGACCGCAGTCCCGGTGAGTTTTACCAGCTCGACTTTGAAATGAGCTATGTCACGCAGGAAGACGTTTTCGGGGCGATCGAACCTGTTATACATGGCGTGTTTGACGAGTTCGGCGGCTTCAACCGCCCCAGAAAGCCAGCTGTAACGCCCTATCCTTTCCCGCGCATTGCCTACGAAGACGCGATGATGAAATATGGCTCGGACAAGCCGGATTTGCGCAACCCGCTGCTGATCACGGACGTCACATCCGTCTTTACGCGCCCGGATGTCGAGTTTCGCGCCTTTCGTTCGATTATCGACCAAGGCGGCGTTGTCCGCGCCATCCGCGCCCCGTCGGTTATCAGCAAACCGCGCAGCTTCTTCGACAAGCTGAACGACTGGGCCAAGGACATCGGCGCGCCGGGCCTTGGCTACATCACGTTCGAAGCCGGCCTAGGCAAAGGCCCCATCGCGCGTTTTGTCGGCGTCGAAGCGCAAAAGGAACTTCGCCAGCTCACCGGTTGTGTTGATGGCGATGCTGTGTTCTTCGTGTGCGACAAGAAGGGCAAGGCCGCCAAAATGGCCGGGCAAGCGCGTACCAAGATTGCCGAAGACATGGATTGCATTGAAAAGAACGCTTTCCGCTTTTGCTGGATTGTCGACTTCCCGATGTTCGAATACGACGAAGAGCGTAAAAAAATTGACTTCAGCCACAATCCCTTCTCCATGCCGCAGGGCGGCCTGAAGACCCTGACAGAGCAAGACCCGCTCACCATCAAAGCCTACCAGTACGACATTGTCTGCAACGGCGTCGAATTGTCATCGGGCGCGATCCGCAACCACTTGCCGGAAGTCATGTACAAGGCGTTCGCCATTGCGGGTTACTCGCGTGAAGACCTTGAAAGCCGTTTCGGCGGCATGCTGTCGGCGCTTAAACTCGGCGCGCCACCGCACGGCGGCTCGGCCCCCGGCATCGACCGCATCGTGATGCTTTTGGCGGATCAGCCGAATATCCGCGAAATCATCGCTTTCCCGCTCAACCAGCAAGCGGAAGATCTGATGATGCAAGCGCCGAACACCGTCACACCCGACAGGCTTAAGGAGCTTCACATCAAGCTCGACCTGCCGCCGGTCAAGAAAAGCTAAGCCTTTCCTCAAAAACAAAGGGCTTGCATAAGCAAGCCCCCGTTTTTCTTACTTCTTTAGGTTTATTACCTACCGAATATCACCGTCGTTGGAACGTGCAGGTATGCGCCTACCGTGTTCGCGCCGGGGTTCAGATCGGTCAATCCGGCGTTTGAGATATGGCTTACAAAGGCCGTCAAGCGCATTTCATTGTTAAAGCGCCAGCCGGCTTCCAGTGCCGAGCGGAACTCAACGAATGAGCCGAGGCGCTTGCCGTTGCCCATGTTGTAAAGACCGACAGCCACGTTCGGCGAAATGACGACGTTACGTCCTAACAGAACGTCGAACACAAAGCCGCCGAAGCCATAAATCTGTGCGCGCGAAGTTGTTTCAATGCCGACGAAGGGGTGAATCTGGAAATACTTGTTCCAGCTATTGAAGTAACTGCTCGTCATCGGCAGAAGCGAAGTGCCCCAGCGGTATTCAAGACGGAAATCGATCGCTTCCTTTTGCGGGGAATTTTTGTTGAAGTCGAACCAGCCCGCGCCGAATGAAATTAAATTTGGAACCTGCGTGCCTTTGCCAATTGGCCCAACCTTGGCGGCCGAAGCGGCCACAGGGAACAGAACAACCAACGCAAGCGTCAGCATGAAACGGCGAAAAGTCATGTGAATCACCTATATATGGAGGAACAAAAAGAAGCGTATTCTTGTGCCGAAATTGTTAATAAATGGCAAGCGTAACACGGCCTCTCAATTTTTATTTACTCACTTTCTTTTCCTCTGTTTCCCTCCAGCATCATCTTAACTACTTTACGCAAACCTCCCCGGAACCCCTTGCTTTGCTTTGCTTTTTGCTCCTTCAGTTACAGAAATAACGATGCAGCGCCTTGACTTTCCTTCCGCCAACCCTTACCAACCCAGTCTCCGGCGCGGCCCTGCCTTGCCGGGATAAGCCCAGGTGGCGGAATTGGTAGACGCGCAGGTTTCAGGTACCTGTGGCAGCGATGTCGTGGAAGTTCGAGTCTTCTCCTGGGCACCA
>CAYNLV010000069.1:0-4161 GCA_964398175.1 uncultured Rhodospirillaceae bacterium
CAAAAGATAAAAAGGATGCGGCCGAAGCTGCCGATATTGTCATCGTAACGGGGCTCAACAGCGGGCGGAATATCATTAATGTCCTGACAAGCGACGTTGTCGTGGCCTGCGGCGTTGAGGCTGGAACGGCTTCGGAAATTTCATTTGCGATCAAAGAGAAAAAACCAACCATTCTTTTAACGGACAAGCAGGCGGCCATAACATTTTTCCGGGAACTCGGTCCCGATGTGGTTAAAATTGCCAATTCACCGGAAGAAGTTATTCAAACGATTGAACTTGTTTTAACAGACGTATAAAATATACCCATTAAATTCATAAATTTTCTTCGGGAAAGTAATTGCCGTGTATCGATTAACCATACGGTTGTGTTATAGCCCTTAAGATTATTCAATCGTGCGCATTGAGAGGAGATCTAATCATGCTGGCTATTAGCCCTAAAGTTTTGGAAATGGCGGAAAAGCAATTGGTTCGTTTTGAGGAAAATGCGGTCGCTTATTTAAATGAGCTGAAACTAACCCGGCATTCGAACATAGTGTTGGATTTATTCAGGACAGCGGGTTTGAGCTATCGCGATAAGCTTATGCACGAAGTTCAGGAACGTCTTGAAACAGCGGCGCAAAAAGCTGTTAAAGAGGTATGTGATGGCTTAAAGGCGACCATTACAGGCAATGATCCGGTAAAGCGGTCGAGACAAGTTTTTACGCCTATTAAGCCTTCCGGTTTGACGCGCCACTAAAACCCATTGCCACAAGATAGGTTTCGGAAGATTCCGTGCGGCTGGCAGCGGGTTTGGCGTGTTTAACTTTTGTGAAATTCTTTTTGAGTTGCGTCAGCAATTCTTTCTCCGCGCCGCCCTGAAACATCTTGCATACAAATGCGCCGCCGGGGGCTAGCACTTCCATCGCGAATTCGGCCGCCGCTTCCACAAGCGCTATGATGCGAATGTGGTCGGTTCCGCTGTGGCCTGTGGTGGAAGGCGCCATATCACTCAAAACCAGATCAGCCTTGCCCTCCAAAGCGTTGTACAGGCGGGCCGGCGCGGCGGCATCCATAAAATCTAGATGCAAAACAGTTGCCCCCTTAATCGGCTCCATCGGCAGAATGTCGAGCGCGATCAGTTTTCCTTTCGCGCCGATCTTTGCCGCCACGACTTGACTCCATCCGCCCGGCGCTGCGCCGAGATCGACCACGCGCATGCCGTTTCGCAATAGTTTAAATTGCGCATCAAGTTGCAAGAGCTTGAACGCCGCGCGCGAGCGGTAGCCGGCTTCTTTGGCCGCTGCGACGTAAGGATCGTTCAACTGTCGCGTTAGCCAATGCGCAGAAGAAGCCGAGCGCTGCTTGGCCGTCTTAACGCGTACAGCTTCACGCCGCCGCGAGGCCAATCCACCCAAACCCCTGTGTTTGCTGCTGCCTTTCATGTCGATTCAATATGTTGGCAAGTTATTCCCATCATATGCAGTTCGCGCCAATTCCCTTATTTTTGGCCTCGAATTTTTGTGCGGAATGAAATCTACACAAACCTATAGTGATATGATAGGAAATCCAATGGCCCTTGGGGGATCGTCTAGCGGTAGGACAACAGACTCTGACTCTGTTTACCTTGGTTCGAATCCAAGTCCCCCAGCCAAATGAAGGTATTATTGTTAAGCATTGGCTGGTTGCGTTGGCAACCCCTTGTTTGGCCAGTCTTTTATTGATCGAGGTGTTTTTGTCAAAAGGTAGGCTTGAAAAAGTTTCAATATTGATCGTTGACGACGAAAAGCTGATTCAACGATTAGTTACAGCTGTGCTGGAATCACTTGGCTTTAAGTCCCTCGTCATCGCAAACAACGGGCAAAAGGCCATCGAGCTTTTATCCACGCAACGCTTTGATCTTATAATAACCGACTGGCGCATGCCGGATATGGATGGGCTTGAATTTATTAATTTCGTCCGTCATTCGCCGAAATCATTTTCGCCGCGCATACCGATTATTTTTTTAACGGGCAATACCGAAGTCCATCATGTGCTCACCGCGCGCGATGCCGGTGTTAACGAATATATGATCAAACCTTTTACGGCCGAGCAGTTGGTGAAGCGGATTCGCTCCGTCATTGAGCACCCCCGAAGCTTTGTTGACGCATTCAGTTATCGTGGCCCAGATCGCCGCCGCAAGGATATCCCGCCGTATGGAGGTGTCGACAGGAGGAAAAACGTAAAGAAGTAAAACAAAACTTTATTGAAAGGAGATATTTCTTTGGCAAATAACGAAACCCCCGACGATAAACACGTGCGTATTCTGCCGCCTGATCATGTCCTTCAGGCCAAAATCGGCACGGCTGTTTTGGATGACATTCTGACGCCGAAGGTGGTTGAAGAAGCGCAAGGCGCCATTCACCAATCAATCGATCAATTTTATGCGGAAAGTCTTTCGCTTGTGAGCGACCTTGAAAAAGCGGGAGCAGAGTTGGATGCGTCACCGCAAGACAAAGATCGTATTCTGCCGATTATTACGGAAAAGGCTTTTACCATCAAATCGAATGCCGGATTGGGCGGATATAAGCTCGCTTCCTTGATTGCAAAATCGCTTTTTCGGCACTGCGAGAAGTATAAGGAAATTAAACTATCTGAAAGGGACCAAGAGCTCATCCGTTGGCACATTCACAGCATAAAGAAGATTCTGACCGAAAAAGTTAGAGGAACCGGCGGCGCTTTAGGCGCAGCAGTTCTTGAAGAACTTAAGCGCTTAAAGGTGGATGGGGAGTCCTTGGTTGAAGACCGGGATTTTCAGGATCTTTTGTAAATTACGTTCTGATAGTAAATCGATTAACCGCTTTAATTATCTGGATGTGAATAAAAAAAGATGTGTCTTATTTATTCTCTCCAAACACAACCGCTTCAAACGCATACAAGTCAGCATCAGGAGCTTGCCATGCGTTCGGCATAAGGCCGGCTTTCAGGCTTGTTTCCTCAAGAAATGTGTCACGGTTCCAGTGTTGCTCGACAGGAACCTGGGGAAGAAGAAGGCCTTCAGCATCGCCTCTCTTGATCAAGAGCCCGTCGCGGCCGACATAAATGTCTTTAACATCCTTTACGCGATGCATCGGCGATAAAACGGATATCTCATAGTCAAGCTTATCAAGCTCATCCGGTTGCACAGGCTTAAAACGCCGGTCGTTCGTAGCCGCAAGGGCCGCCACGTCGCGCACCGTTTCCGCTAGCGTTTTGGAAGCGACGGTGTAGCCGATGCATCCGCGCAGTTGCCTATTTTTTTTGAGGGTCACAAACGCGCCGCGCGCGTTTTGCAGAGTCTCCGGAAGGTTGGCGGGAAGCGACATGACTTTATTCTTGCGCACTGCCATCTCAACGGATTCTTTCGCAAGGTCAAGTAGCGTTTCTTTATCGGAATCCGAAAGAGTAATGAAAGGCGATGAAACGGCGCTTGACGCATTATCATTCCGCAAGAATGCCACTGCGCTATAACCCACGACGCGTGACTTATCGCCTGTGACATCGCCTGAGTTTGCGTATTTCAGGATCACGCGGCTGTTCGCGCCGAGGCGCTCGGCGGCCATCATCGCCACGACAATCGGGCCACTACCGCAAGCTTCCCATATATTATGTTCGGCATTGCGTGCAAGGCTAAAAGCATCGCCATCCGCAATAGCGCCAAGAACCATGCGGTCAAGCTTTACGGCTTCATCGTAGGGGTGATAATGCGAAAGATCAGAACTCACGACAATCAGCGTATCCGGCTCGTGCGTTAGGGGGTCAACCTTGATAAGCTTCGCGAGCGCAACGCCAAGCGCGCGTTCGACGTCGTAGTTTTGTGTGCCCATGACGATGGGGACGAGTTTAAATGCGCCAAGCATTTGTTGAAGGAAGGGAAGCTGATTTTCGAGCGAATGCTCACCGCGTCCCCTAACCCAACCATGGCCTGAATTAGAAAGGCGAAGAAGGGGACTGCTGCCAGCTAAGGTTTTTGCAAAATCCTTATCCACTGGTACGCGGCCAAGCGGCGTAGTGTACGCATCGCCGTCATAAACCGATGCATAAGAAAACGTTTCGAGATGCGAGGGGGCAATAACAACGACGCGTTTGTAGGAGCGGCCTTTAAGAAGCGTGAACGCGTGCGCGGCAACTTGCCCCGAAAATTGATAACCGGCATGAGGCGCAACA
>CAYNLV010000070.1:0-3636 GCA_964398175.1 uncultured Rhodospirillaceae bacterium
CGCCCGACTTTTTGCACGTTCGTGAACGCCGCCCGTATGATGCCTGCAAAATCTACGCCCGTATGTTCATAAAAGGCCTGATCTTCCGCCGAAAGAAAAGCGTTGATAACCTTTTTCGGAATAGCCTTGATGGAGACGAAGATACGCTGCTCCGCCGCAACGGTTGCCATCATACGGCCATCGTCCGCGTAGATGCGCGTGAGGATCGGCGGCTGGTAGTCCTTCAGATACGTGTAATCGGGCAGATCCCGGCTATAGTGCTTGACGGACAGGATAAAAACCCCGGCCATCACCGCCAGCACCAGGAATCCGAACGAAAAAAGACCACCCAACCAGCGCATGAACAACCCGGCGAGAAAGAGATAAGAGCTATGGTTCTAGCCTTAACAGAGTGAATTGTAAAAAGAAGGATAAAAAGACAGGACGCTTAAGCACTTACCGATCGGAAGAAAGCCGCGAGGCACTCATAACAATTTTTTTCGAATGTCTTGTCCGGCTCACGCTCCAGCGCGCCGAGAATAAAGCCCATAATCAGTCCATGCAGGGTCATAGACGCAATGCGCGGCGCCCACCCGGCAGCAAGTTTTCCTTTTTTTTGTGCCATCTCAAACAATTTTACAATACGATTCTGCATGCGCTCCTTTGTTTCAAGACGTCTTTTGACAATCGACGCCATATCGTCGGTATATTCACAGCGCTGAAAGAGAATTTTACAAATGCGGCGGCGTTGGGGTTCGTGAATAATTTTCTGAAGGGCTTCACGAGTTGCCTGATGCATTTCTTCGAGCGAGTCATCCGAAGCGCTTTTAAGTAATCGCTCGATAACATGTTCCTGCGGAAGAATCACTCGTTGGGTTAGAGCTTCCAAGACCTCGTTTTTATTGCGGAAATGCCAATAAACGGCCCCACGCGTGACACCCGCAGCCTCCGCTATATCCTGCAGGGACGTGCGCGCGACGCCTTGTTTATAAAACACAACCTCAGCGGCATCGAGAATGGCGCCGCGCGTCTGTTCGGCTTCATCTTTCGTGCGGCGAACCATGTTTCAGTTCCGTTTTCGTCACCCTGTCAAAAATTCAAAAGATCTCTTTACATACATTCATGATTGAATGTATAACTCGGTTCGAACATACTGTAAAGTACCTGGTATTTGAAACGCGGCGCGGCGTACAATAAGGTTACGCCAACCCAAGCCATAAGGAGGATCCCATGAAGTACAAACCGCTTGGACGAACGGATCTTCAAGTTTCTGAGATATGCCTTGGCACCATGACCTTTGGCGGAAGTGGTTTCTGGCAATCAATCGGGCAACTGGATCAGGAAGAAGTGAACGAACTGGTGCAAACCGCCGTCGACAGAGGTGTGAATTTTTTCGATACCGCCAGCATCTACTCAAACGGCGCCGCCGAACGCATGCTGGGTAAAGCCCTCAAGGACCTCAAGCTGAAACGGTCCGATGTGGTCATTGCAACCAAGGCTCATGGCCGGACGCACCATGGAGATAAAACCGAAACTTTGACGCGCACCCACATCATGACCGCAGTCAAGGAAAGTTTGGCGCGGCTTGATACAGATTATATCGATCTTTACCAAATCCATGGCGTCGACCTTTCGACACCGCTTGAAGAAATTTTGCATGCTTTGGATGATTTAGTAAGCAGCGGCATGGTCCGTCATGTTGGTTGCTCCAATGTTATGGCGTGGCAGATCATGAAAGCGCTTATCATCTCTGCCTCGCACAATTGGGCGCGATTTGAAACGGTCCAAGCCCACTATTCCATTGCCACAAGAGACATCGAACGCGAAATCGTGCCGATTATGGAATCGGAACAGATGGGCTTGATGGTCTGGAGCCCGCTCGCAGGCGGCCTGCTAACCGGGAAATTCCGGCGCGGCGAACCTGACCCTGAAGAAGCGCGACGCACACGAATGAATTTTCCGCCGGTTAACCGCGAACATGTATTTGCGCTTGTCGACGTCATAACGCCGATAGCGGACAAACTAAACGTATCGGTCGCCAAGGTTGCCCTCGCGTGGCTACTGCATCAGAAGCACGTCATGAGCGTAATCGTTGGCGCACGAACAATCCAACAACTTAAAGAGAATCTAGCGGCAGCCGACTTATCCTTGTCCAAGGACGATCTGGCGGTGCTGGACAAAGCCAGCGCGCTTAAACCGGAGTATCCGCGCTGGATGATTGACCATCAGAACATCGAAAGCTTGTCAGGAATCTAGCAAAAAAATGGGTTTGTCATGACTCGCTCTTTATGCTTCGCTTTCACTTCAATCAGCCCCCCTGGTTCCTAAGGTCTAGTATGTCATTTTTCCTCGCCCGCTTTCCGGTTTTTGCGATGTTAGCGGCAGTGCTTTTGTCCACGAGTTGTGCCGTAGGTCCCGACTTTGAAAAGCCTGCCGCACCGGATGTTCAAGGCTATGTGTCCGAAGGAACGCCCGCCAAAACAGCCGAAGCTGACACGCATGGCGGAGCTGCCCAAAGTTTTGCGGTAGGACAGGACATTCCATCGGAATGGTGGAAACTTTTTCATTCTGAACCGTTGAACCAGCTCGTCACGAAAGCGTTGGCAGCCAATCCGGATATTATGGCAGCGCGCGCGTCGTTGCGTGAAGCGGAAGAGAACGTGCGGGCGGGCGAAGGATCCTTTTTCCCGTCGCTTGACGGCAGCGCCAGCGGCACACGCGAAAAGATGTCCGGCGTGGCCATGGGTAACAATATTCCCGCTTACACACTTTATAATTCTTCCGTCAGTGTTTCATACGTCTTGGATGTTTTTGGCGGTACGCGTCGTGAAGTGGAATCGTTGGAAGCGCTTGCGGAAGTCCAGCGCTATGAACTCGAAGCCGCCTACTTGACGCTTACATCGAACGTCGTCACAGCCGCGATACAAGAGGCTTCGTTGCGCGAGCAAATCGCGGCGACACAAGAAGTCATCAAGATGCAAGAAAAACAGCTTGAACTCACAAAGCGGCAGTTCGACCTTGGCGCCGTCGGCAAGCCCGCCGTTCTCGCGCAGCAAGCCTTGCTCGCCGAAGCCAAAGCCACGCTGCCCTCGATGGAAAAACAGTTGGCACAAACCCGTCACTTGCTGGCCTCACTTGTCGGGCAATTTCCGAGTCAGGAACTTGGCACGACTTTCGATTTGTCGGCACTGACGCTGCCGGAAGTGTTGCCTCTCTCGCTGCCTTCGCAACTTGTCGAACAACGGCCAGACGTCAAAGCCGCCACGGCGCAAATGCATGCTGCCAGTGCCGCCATTGGCGTCGCCACGGCCAATATGCTGCCGCGCTTTGCTTTGACCGGCAGTTATGGCGTTAATGCGGGCCAATTGGCCGATATGTTTGGACCGGGATCCGCCATCTGGAGCATCGGCGGTTCATTGCTTCAACCGCTTTTCCATGGCGGCGAATTGCTCCACAAAAAGCGCGCCAGCGAAGCTGCTTTTGAAAAAACGGCGGCATTGTATCGCCGCACCGTCCTTGCAGCTTTTCAAAACGTCGCGGATTCGCTTCGCGCCATTCAATCCGATGCCGATACACTCAAGGCGCAACTGAGCGCCGAGCGTACGGCAGCCGACAACCTGAAGCTTTCCAAAGAACAGTTTAATGCCGGCGCTATTA
>CAYNLV010000071.1:0-2911 GCA_964398175.1 uncultured Rhodospirillaceae bacterium
ATTTTGTCCTGTTGTTGCATCAAGCACCAAAAGTGTTGCGTGGGGGGCCATAGGGTCGATTTTTTTTATAACACGCGAAATCTTGGCCAATTCTTCCATCAGATTGGATTTGTTGTGAAGCCGTCCAGCCGTATCGATGAGTAGCAGGTCCATTTTGCGCTCTTGCGCCTTTTGCAGGGCAAGAAACGCCAGAGCGGCCGCATCTCCATGCGGCTCTCCCGTTATTACAGGACAGCCCGTGCGCTCGCCCCAAATCTGTAATTGGCTAATGGCTGCCGCGCGGAATGTATCGCCAGCGGCCAGCATGACCTTAAGATTATGTTCGCTGTAAAATTGCGCCAGCTTGCCGATCGTTGTCGTTTTGCCTGTCCCGTTCACGCCAACCACAAGCACAACAAACGGCTTATGCGATGAATCAATCTCAAGTGGTTTAGCGTAAGGCATAAGGATACCGGCAATGGCGTCCGCCAACGCCTGCCGCACTTCCCTGTCATCGATATCTTTGCCAAACCGATTTTTGCTGAATTCTTCCACTAAATATTGCGCTGTGATGGGGCCTAAATCAGCATGGATTAACAGTTCCTCAAGCTCACCCAAGGCCGTTTCGTCAAGTTTGCGCTTTGTGAAAACATCAGTGATGCCTTCAGTCAATTTACTGCTCGAACGCTGAAGCCCCACGCGCAAACGCGAAAGCCAACTTGATTTTGCTGGGAAAGATTCATCCACTTAAGTTATTCCGCCAATTTCGCGACAGCCAATTCGCCTTCGCGTCCAATACACTCGACGCCCACGACGCTACCAACCGTTGCGGACGAAAGCAACTTAACTTCCGCGAATGTCGGCGAACGTCCCAGATTCGGTTTTTCGGCCAAAACTTCGAACCTTTGCCCAATAAGCGAATCCAAATGGCGCTGCACCGCTTTCCTCCCGATCTCGCGCAAACGCGCGGCGCGCCCTTTGCGTATTTCGCTTTTGACTTGTGGCATACGCGCAGCTGGCGTTCCCGAACGCGCCGAATAGGGAAACACGTGCAACCACGTAATATCGTTTTCCCCGATTAGGCGTAACGTATTGGCGAACATATCAACCGTTTCCGTTGGAAAACCGGCGATGATATCGGCGCCGAAGACAATGCCCGGACGCAATTTCCGGGCGCGATCACAGAAACGAATGATATCCGCTCTCGTATGACGACGTTTCATGCGCTTCAGCACCATGTCGTCGCCGGCCTGAAGGCTCAGATGCAAATGCGGCATCAGACGCGGCTCATGCGCAATTAGATCCCACAGATCTTCATCTACCTCGACCGGATCGAGCGACGACAAACGCAAACGCTTTAAGGCCGGATTGGCTTCCAGCACATAACGGACCATCTCGCCGAGCGTTGTTTTATCGTCCATGTCTTCGCCATAAGCCGTGATGTCGACGCCAGTCAGGACAATCTCATTATAACCCCCATCGACCAGAACCCGCACTTGTTCATCAATATGCGCAGGCGCAACAGATCTTGACGGTCCCCGGCCTTTGGGAATGACGCAATATGTGCAGCTATGGTTACATCCGTTCTGCACTTCGACAAACGCGCGCGATTTGCCTTCGAATTGATGGACAATATTATCGATGGGCGAAATTTTTACCGGAACAGCATGGGGTGCAAGCTTTCCAAAGGTCTCCGCCTTCACCTTCTCTTTATTCCCCAAAACATAATCGACCTCGGGCATATCGTTGAACTTTTGCGGGTCTATATGGGCCGCGCATCCGGTAACGATAATTTTTGCGCTTGGCTTTTCCCGCCGGATTTTTCGTATGGCTTGCCGCGCTTGCCTTTCGGCTTCAGCCGTTACGGCACACGTGTTGATGATGACGGCATCTTTAAGGCCTGCGGCCTGGGCATGTTGCCGCATCACCTCGGACTCATAGGTGTTCAAACGGCATCCGAAAGTGATGATCTTTGGTTCGTTAGCCATAAAAGCGCACTCGCCTTGGGGATTTGTAAAAGTAAAAAACAAAGCAGTCAAAAGGTTATCGATTAACAAGGCAAATTTATTACAAACGCAAACAACAATATTACAAAATAAATTTTTAATATTTCGGAATCTGTTTGATGTCCAGTTCTTCAAATCGTATTATGAAGATGCCTTGTTCCCATAGACTGAACTGCCCCCAAGGAGCTTATTTTGAACAACTGATGCGTCAAGATATGCGTAAGCGTCAAGGCGCATTTAAGTTTCAAGATTAGGTCTATGGGACATAGGTCGATAACGCGGAAACCGCGTTGACTTGTTCTTAACTCAAAAACTTGGACTGTCTCAACGGCGTGCCACCAAAGGTTCGGAACCGCCCGCTTGCTCTTCCATCTCTTCCGGCGAGAAGAACGGGCTGGGCGGTGGAATGCGCTTCTGCACTTCCGCTTGAGGTATAGAAGCGCCCGCCTCAGGTGCCGATGCTGTTTGTGGATTACCCGCTGGCGCAGCCAAGTTACCTTCCGGTGTATAGTAGTTTGCCGGAACGTCAGGCTGTTGGCCAAAAGGCTGCGGCTGATTGCCACGCTGACGTTGCTCGGCTGCTGTGGCTTCATTAATCGCTTCGATAATGCGGTAATAATGCTCCGCATGCTGGAGATGGTTTTCAGCCGCCACGCGGTCACCAGATCCCATCGCGTCACGCGCCAAGGCCTGGTACTTCTCGAACACCTGCCACGCGTTTCCGCGTACTCGTACATCGGGCCCGTTGCTGTCAAAAGTCTGATGACGAAGCGAAGCCACTGAACGCGGCCGGTTGGGGTTCATGTTGCCTTGTGATGGGTTGCCGCCACCACCGCCTCCGCCGCCATTACCACCGCCATGATGACGACCCCGAGGCCGTCTGCCGCTCGGACCTTGTCTCATATATTCTTCCTATCGCCTAAGAT
>CAYNLV010000072.1:0-2437 GCA_964398175.1 uncultured Rhodospirillaceae bacterium
CGCGCCGCTGTTCCCGACCAGCGCATGACGGACGCCGTACCCTACGCGCGTGCCGCCTTCAAGCCGGTCGATGCCTGTAAAGCGGTTCGGTGAAAAGAGGTTGGTTTCGTCGAACTCGACATCAAGGCTGTCTTCGTTCGGCAGACTCATATTGCTCAATTTTGGCGCGACCGAGACGACAGCGATCGGTTCAAGAATCTGCTGATAACCGTCGCCATGACGACCGAGGGGATAGCGCACCGACGCGGTGCCTTGCGCGAACTGGCGAATTTTAAAGATGTCCGAAAAACGCGTGGTGGACGTTGCCGGATCTGTTTTGACGACATTATTCGCCGAATAGCCGTCCATCCGCGCCAGCGCGGATACCGTTGTCAAAAAACCCGTTGAGGAAACAAGCTGCCTTTCCCAACCGGCAGCAAGATCGATGCGGCGCGTGTCCGGACCCTGCAGCGCGGGATCGATCCCGTCGCGTTTGCGCGAGGTGATAAGCATGCCGCCGTCCAGCGACCAGCGCCCGCCGAGCGTTTTGCCTGGCTCGCCTAACGCGCTCACGTGTAGGGCTGGCCCCACGAAGGGAGGCGTTAAGCGCGCGCCGGGTCGCAGGTCCTGAAAGTAGTACATGTTGGCCGTGGCGTAATGACGGCCCCGAAAACCTTCAACATAGGCCTTGTTGATCAGTTGGTCTTCGGTGGTGATGCTGTAGCGTTGCAAATAGCTTTTATCCGACGTAAACGCCACTTGAGTTCCGGCCCGCCACTGGTGGTCGAGATTGAAAAGCGTTGTTCCGAACAAATGGCCGCGCCAGTTTTTCCCTTCGTCAACGCCATATTCATCGACAAGATCGGTGTGCGTAAAGCTGCCGTTCCAGCGCATGGTTCCTTCCGCAAAGCGGTGGCGCCATTCGCTCGCGACTTGAATTCTGTCGTTCGCGCTGAAGGTTGGCGAGAACACAAGATCGCTGTTCGGCGCGATATCGAAGTAATAGGGCGTGCGCGCGTATGTGCCGATATATTGGCTAAACCCACCGGTCGGCGTCATAAAACCTTGACGGCGTTTAACGGTGGGATCCGGGTGGGAAAAATAGGGCAGGTAAAACGCCGGAATACCCGCAAACTCAACCGTCGCGTCACGGTAAATGACGTCCTTGGCTTCGTTGTCATGCGTGATGCGAACGCCTTTGATTTGCCAAAGCGGCGGCCTCTGCGGATCGTCTTTGCAAAGATCGCAAGCGGTGTAAAGGCCGCGGTCCGCGACCAGATAACGGCCTTCGTAGCGTTGCGCGTCGTTGGCGGCAAGGCGCGAGTTATCAACGAAAAACAAGCTGACTTTATCGACAAAGCCTTGCTTCATGTTACTCGTGACTTCGGCGGCATCGGCAAAAAGCACATCGCCGGAGGGTTGAAGGATTGAAATATGCCCTTCGGCGCGGACGACGTCTTTTTTCTGGTCATAAACAATCTTGTCAGCGCGCAGAACTTGATTGCCTTGCGCGACTTCGACATTGCCCTTGGCTGTGATTGTGCCTTTCTTCTGGTTGTAGATTAGCCGGTCAGCTTGAAGAAGCGTTGGTTCTTGCGGTTTATTGGGGTTTTTGCTGGAAAACACATTGAGCGTTTGAGCGCAAAGAGAGAAGGGCATAGAAAACAAAAATATAAACATGAAAAGCGGCGATAAAAAGCCGCCGCATTTCTTGGTTTGATTTGACAAAATAACCATAGTCTCAGGATTGCCAGAGGAAGCCTGAATCGACAAGCGTTATAATAGGTTAGCTAATGACAGGAATAGTAAAAAGGAAGTTAAACAATGCCTTTTCGTCGTGCCGGAGGACGGCGGAGGAACGCCGGCAGGTTATCGCCAAAGCCCTTCGGGTGGGCATGGGGGACGGATTCCTTAACTGGTTTTGTCAACCCGCCTTGTGGATGTATGGGCGCAGGATGAGCAGGCTCAGATGTCGATTTCGGGCCATGCGGTTTTTTATGCCGTGATTTTTCACGGCGATGGGTATGGCGATCATGCGCTGCGTGCCTTGGCGGCGATTTACGGCGCTTGTTAAAGCGCGGCGATGGCTCGGGCAGGTCTGAAAGGATTTCGCGTTCAATCTTCAGTTTGATTAATTCTTCAATAGCCGCGACCAGTTTACCGTCCTCAGGTGTAACGAGCGTGTAGGCCGTTCCGCTTTTGCCCGCACGTGCCGTCCGGCCAATGCGATGCACGTAATCTTCGGCGTTGAAGGGAACGTCGAAGTTAAAAACATGGCTAACATCGGCGATATCTAAACCGCGTGCGGCAACGTCGCTACACGCGAGAAGCGTTATCGTGCCATTGCGGAAATTTTCGAGCGTAGCCGAACGGGAAGACTGATCCATGTCGCCATGAAGAGCGCCAACGTTAAAACCGTGTTTGCGAAGCGATTTGTCCAGAAGGGCCACATCACGTT